>JANJXF010000014.1 GCA_024709165.1 Thiobacillus sp. | reverse complement strand
GCGACAAAGGCTGGCGCGTGAGCAGGCGTGCCAGCGGGTGCGTAGCGAACTCACCCGACAGGTGAAGGCGGTCGAAGGCAGAATGTTCAGCGTTCATGCGGCATTCACGGAGGCAGAGAGCGGTCAACTGCGGTTTTTAGGATAAGTCTCTCCCATCCATCCCCGGACCGCTTCACCGTGCCCCTTGGGCGGAGCGGATGGATCTGCTCGTCCCGGCATCACGATTTTTCTCCTGGAGTACGCACATGAACAGAGGATTCTGGCAATCCGGTCACACCCCCACGCTGCTGTCCGCGTTCCTGTATTTCGACATCGCGTTCATGATCTGGGTGGTGCTTGGCCCCCTCGCCGTCCAGATCGCCGCATCGCTCGAACTCACGCAGACACAGCAAGGCCTGATGGTCGCCACGCCGGTGCTTGCCGGCGGCGTGCTGCGCGTGTTCATGGGCGTACTGGTCGATCACCTGCGGCCGAAGGCGGCAGGACTCATCGGCCAGTTCATCGTCATCGCCGCCTTGAGCTGGGCGTGGCTTGCGGGTCTGCACAGCATGGCCGACCCGCTGCTGTTCGGCGTGCTGCTCGGCTTCGCCGGTGCGGCGTTCGCGGTGGCCTTGCCACTCGCATCACATTGGTATCCTCCGCACCATCAGGGCACCGCGCTCGGCATTGCCGGCGCGGGCAACTCCGGCACAGTGCTGGCGGCGCTGTTCGCTCCCGGCCTCGCTGCCACCTACGGCTGGGGCAATGTCTTCGGCATGGCGCTGCTCCCGGCGAGCGCGGCCTTGCTGATCTTCGGCCTGTTCGCCAAGGATGCCCCGCAATGCCCTCCGCCCAAATCGCTGCACCAGTATCTCCACGTACTGAAGGAGCGGGACGCCTGGTGGTTCATGTTCTTCTACTTCTGCTCCTTCGGTGGCTTCGTCGGCCTGGCGTCCAGTCTCACCCTCTATTTCAATGACCAGTACGGCTTGACGCCAGTTGCGGCGGGCTACTACACGGCCGCCTGCGTATTCGCCGGTTCACTGGTGCGCCCCGTCGGTGGCATGCTCGCCGACCGCATCGGCGGCATCCGCACCCTGCTCTCCATGTACTGCCTCGCGGGCGGCTTCATTGTCGTCATCGCACTCGGCGCATCGACCGCCATCGCGGCGCTCGCCGGATTCGTTCTCGCGATGGGCAGCCTCGGGATCGGCAATGGCGCGGTATTCCAGCTCGTGCCTCAGCGTTTCCGCAGGGAAATCGGCGTGATGACCGGGCTTGTGGGCATGGCCGGCGGAATTGGCGGGTTCTATCTCGCTGCCAGCCTCGGCTATCTCCGCCAGCACACCGGCGATTACCGGCTCGGCCTGCTCATTTTTGCCGGTCTTTGCTTCCTCGCACTCACCGGCCTCTTCACCGTAAAAACACGCTGGCGCGCCACCTGGGGCGCGTCGGCAGTGGCCGGAGCGAGGGTGTAGGGCACGGCGCGGTCAGGCACGAACCGCCCAGCCTTCGATGAAGGTGGCGATAAGGGCGTCGGCCTGTTCCGCAAGTTCGAAGCGATGACCGGACAGGATCCAGCGGAACGCGAGGCCCTGCACCGCCGCGATGAGGATGCACGCACACTGCTGCGGCACGATGTCGGCGCGGATCTGGCCTTGCGCCTGGCCAGCGCCGATGAGCCCGGCGACGAATTGCAGGAAATCGTGCACCAGCACATTCATGCGTTCGCGAAACAGCGGGTCGCCGCTTTGCAGGGCTTCGGAAAACAGCAGGCGCGGAATCCCCGGCTGTTTCTGGATGAAGGCGAGGTGCGCGCGAATCACCGCCCTCAGGCGGTCGAGCGGAGTCAGCCCCTCGAGATCGAGTGCGCCCAGTTTTTTCTGCAGGTTTTCCTGAATGGTATCGACCACTGCGACCAGCACGTGGCTCTTGGTGCCGAAATGCAGAAACAGCGTGGGTTGCGCGATGCCGACGGCACGCGCCAGCGAGCGCGTGGTGAGCTTCGCCACACCCTCATCACGGATGATCGCCATCGCCGCCTCGACGATGTCGTGACGCCGAACTTCGGCGGATTTGCGCTTTCTGGGGGGCATTCCTGGATGACGCCTGTCCTGCCCGGAGCGCTTTTCGGTCTCGGCCCGATGTGGGCGTGGTCCGCCGTGCTCAGGATTTTCCATGCCGTGGTCCGATGGGAGTCTTGCCGTCTGCCACGTGGGCCCTCCACACTACAGTCATGCACCGCTCCATGGATTGTTCGAGGGGCCCGGCATCGCCGGGCCCGGATACTGCCAATCAGAACTTGTATGAGATATTGAAGTTGTATTGGTTCTGGTCCATTTTGATGGTGTTGGCAGGGCCCACGCTGGCCGTCAGATCGTTTTCGAAAGCGTGCGTGTAGGCGAAGCTGCCGCTCACCTTGTCGCTGAACTTGCGGGACAGACCAAACGACAGGTGCTTTTCCATGATCGCCATGGAACCGAGGTTGGCGTTGACGTCCTCGGTACCGATGGGGGACTTGCCGTAGTTGAAGCCGAGGCTCACCGACATGGGGCCCATGTCCTTCTTCACGCCGATTGCGTAGACGGTCTGGTCATCCCATCCAAAGGTCAGGACCGGAGGCAGTCCTGCAAGAGCACCCGGGTTGCTGACGGTGATGCGATCCATCACGTCGTTGAAGAAAATACGCTTGACGTCGAACTCGACCAGAAGACCGGGCATCGGTTTGAACGCCAGGCCGGCGGCCAGCGAGGCGGGCATGTCCATGTCGAAGCTGACCTTGCCGGCAGTCGTGTTGAACGTCATGTCGCTGATGCCGGTCTTGGTCGTATACGTCAGGCCCGCCTGCAGCGCGGGATTGATTTTGTAGGTGGCGCCGAGGGTGGCGCCGAAACCAAACTGCTGGTTCTGCGGCAGGTTCACCTGAGTGCCGCCACCGCCGACGAAGGACATGGACAGACTCTGGTTGACGATGTTGAGCGAGGCACCGAGCGCCAAGGCGTCGTTGACCTTGAAGGCGGCGGCCGGCGCGAAGCGGAACACCTGCTTGGTCGTCACGATGGGCTGCGCGCCCCCTCCTGCAACCATGTCCGGTACGTTCACCCCCATGCCGGCAATGCCGCCCAGCGCCATGCCAAGGAACAGGCGGTCGTTCACATTGAATGCCGCCGCGCCGGTCGGCATCAAGTACCAGTTCGAATCGCTCTCCTGGCCGTTGATCTCGCGCGGCGGATTCAGCAGGCCGAAACCCAGGTCCATGCGCACGTCCTTCATGCCGAGGTCGGCCATGCCGGCAGGGTTCACCAGAATGGTCGCGGCATCCTGCGCCTGGGCGACGGTGGCGCCGCCCATGCCGGCCTGTGCCGCGGTCGTGGCGATCATCTGGTCGCCGTTGGTGGCGTGGGCGCCGCTGGACAGCGCGAGCAGCGCGGCCGAGACGGCCGCGGCAACGATTTGTTTTTGCATCGTGATTCTCCTCTGAACGTTATCGGGATTACTTGGCGGGGGCGGCGATCAGGCTGGTCGACAGGCCTGGGACCGCGGGGCGGAACTTGATGTGGCATGCGACGCAGCCGGTCATGATGTCGCTGAGATAAGACGCGGCTCTCGGCATGTCGCCGGCTTCGGCGGCTTCAGCCAGCTTGAGCGCGCTGCCTTCGACGGCAGTATTCATCGCGGGCAGGACGCCGAGATCGGCGTCGTTGACCTGGGTCAACGGGAAATACGGCAGCAGCCCGCCCTTGGGAATGCGGTGACCGGCGAGGCGACGCGCGGCATCCGCCGCAGCTTCCGGGTTGTCCATGGCGATCGCCATAGCGATGGTCTGATATTCGGAGAGGATCTCGAGCATGATCTGGCGCAGCGTGGTCTCCTTGGCGCGCCGCGGGTGACCGGCATGGAGTTGCTGGATGGTGGCCTTGAGCTCGGGCGACAGTGCCATGACTTTCTGCCGCATCTCTGGCGTGTAGACCTTCATCATTTGCTGTATTTCGGGGGGCGCGGCGGCGGGCTTGACGGGCTTGGCCGGCTCGGCGGCCAACACACCGTTCGCCGCCAGGCTGGCGGCAAGGATCACGGGGGCGAACAGCACTTTTTTCATGTTATCTCCAGAGCGGGGGGGTATCGACGGAATGTCACCTGATCGTTCGATCATGTGATCGTCCGATTATATATCCCACCGCAAGGAAGCGTGCAAGAGAAATCTGCACCCAGGGCGAGACGGGGCCAGTTGCCGACTTCGAGGTGACAGCGGCAGTCGGCTACAATGCACGTCCCAAGCAACACGGCAAGGCCGGGCGCGCGTCGCTTCCCGATCCGGCAGGTCGCCAACCCATACAAGCTAAGGAACAGAATGAAATGCGTGGATGATTTCCGGCTGCATTTTGGCAAGCAGGAAGTGGTACCGATTATCGTCGGCGGGATGGGCGTGGATATCTCCAACGCCGACCTGGCACTGGAAATCGCGCGCCTCGGCGGCATCGGTCACATTTCCGACGCCATGCTGCCGACCGTCTCCGACCGCCGTTACGACACCAACTACGTCAGCCAGAAGCTGAAGAAGTACAAGGCGAACGTCGCCAGCAGCGACAAGAGCCAGGTCCACTTCAGCCTCGGCGAAGTGGAAGAGTCCACGCGCCAGCACGTCGGTCGCACCATGGAAGCGAAGCGCGGCGACGGGCTTGTCTTCATCAACTGCATGGAAAAACTGACCATGAATGCGCCGCGCGAAACGCTGCGCGTGCGCCTCTCCGCCGCGCTCGACGCCGGCATCGACGGCATCACCCTCTCCGCCGGGTTGCATCTCGGTTCGTTCGCGCTGATCGAGGATCACCCGCGCTTTCGCGACGCCAGGCTTGGCATCATCGTGTCGTCGGCGCGCGCGCTCGGCATGTTCCTGCGCAAGAATGCGCGTCTGAACCGGCTGCCCGACTTCGTCGTGGTGGAAGGCCCGCTCGCCGGCGGTCATCTGGGTTTTGGCCTGGACTGGGCTCAGTACAACCTTGCCGCCATCGTCGGCGAAGTGATCGCCCTGCTCAAGGCCGAACATCTGGAGATTCCGGTGATCGCCGCCGGCGGCATCTTCACCGGCAGCGATGCCGCGGCTTTCCTCGAACAGGGCGCCGCCGCGGTGCAGGTGGCAACGCGCTTCACCGTCACCACGGAATGCGGGTTGCCCGACAAGGTGAAGCAGGAATACTTCAGGGCGAGCGAAGCTGACATCGAGGTCAACCTGCTGTCACCGACGGGCTATCCGATGCGCATGCTCAAGGGCAGCCCCGGCATCGGCGCGGGGATCCGCCCCAACTGCGAGGCCTACGGCTACCTGCTCGATGCCAACGGGCGCTGCGCCTACATCGACGCCTACAACCGCGAGGTCGAACGCCGCCCGGGGGCGAAGAAAATTTCAGTGCCGGACAAGACCTGCCTGTGCACGCACATGCGCAATTTCGATATCTGGACCTGCGGCCATTACACCTACCGCCTGAAAGACACCACGCGGCGCGCTGCCGATGGCAGCTACGCGCTCCTCAGCGCGGAGCACGTGTTCCGCGACTATCTCTTCAGCAGCGACGGGCAAATCGTGTTGCCGGTCTGAGCGCCTGCTCCGGCGCGCGAAGCAGGTCGGCGAGACTATAACGGTCGAGGGTCGCGAGGAACGCCTGCGCAGCCTCACCGAGCACCCCCTTCAGGGCACAACCAGGCATGAGGCGGCACGACGACTGCCCCGGCTGGAAACACTCGGCGATCTCGAACCCACTCTCCATGTCGCGCACGACATCCCCGACACAGATTTTTTCCGGCGCACGCGCAAGGCGAAAACCGCCACCCTTGCCGCGCATCGTCTCGATGTAGCCCTTGACACCAAGCTGGTGCACCACGCGCGTCAAATGGTGGCGCGAAATACCGTGCTCCCCGGCGAGCGCCGCGACCGTGGCGAGCGCGTCCGGCCGCGCGGCGAGACTGATCAGTACCCGGAGCGAAAAATCGGTGAAGCGGGTCAGCTGCATGACAGCATTCTTACATGTAAAAATAATACATATTATATTCCCTATCATGTCATGATGCGTTTATAATTTGTATCCCATTTACATCTTTAACAGGAGTCGACCATGCAAGCCCACGTCCACCTCAGCCCCGACCAGATCTACCCGTTCGACGCGCGTGGCATCGCCAAGCGCTTCCGCCATGCCGCCATCTTCGGCGCGCTGGATGCACTGACTCCGGGCGAGCGCATGCGCTTCGTCAACGACCACGATCCGCTGCCGCTGCTCGACCAGTTGCGCAACCGCTACGGCGCCGCGGTCGACATCCAGTATCTGCAGCGCGAACCCGGCGCCATCGTGATCGACTTCATCCGCGTCTGAAGCCGCGGCATGCTGCCGGCGCTGGTATTGCTGGCACTGGGCGCGTTCGCCGCGGCCATGCCGGGATTCCAGCTTGCCGGCCGCGCCGCCACGCTGCACCTGTTGTTCGCGGTAGGCGCTCTGCCGCTCATTTTCGGCGCGATGGGGCATTTCATCCCGGTGCTCACCCGCAGCCGCGCCGCCCCCTCTGCGCTCGCCGTGCTGCCCTTCGCCGCACTTGTCGCGGGCGCGCTGGCGCTACTCTCGCTCGCAGTCCCCGCTTACTTCGCCGCGCGCCACGCCGGCGCTGCGCTGGGTGCGGTGGCGGCGCTGGCGATGCTCGGCTGGAGCCGCGCGCGCCGCCGCACGACGCTTGGCCGACCGCATCCGGGACTGGACTGGTACGAGGCGGCGCTCGCCTGTCTCGCCACAGCCCTGCTCGCCATTCTTGCCGGCGCAGTCTGGCCGGAACACCGCCCCGCGCTGCGCCGCCTGCACCTGCATCTGAACACGCTGGGCTTCATCGGCCTCACCGCGATCGGCACCCTGTCGGTGCTGATGCCCACCGCGGCGGCCATGCCCGACCCGCATGCCGGCCCGCGCCTGCGCCGCGACCTGCCGTGGGCGCTGGGCGGCGCGCTGGCGACCGCCGTCGGCGCTGCCGTCTTCACTCCGCTCGCTTTCGTCGGTGCCGCGCTGTGGGCCGTACCGCTCGCGCGCCTCGCACTGGCATGGCGCCCGTTGCGTGGCGCCGTGTTTGCCCCGCACGGCGCGCCGCCCCTGCTCGCCACGGCGCTGGCCGGCTTCGTCGCGAGCCTGGCTTTCGGCACCGCCGCTCCGTTTGCGCGCAGTGCCGATCCGGAAGCGGCCTTCGTCGCCGGTTTCCTCCTGCCGCTGGTGTCGGGTGCCGCCAGTCAGCTCCTGCCGACCTGGCTGCGCCCGGGCGCGCAGGGCGAATGGCATGCCACGCTGCGCGCGCGTCTCACCCGTCATGGCGGCGTGCGCGCCATGCTGTTCCTCGTCGCCGGCCTGGCTGCCGGCAGCAGCCAGGCATGGGGCCTCGCGCTCGCGGCTGCTACACTGGTCTGGTTCATCGTTCAGGCGACCGTGGCGCTCGTGCGGTCGCGTCCGCTGTCAAGGAGGCCCGCATGAACTTTCCGGAATTCTTCGCCGCCGTGCCGCGGCTGATCGCCCACGACCCGCTCGCCGAACTGCTCGGTGCCGGCGACGGACTCATCGAATACGGCTATGCCGACGTCGTGCGCCTTGCCGGCCACTCCTGCCCCACCGTCGCCGGCGCCTACCTCATGACGCACAGGGCGCTCGCCACCCTGTACCCCGACGGTCGGCCACAGCGCGGCGGCGTGCGCGTCGAACTCGCTGCCGCCGTGGGCGACGGCACTGCGGGGGTCACCGGCAGTGTCGCCGGCCTGCTCACCGGCGCCGCCGGCGACGGCGGCTTCAAGGGCCTGGCCGGTAAATACGCACGGCGCAACCTGCTGCAGTTCGGCGCCGCCATCGAGGGCGAACTGCGCTTCACCCGCCTCGACAGCGGCGCGAGTGTCATCACCACCTATCATCCCGGCATCGTGCCGCCGCTGCCCGAAATGCAGGCGCTCATGCCGGCCGTGCTGTCCGGCACGGCGAGCGCGGCAGAGCGCAGCGAGTTCGGCCGGCTCTGGCAGGTACGCGTGAAGCGGCTGCTGATCGACCACTTCGACGATCCTGCACTGGTGGTGTGTCACTTGTCGTAGCAGGAGCGCCCACGACCCGGGGTTGTGGCGGCTCCACCGCCTGACAATCGCGGCGAGGGCGCCGGCTATGGAAAGACCGCGCGCTCAGGCGCTGGCCAGCAGGCGGCGGGCGACCGACGCCATCGGCGCAGGAAGGCGCGCAAGTACACACTCGGGATCGAGCGCGTCGAGCATGTTCTTCACGATGAGCCCCAGTTCGGTATCACCCTCGCTCACCAGGCGGCGACTGAAGAACAGCGTGTCCGGGTCCTCGCGGCGGCCGAGCAGCAGCAGGAAGTCGCGCGCGGTGGCGCTGATGGTAAGTTCCGGCGCGCCCTGTGTCGGCGAAAAACCGCGCGGAGTGACGGTGAAGCGCACACCGAGGCCAAGATCCTTGACGCGGATGGCATAGCGCCGCCCGACCAGCGGCTGCCAGTCGAGGGTCTGCAAGGCCGGCCACAGCAGACGGTTGGCAGCCACGGTGAAAGCCAGGCTGGGCGGCGCGACAGGCAGGCGCGAGACCAGCGTGGCGACGGGGGGCGGGACGGCAAGGTTGAGCATGACGGCTCCTTGGCTTCGATAAAAGGCGTCAGCGCAGCGCGTCCGCCCAGTTGTTGGGGGTCTCGTACAGACGCACGCGCTCAAGCCGCAGGCGATTGCCGTAACGGTCGAGGTAGGCGGCGTCGAGGATGCGGAACGCCTCGGTGGCCAGATTTTCCGCCGTCGGCACCACCGGCAGCACCACGGTCTTGTGGCCGGGCAGCGCGGCGAGGAATTCGGCCACGACACGGTCTTCCCGGTACACCAGGAAGGCGTGGTCCCACTGGCTCACCAACACAGCCACGGCGATCGCCTTCACTTCGGAGAAATCCATCACCATGCCTTCCTGCGAAGTGGCCGGGGTCTGGATGATCTCGCCCGACAGAGTGATCTCGAGCGCGTAGCGATGGCCGTGCAGATGGCGGCACTGACTGTCGTGGTGGGGAATGCGATGGCCGGCGTCGAATTCCAGCCGGCGCGTGATGCGGGTCTCAGCCATGCTGCGTGGCATCGTGTTCGAGCCCGGCGCGGCCGTGCCAGTAGCCATCGACCGAGGCGCCCGGCATCACTTTCGCCAGACCCGCGGCAGCAGAGGCGTCTCCCGCAAGCGCGGCATCGTAGGCCTTCACCACGCGCTCCATGTGGCGCGACTGCGGCGAGAGGCGCAGGCAGGCCACGCCCAGCTCGCGCAGCGACGGGAGTTCGTCGATGAGGTTGTACACGCCGGCCGACTGCGTCTGGATGCCGTTGATGGTAAGGAAGGGTTTGCCCTCGCGCGTCGCCAGCGGCAGCCCGTCCGGATGGTCGAGACAGCGGAACTGGCAGTCGTCCTTGGGCAGGTTGTAGTGGCGCGCGGTGAAGCAGCGCGCCGAGTAGGCAAGCGGCAGGCGGCCGTAAGCAAAGACCTCGGTCTCCATTCCGGCCGGCGCATGGTCGAGCAGCGCCGCGAGCGCGCTGCGCGACACCTCCACCGGCGGCAGCCAGCGGCGCGCGCCCAGCGCGGCGAGCACGTCGAGCGTCTGCGGATTGTAAATGTTGAGTGTGGGGCCGGCGACGAAGGGGACTTTCGCTTCGGACAACAGCCGCACCGCGCCCCACTCGTTGGCCTCGACCAGGAAACGCCCGTCGCGCACGATCTTGCGCAGCACCTTGAGGTCGGATTCGGATTCGATCAGCGTTTGTGTGGAGAGCACCACCTCCTTGCCGGCGGCGGCCAGCTTTCCCGCAACATCCAGCCAGTCGGGCAGGCGCAGCAGGTGACGGCGCGAACACACGGTTTCGCCCAGGTACACACGCGCCACCGGCCAGTCCGCCGCCGACTCGTAAAAGGCGAAGGTGTCCTCGCGGGACCAGTAGTACAGGAGAGGGCCGAGGGACAGATTCATGATGTACGTCGAGCGAGAGGCAGGACACGGCGTGCAGACACGCGCGGGCCGAGGCCTGGCGCCTGGCACACGGCCGTCATTTCCACGGCCGATGATACGCGCCGAGGGTGTGGCTCTGGCCTTCCGACAGCTTGTTCAGTTCGGCCATCCAGCCCGGCGCGGGGACGAAGCTCTCGGCGTTCTTCTTCACCGCGTCGATGGCGGCGCGCCACACCCGGGTGACCTGCGTCACGTAGGCCGGGCTGCGCTGGCGGCCTTCGATCTTGATCGCGGCGATGCCCATTTTCAGCATCTCGGGCAGGAGATCGAGGGTATTGAGGCTGGTCGGTTCTTCGAGCGCATAGTAGGTTTCGCCGGAAACCTCGAAGCGGCCCTTGCACAGGGTAGGATAACCCGCCTTCTCGTCCTTGCCGTAGCGGTCGAGCAGCACGCCGTTCAGGCGTGATTCGAGTCCCGTGGAGGTTTCCTTCCACTGCACGGACTTCGCCGGCGAGCACACGCCCGCCGAGTTGGGCGATTCGCCGGTGCAATAGGACGACAGCAGGCAGCGGCCTTCGACCATCACGCACAGACCGCCGAAGCCGAACAGCTCGATCTCGACGGGCGTGTTTTTCACCACGTTTTCCACCTGCGGCAGTGACAGCACGCGCGGCAGCACGGCGCGCTGCACGCCGAAGTGCTCGCGGTAGAAATTGACCGCCTCGTAGCTGGTGGCCGACCCCTGTACCGACAGGTGCAGGCGCAGCGCCGGATAATGCTTCACCGCGTAACGCATGAGGCCGGCATCGGCGAGGATCACCGCATCCATGCCAAGCTTTGCCGCACGGTCGACGGCGCCGGTCCAGCGCTGCCAGGTGTCGGACTGGGGATAGGTGTTGAGCGCCAACAGCACCTTGCGGCCGCGGTCGTGCGCATAGCGCAGGCCTTCGGCCGCCTGCGCGTCGTCGAAGTTGAGGCCGGGAAAGGCGCGTGCGTTGGTGTTGTCGCGAAAGCCCATGTAGACGGCATCGGCGCCATTGTCGATGGCGGCTTTCAGCGCCATCAGGCTGCCCGCCGGGCAGACGAGTTCAAGCGGCATGAATCTGCTCCTTCCAGGGTTGGCCTGCACGCGCGCCCTGGCGGCTGCCGCGCCGCGCCAGCTCGTCGGCGATGCCGTTGAGGATGTCCCACTTCTTCGCGCACCACGCCGGCGCGAGCAGCATGTCGGCAGGCGCGGTGCCGGTGACGCGATGATAGACCACCTCCCACGGCGTGCGCTCGATGAGGTCGGCGGCGATGCGCACGTAGTCGGCTTCTTCCAGCGGCACGTAGTCGCCGCGCTTCCATTCGATGGCGAGGATGGTGTGCTTGACTACGTGGAGCGGATGCAGTTTCAGCCCGTCCACGCCGACTTCGAGCACGCGGTCGAGGCTGGCGTGGGCGTGCGATTCGTCCTCGCCCGGCAGACCGACGATGAGATGACAACACACCGGAATGCCGCGCGCACGCGCAGCACGCGTGGCCTCGACGTATTCGGCAAAGCCGTGGCCCCGGTTGACACGCGAAAGACTGTGGTCGAACGCCGACTGCAGGCCAAGTTCCAACCATACCTCGTGGCCGCGCTCGCGGTACTCGGCGAGCAGGTCGAGTACCGGCGACGGCACGCAGTCCGGACGCGTGCCGATGGACAGCCCGATCACACCCGGTTCGGCGAGCGCCTCGTCATACAAAGCACGCAGTTCGTCGACGTGTGCGTAAGTGTTGGTGTAGGCCTGGAAATAGGCAAGGAAGCGACGCGCGCCGGTGCCGCGCGCGATGCGCCCGCGCGCGCGCTCGAACTGCGCGGCGAGCGAGGCCGGCTCGCGCGTGCCGGGGGCGAACGACTTGTTGTTGCAGAAGGTACAGCCGCCGATCCCCTTGGACCCGTCACGGTTGGGGCAGGTGAAACCGGCGTCGAGCGCGACCTTGTGCACGCGCTCGCCGTAGCGATCCTGCATCGCGCGACCGAAGCCGTGAATGAGATCGGCGCGTGCGTTCATGCGCACCCACCCGCCCGGGCGCGCGCAGCTGCGCCGCCGCATGAAGGCGAAAGGCATTCCCGGCGGGAACTCATCGACAGCGGGAGGTACGGCATGAGGCGTTCCTGGGCAGGACCCGCCGGACGGCGAACCCTTATAAATGACTTGTTTATCTTAATTTTTTACCGGCGTTTTGTCCATCGGCTGGACATCGCCTTGATATCGTCCCGCTGGTCCATTCAGCACGCCTACCGCAGGACATACGGCCTGCCCACGCCTGCGGGCCGGGCTTGCCGCCCGCAAGGTGCCATCAACCGGGATGGGCGCGCAGCCATGCCCGCAAGATATCGACATCGAGGCGATGGCGGAAGATTTCGGCTTCACCGTGAAACAGCAGCGGCACGTCCCAACCATGGCGCGTCTGCAGTTCCGGGGCCGCATCGACGTCGACCGTCACCAGGACGTGGCCGCTGCCATCGAGCAGTACGCGAACTCCGTCCTCCATCTCCTCACACAACGGGCAGCCAGCCCGCGTGTACAACGTCAGCGCCTCACTCACCCGATATCTTCAGCGGAACGTACAGCGAGCCGTCGCCGCGCCGCACCAGGATGGCGGCGCTCTTGCCCTTGGGCACCCCGGCAATCGCCTTGCGGAAGGCGTCGACGGTCGCGACCTTGCCGTTGTTCACCGCCAGGATGACGTCGCCGACGCGGATGCCCGCGCGCGCCGCATCGCCGGTCACGCTTTCCACCAGCAGACCATGATCGAGCTTGAGCTCGCGGCGTTGGTCCGCACTGAGTTCCGACAGCGCAAGCCCGCCGCGCGAATAGCTGCGCGAGCTCCTGGTGGCGGCAGTTTCATCTCCGGGCAATTCGCCCACGGCCACCAACAGTGTCTGCGTCCTGCCCTTGCGCCACACGTCGAACGGAATTTTCGCCCCCGGCTTGGCCAGGCCGACCAGGCGCGGCAGGTCCCCGGAATTCTCGATCGCCATGCCGTTGAAATTCAGGATCACGTCGGACACCTGCAGGCCCGCTCTCGCAGCAGGGCTATCCTCCTGGACCTGGGCGACCAACGCGCCGCGCGGGCGGTCGAGGCCGAACGATTCGGCGAGATCGGCCGTGACTTCCTGGATGACCACGCCGAGCCAGCCGCGCGACACCTTGCCGCCACCCTTCAACTGTTCGGCGACTTCCATCGCGATGTCGATGGGAATTGCGAACGACACCCCCTGGTAGCCGCCGGAACGGCTGTAGATCTGCGAATTGACGCCGACGACTTCGCCTTTCATGTTGAACAGCGGGCCGCCGGAATTACCGGGGTTGATCGGCACATCGGTCTGGATGTAGGGCACATAGCTTTCCGAAGGCAGCGTGCGCCCCTTGGCGGACACGATGCCGGCGGTGACCGAGTTCTCGAAACCGAACGGCGAACCGATTGCCGCCACCGCTTCGCCGACGCGCAGCTTCGCGGGATCGCCGAGTTTCACCGTGGGCAGGTTGCCCGCCGGGATCTTCAGTACGGCGATGTCGGTGCGACTATCGGTGCCGACCACCTTGGCGGTGAACTTGCGCTTGTCGATCAGCTTGACCTCGACCTCGTCGGCGTTGCGCACCACGTGCGCATTGGTCAGGATGTAGCCGTCGTTGCTGACGATGAATCCGGAACCTGCGCCACGCGTCGGAATTTCCTGCGTCGGGCCGTGTGGCGCACGCGGGAAGAAGCGGCGGAAGAAGTCCTGCATCTCCTCCTCGTCTGGCAATGCAAACGGAAAACCCTCGTCATTATTCTTCTTGACGAGTTTGGTGGTGCTGATGTTGACCACCGCCGGCCCCTGCCTGTCCACCAGGTCGGCGACATCCACCACTTCCCTGGCGTGCGCCGGCACAGCCAGGGCGACCATCAGTGCCGAAGTCGTTATCAATGTCTTGAACATGATTGTCCTTTCTTCATCGTATCGCTCGATCCAGATTCGTGCCGCAGGACCTGCGGGCGTGCGACGCTGACGCCGCGCGAACCCAGTACACCGACCACGCCACCGGCCGCGAGACCGGCCACCGCCGCCGCGTCGCCAGGCCAAAGCGCCTGCGCGAGCAGCGCACCGACCAGCATGCCCGCCAGCGGCACGCCGTAGGCGCGCCCGGCGCTGCGCAGCACGCTGCCATCGGCAATACCGACGACCACGCGGTCACCCACGCGCAGCGCAAGATCGCTATCGACGCGGAACAGGCGTTCACCGCGCTGGAACATTTCCGCGAGCCGCCGCGAACCGCAACCCTGCCCATCGCAGGCGCCGCAACCGGACGGCTCCACGGCCTCGACCCACACGCCCGCCGGCTCGGTACGCACGACCATCACGGTCTGCTCGACCATGCGTCTATTTCCGTCTGACCGAGTTGCCGGTCTCGATCAGTGCCTGGCTCGGCACCTCACCCAGCACCGTCACCGTGTGGCCCTCGACCTGGCGCGCGTACACGCCGATCGCGCCTTCGGCCGACAGCCCCTGCATGGGCTGGGACTGCGGGTCGATCGGTTCAACGAACATCGACAGCACACTCAGGCCATCGGAGAACACCATGTGGGTGACCGGCGACTTCTTGCCGGGCAACGGCCGCAGCGCCTCCTGCACACGCGCGTAACCCGGCGGCGGCACCACGTCCCAGGACGGACCGGCCGGCTTGTCAAGGCTCGCCTGCTGGATACGCTTGCCGGCCATGTCGTTGCGGAACAGCCGTGCATCGGGTGCCTTGCCGATCTGGATTTCGGAGAACACGAACATCGACACCACGCCGCCGTTTTCATTGACGCTGCGCGTCTTCAGCGGCAGGCCGGTCTGCCGGTCGAGCCAAAGATGATAGCTATGGCGATACGCATCGCGCGGCTCCAGGGTGACCACCTGGCATGCCCGGCCGGCGACGCGCTCGCTGCCGCCCAACTTGATGTCGTAGAACTCCGCCAGTTGTCCCGGCTGCGCCGGCAACAGGGCGGGGAAGAAGCGCCGCACGGCGTTGCGCTCCAGGCGTACATGCTTGCCGTCGGGCATGTGGCAATAGACGTCGTTGTTGATGCGCAGGAACTGGCGTGGCGTACCGTCGAGCACTTCGACCTTTTCCTGCTCGCCGCCGGCGTCGCTGCGATGCAGCACCCGCAGCACCTCGATGTGTTCGCCGTGATGGTAGACATAGACGCCGCTGTAATTCAGCGTCCGCGCCGAGGTCGCGGCGCGGTTGAGCCAGTCCAGCGCCGTTTCCGCCCGCACCGCGCCCGACGACCAGACCAGCAGGGCCAGCAGGCATACCGCCAGCCAGCGCGGCCGCGCGAGACGTGCTGGCTGCATCAGCGCGGCTCCGCCACAACCGCGACGACACGCTGATAGGGTGAAGCCACCGCCATCGGTGCGAATTCCTGATGCGCGACAAGATAGGGGGCGAGCTGCGCATCATCGCGCACGAGGGTGGGAGTCGCCAGCCCGGGGGACGGCGCCGCCGCCAGCGGCAGTGGCGCTTCGCCGCCATTCAGCAGGCCGTTGAGCGACAGCGCCCCCCATGCCGCGATGCCGGCAAATGAGGCGGCCGCCAGACGCTGCGGCCACACGCTGCGGCGCGGCGCCAGCACGGTCGGCTCGGCGGCAAGCCGCGCGGAGAACGTCGTCATGAAATCGTCCGAAGCCGGCGCGAGGCCGCGCATCAGGTCGCCGACCAGCTGGTAATCCGCCCAGTGGCGGCGCATCTCCACGTCTCCTTTCAAGGCCGCCACGCAGGCCTCGATTTCGGCGTGGGCCGCTTCGCCGTCGAGAGCGGCCGAAATCGAGGCCCGCAAATCCGTTTCCAGCGGATCGGCGTGGGCGGGGGATACGGATTTGCGTAGTGCTGACATGCTTACCACCTCTTGTCCTGGCTGGTGCCCAGCATCGGGCGAATCTTCTCTGCAATGGCCTCGCGCGCGCGGAAAATGCGCGAACGCACGGTGCCGATCGGACATTCCATCATCTGTGCGATCTCTTCGTAGCTCATGCCTTCGATTTCGCGCAGGGTGATGGCCGTCCTCAGTTCCTCGGGCAAGGCCTCGACGGCCTCGTTCACAGCTTTGGCGATCTGTTTGGTCTGGAGTTCCGCATCCGGGGTCGCAATGTCGCGCAACAGCTCGCCATCGTCGAAGTTCTCCGCGTCCTCCGCCAGCACGTCGCTTGAAACCGGTTGCCGCTTGTGCGCCACCAGATAGTTCTTCGCGGTGTTGACGGCAATGCGATACAGCCAGGTGTAGAACGCGCTCTCGCCGCGGAACCCCGGCAACGCCCGGTACGCCTTGATGAAGGCTTCCTGAGTGATGTCTTCCACCTCCGCGGCATCCCGCACCATGCGCGACAGCAGGCGCCCGAGCTTGCGGTGATACTTGTTCACCAGCAGCTCGAACGCACGCTTGTCGCCGCGCTGGGCGCGCTCGACCAACACCTGATCCACTTCGCGGTCCGACATGACTCCCTGCAGCTTGTTCGTTGAGGCAGAAGTATACGTGACCGCCGCTTCCGCATCCTGTGAGCCTGTCCACACGCAAAAGTTCACCGCCGCCAGGGTTATTTGCTACCCATCAAGCCTGCTATCATCGCGGGGGATCATGCACAAACACGATGTCCTCATTCTCGGCAGCGGCCTCGCCGCGCTGACCACGGCCCTGCGGCTGGCCGACCAGCGCCGCGTCGCCATCGTCACCAAGCGGCAGATGGCCGACGGTGCCAGCGACTGGGCGCAGGGCGGCATCGCTGCCGCACTCGACAGCGGAGACTCGGTCGCGGCGCATGTGCGCGACACCCTCGTCGCCGGCGCCGGGCTGTGCGACGAAGCGGTGACGCAACGGGTCGCCGGCCAGGCGGAGGCGATGATCGCCTGGCTGCGGAACAACGGCGTCGCCTTCACCCCGGACCCGGAAATTCCCAGCCGGCTGCACCTGGCGCGCGAAGGAGGACACTCCAGGCGGCGCGTGGTACACGCGGCGGACGCCACCGGCCATGTAGTGCAGGGGAGCCTGCTCGATCGCGTACGCGCCCACCCCAACATCGACACCTTCGAGCGGCACGTCGCCATCGACCTCATTTCCGGACGGCGCGCCGGCGGCGCGGAACACCAGATTCACGGCGCCTACGCATTGAACAAGGACAGCGGCGAGGTCGAGACCTTCGCCGCCGGACATACCGTGCTCGCCACCGGCGGTGCGGGCAAGGTCTATCTCTACACCACGAATCCCGACACGGCGACCGGCGATGGCATCGCCATGGCCTGGCGCGCCGGCTGCCGGGTGGCAAACCTCGAATTCGTGCAGTTCCATCCGACCTGCCTGTATCACCCGCACGCCAAGTCCTTCCTCATCACCGAAGCGGTGCGCGGCGAGGGGGGCCACCTGCTGCTGCCGGATGGCAGCCGCTTCATGCTGGAACACGACCCGCGTGCCGAGCTCGCACCGCGCGACGTCGTGGCGCGCGCCATCGACTTCGAAATGAAGAAACGCGGTCTGGACTGCGTGTATCTCGACATCAGCCACAAATCGGCCGACTTCGTGCGCGAGCACTTCCCGACCATTCACCGCCGCTGCCTCGAACTCGGCATCGACATCACGCGCCAGCCGATCCCCGTGGTACCGGCCGCCCACTACACCTGCGGTGGCGTGGTCACCGACAGCGACGCGCGCACCGACCTGTGCAACCTCTATGCAGTCGGCGAAGTCACTTTCACCGGCCTGCACGGCGCCAATCGTCTGGCGTCGAACTCGCTGCTCGAATGCCTGGTGTTCGGCCATGCCGCCGCTGCCGACATCCTCGCCACCCCGCCCGCACCACCGCTCGAACTGCCGCCGTGGGACGCCTCACGCGTCACCGATGCCGACGAGGAAGTGGTCATCTCGCACAACTGGGACGAATTGCGCCGTTTCATGTGGGACTATGTCGGCATCGTGCGCACCAACAAGCGCCTGGCGCGTGCGGCGCACCGCATTCGTCTGCTGCACGACGAAATTGACGAGTTCTACCGCAACTTCCGCGTCACCAACGACCTCATCGAGTTGCGCAACCTGGTGCAAAGCGCCGACCTCATCGTGCGCTGCGCGCAACTGCGCCACGAAAGCCGCGGTCTGCACTACAGCCGCGACTATCCGGAAACGCTGCCCATCGCCGGCAACACCGTGCTCAATCCGCGCCCGGGCACGCTGTGTCCGAGCGTGTGCGGGGTGGCCAACGCAGCGACACCCTGAGCCGGCGCAGCGCGTCGGCGTCGGCGCTGTCGGGCAGCAGCACCAGCCGCTTTGCCGGCCCACCCCCGACCCGGTAGCGCAGCACAATCAGCAGGGGCGAGACGAAGCTGTCGTTCAGCACCTCGACATCGGACCAATCGCCGGCCGCATCGGCGACCTGCACACGGCCGTCGTTCAGGCGCCGCACGCGTACCCGCGGGCAGCTCTGCCAGGCGCCCCACGCAGCCAGCGCAATGACCGCCCCCGCCATCCCCCAGCGCGCGACGTCCGGCAACGCCGCACGCGCCAGCGCCCAGGTCGCCAGTCCTGCCATGGCCGCCAGCAACAGCCCCAACAGCCGCGAGGGTTTCAGCTCGATTTCATGCATGCACGTGTACACTTTCCGGTTCTGTGACATGGACACAACGAACGGACCGCATCGTGATCGAATCCTGGAAAGATTTTCTGCTTGGCCAAGGCGCCACCATCGAAAACGGCAGCGTGCGTCACTTCGGTGACCCGGCTGCCGAGCGCGCGGCTGCGGCCACCGGCACCATTGTCGCCGATCTGTCGCAACTCGGCGTGCTCGCGTTCCGCGGCGAGGAGACTGCGGGTTTCCTGCAAGGTCAACTCACCAACGACGTGCAGGCGCTGCACGCCGACACTGCGCAGTGGGGCGGCTATTGCAGCCCAAAGGGTCGACTGCTCGGCAATTTTCTCGCGTGGCGCGATAGCGAGGACTTCTGTCTGCAACTGTCCGGCGACATCGTCGCAGCGATGCTGAAACGCCTGTCGATGTTCGTGCTGCGCACCAAAACCCGCGGGCGCGACGCCAGCGACGAGACGGTGCGGCTGGTGGTCGCCGGCCCCGCCGCGACCAATGCGGTGCAGCGTGCCATGGGCGTGCTGCCCGATGCATCCCTGCGCACGGCGAAAGGCGACGCCGGTCTGGCGGTGCGCGTCGGCGCGGACAAATACGTGCTGTCGCTGGCGTCGGAGCACGCCGCCCCCGTATGGCAGGTCCTGCGCACCGCCGCCACCCCGGTCGGCGCCCCGGTGTGGGACTGGCTGCGTCTGAATGCCGGCATTCCGATGATCGTCGCCGCCACCCAGGACGAGTTCGTGCCGCAGATGGTCAACCTCGAAATCATCGGTGGCGTAAGCTTCCAGAAGGGCTGCTACACCGGGCAGGAAATCGTCGCACGCAGCCAGTATCTCGGCAAGATGAAGCGACGCATGTTCCTCGCCCACGTCGATGCCGAGGCCACGCCCGGCGATCACCTCTACAGCGCCGACCACGAGGGTCAGGCGAGCGGCATGGTGGTCAACGCCGCACCCGCGCCCGACGGCGGTTTCGACGTGCTGGTGGTGGCGCGTGTGGACAGTGCCACCGCGCACACCCTACACCTGAAGGCAACCGACGGCGCCCCACTCGCCATCAAGCCGCTCCCCTACGCCCTGCCCGACTGACACGCTCTCCTCACACGAAAAAACCGGGGCACGCCCCGGTTTTTTCGTGTGCCAGACTGCCCTATTTCCTCACCATGACCTTCTCGACCCAACCTTCACCGCCCTGACCCTGGACGTGAATGAAGGCGCCCTGGTCCTGGCCGGTGTAGATCACCTCTTCGTCACGCGCGATGGTAGCAACCACCTTGGACGTCTTGTTGGGCTGCGCGTAGATCTTGAGGCCGGCGATCTTGCCGGTGACGACATCGCCCTCCTCCAGCACCAGCCCCGCCTTGGTCGGCTTGCCGGACGCGCCCTTCAGATTGATGTCCTGGCGCGCCAGATCCGGGTTGTTGCGAATCGAGCGCACGATATTGTTCCAGTTGTCGAGGTAGCTCGCCGCGATCACCTTGCCCTCGGGCGTGTTGGTGTAAGCCCCCAGTCCTCCCGCCGCGCCGCCGCCCACCAGCAGGCCGCCGACGCTCCAGTCGGTCTTCTCGGCATTGCCGGTCGCCGAGGCGATCTGCAGCGAAGTCCGCGAATCCGAAAGAATCATGGTGGTCTGCGCCGACTTGAACTTGAGACCGGCCGCGACCAGCCCCGCCACCGCGCCGAACACACCCAGACCGCCGAGCGCCCCGCCGATGCCACCGGAATCCTTGCTGGAAAACACGGCGTCCGGCGTCAACACGTAGTCAGCCGTGACCATCTGGCCCTTGCCCATGTTCGAACCGCGGCGCAACTCGCCGGATTCGGCGAGCTGCCTTTCCTGCATCAGGTTCTGCATCGCGCGGCCGCGCTCGACCAGCACGAAACAGCCGGATTGCTGCACCATCATGCGGATGAGACCGGTCGGCGACTGCAGGCCGTATTGCAGCAGGTGCGAGATCACCGCGTCCTGCGGTTCGACCACCGCCAGCGTGCCGTAGGGCTTGTCGCACTTCTCGAGTTCCTTGGCCTCGCCCTGCGCGCCGTCGGGGCCGGCGGAACCCGAAGGCTGGCCTTCTTCCTTCTTGTCGCCGCCAAGTTTGAAGTCGAACAGGCCGGCGTACACCGGATTGACCGCCTGAGTAAGAAACAGGCCGACCACCAGAGCCTGGGTAAAGGGTTTCATGTTTGTCTCCTTCGAGATTCTGTAGTGTGCGTCAAAAATTATAGTCAGTTTTTCGCACGCCTGCTTCTACTCGACTTCCTCGACCGGCACGCGCGGCGCCAGCGCGCAAAGCAGCTCGTAGCTGACGGTACCCGCGGCAATGGCGACCTTGTCGACCGGGACCTGCGCGCCCCACAGCTCCACCGGGCTGCCGATTCCCACATTCGGCAGGCCAGTCAGGTCGACGCACAGCATGTCCATTGATACGCGTCCGAGGGTGCGACTGGCGCAGCCGTCGACCGCGACCGGCGTGCCGGTCGGCGCGTGGCGAGGATAGCCGTCGGCATAGCCGCAGGCGACAATGCCGACGCGCATCGGCCGCTCTGCGCGAAACAACTGTCCATAGCCCACGCCTTCACCCGTCCGCAGCGTCTGCACGCCGATGATCTCGGACGTCAGGCTCATCGCCGCCTTCAGTCCGAGCGCACGGGTGCTCGTGTCCGCGAACGGCGAGGCGCCATAGAGCATCAGGCCGGGGCGCACCCATGCGCCGCAGGCATGCGGGAAGCGCAGCAAGGCCGCCGAGTTGGCCGCGCTCCACGGCAGTGCGTGCGTTTTCGTTCCATCGAGAAAGGGCCGCAGCTGCCAGTCGACGCCTGCCGCCTCGTCGGCCTGCGCGAAATGTGTCATCAGGGTGATCCCGGCCACCCCGGCCATGGCGCGCACGCGCGCCACGATCACGCCATGCTCGGCGAGCGGCATGCCCAGGCGGTGCATGCCGCTGTCGAATTTCAGGAACACCTGCAGCGGGCGTGCAGGGGGTACGCGTTCCAGCCAATCGAGTTGGGCGGCGTGGTGCAGGACCGGCCACAGGCCGAGCTCGGCGCAGGCAGTAATCTCGTCGGTCCCGAACAGGCCCTCCAGCAGCATGATGGGCTGCTCGACCCCCATCAGGCGCAGGTTCGCCGCCTCCTCCAGCGTCAGCACGGCAAAGCCGTCGGCCGCGGCGAACGCGCGCCGCGCGCGCGACAGGCCATGGCCATAGGCATTGGCCTTGACCACTGCGAATACACGCGCGCCATTCGCGTGCGCACGCGCCACGCGCAGGTTGTGCGCCATCGCGCCGAGCGAAATCCCTGCCTTGATGGGGCGCATGAGGCTCAGTATGCGCCGGGCTGCGCCAGCGACTCGAAGCGCGTGTATTCGCCGAGGAAGGCCAAGCGCACGGTGCCGATGGGGCCGTTGCGCTGCTTGCCGATGATGATCTCGGCCGTACCCTTGTCCTGGCTGTCGGGGTTGTAGACCTCGTCGCGATAGATGAACAGAATGACGTCGGCGTCCTGTTCGATGGCCCCCGATTCGCGCAGGTCGGACATCACCGGTCGCTTGTTGGGGCGCTGTTCGAGGCCGCGGTTCAACTGCGACAGCGCGATCACCGGCACGTGCAATTCCTTCGCCAGAGCCTTGAGTGCGCGCGAAATCTCGGAAATCTCGGTGGCGCGGTTTTCCCCGGAGCTCGACGCCGACATCAGCTGCAGGTAGTCGATGATGATGAGGCCGAGCTTGCCGCACTGGCGCATCAGGCGCCGCGCCCGTGCACGCAGTTCGAGCACATTCAGCCCCGGAGACTCGTCGATGAACACCGGCGCCTCGTTGAGCTTGCCAAGCGCATAGGTGAGACGTTGCCAGTCGTCCTCGCCCAGTTTTCCGGTGCGCAGGCGGTGCTGGTCGAGTTTGCCGACCGAGCCGATCATGCGCATCACCAGCTGCGCCCCGCCCATCTCCATTGAGAATACCGCCACCGGCAAACCGGTATCGAGCGCGACGTTCTCGCCGATGTTGATCGAGAACGCGGTCTTGCCCATGCTCGGCCGGCCGGCGACGATGATGAGGTCGCCCGGCTGCAGGCCCGAGGTCTTCTGGTCGAGGTCGTGAAAACCGGTCGGCACGCCGGTGACGCCGGAATCGTTGTCGCGGTGAT
This sequence comes from Thiobacillus sp., assembly GCA_024709165.1. Taxonomy (GTDB): domain Bacteria; phylum Pseudomonadota; class Gammaproteobacteria; order Burkholderiales; family Thiobacillaceae; genus Thiobacillus. Next base: position 12,086 of record JANJXF010000014.1, on the reverse strand, counting down.
AGAGCTCGTCGATGCGCTCGACCACTTCCTTCAAGAGCGGCTTGATCTCGGTGAAGCCGGCCTGGCCGCGGCTGCCCGATTCGGCGATCTCGAACACGCGGGCCTCGGCCTCATCGAGCAGCTGCTGGGCGCTTTTTCCCGCCGGCGCGTAGGCGCTGTCGGCGATGCCGGTGGCGACTTCGACCAGGCGGCGCATCACCGAGCGCTCGCGCACGATCTCGGCGTAACGGCGGATGTTGGCCGCCGACGGCGTGTTGCTCGCCAGCGCGACGATGTACGCCAGTCCGCCGATGCTTTCCAGCTCCCCCAGCGATTGCAGCGCCTCGGCCACGGTCACCGCATCCGCCGGGCGATTCTCGGCGATCTGCCGCACGATGGCGCGCAGGATCTGGCGGTGATCCTGACGGTAGAAATCGGCTTCCGACACCATGTCGCCGATGCGATCCCACGCGCTGTTGTCAAGCAGCAGGCCGCCCAGCACCGCCTGCTCGGCTTCGAGCGAGTGCGGCGGCAGGCGCATCTGCGCGAGTTGCGGATCGGATTGGAGATTCAGCGGATGGATGGCGGCCATGGCAGGATTCTAGTCTTCCCCCCACCCCGGACCAAGGGACAAGGCTGTGGAAAACACGTGGACAAGCGGGGACAAAAAAGGAGCCGCGCGGGCTCCTTTTTTTCGGCGACAGGACGCGATTACTGCTGGCCGACCACCACAACGGTGATATTGGCGATGACGTCGTGGTGCAGGCCCAGCACCAGCGAGTATTCGCCGATTGCCTTGAACGGACCGTCGGGCATGCGGACGTCCGCCTTTTCCACCTCGTGTCCCTGCGCCTTCAGCGCGTCGGCGATATCGGCACTGGTGACCGAGCCGAACAGGCGACCGTCGACGCCGGCCTTCTGGCTGATCGCGACACTCGCACCTTCCAGTCTCGCGGCACGCGCTTGGGCATCGGCGAGCTTCTCGGCGGCGACGCGCTCGAGTTCGGCCTTCTGGGCGGCGAATACCTCCATGTTGGCCTGCGTGGCGCGGCGCGCGCGACCGGTGGGGATGAGGAAGTTGCGGGCGTAGCCGTCCTTCACCTTCACGACGTCACCGAGGTTGCCCAGGTTGACGACCTTGTCCATCAGAATCACTTGCATCGTCGTCTCCTCAGTGCAGGTCGGTGTAAGGCATCAGCGCCAGGAAGCGCGCGCGCTTGATGGCGGTCGACAACTGGCGCTGGTAGTGCGCCTTGGTGCCGGTGATGCGGGCGGGGATGATGCGGCCGTTTTCGGCGATGAATTCCTTCAGCACCTCGACATCCTTGTAGTCGACCTCAACCACCTTCTCGGCGGTGAAGCGACAGAACTTGCGGCGTTTGAAGAGACCGCGGTTGCCGCTGTCGCGGCGCTTGCCGGCGAATTTGCCACCGGCTTTTCCAACTGGACGGGCCATGATTTATTCCTTCTCGATTCGGTTCAGTATCAGGATCAATTGTCGGCTGTTCACACTGCGGCGGTTCAGCACCCCTTCCAGCTTCACCTGCCGGCCGGCGGCGAGTCCGGCGAGTTCGGCGGCGAGCGGGCCGCTTGCCTGCACGGTCAGTTCGCACTCCACCTGGCGGGGCTGTTGCGCGACCAGCTGGCTGGAGCGGTGCAGGATTGCCGCTTCGGCAATCGGCACGCCGGCCGGGCTGTAGCGCAGGGGGTCGATCCGGGTGATTTCTCCGCTAATGATCAGCCAATTCACGCATTCAGGCGGTGGCAGGCTGTTCGGCCGGGGCTTCCGCCTTGGCGCCTTCCAGCACGTCGCGCGACTTCTCTTCCTTCATCATCGGCGACGGTGTCGTGACCGCGTCGTCGCGCTTGATGGTGAGATGGCGCAGCACGGCGTCGTTGAACTTGAAGCCATGCTCGAGTTCGTCCAGGGTTTCCTGGTCGCACTCGATGTTCATCAGCACGTAGTGGGCCTTGTGAACCTTCTGGATCGGGAAGGCCATCTGCCGGCGGCCCCAGTCTTCCAGGCGATGGATGCTGCCGCCACGGCTGGCGATGTTGCCCTTGTAGCGCTCGATCATGCCGGGCACCTGCTCGCTCTGATCGGGATGGACGATGAATACGATTTCGTAATGCCGCATCTTGTTCCTTTCGGGTAAGCCCCCCGCTGCGGTGCGGTGGAGCAAGGGTCAAAACTAACGATGAAAAAACAATCCCCGCCGTAGCGGGGAGGGTGAATCATACGCTCTTTTCCCGGCAAATCAAGCCGGTACCGGAACCGGGCTTGTGGGGCTCAGGCCACGCAATCGACGTAATAGCGCGACTGGCCGTCGACGACTTCCTCGACCAATCCGTGCACATCGGCCTCGAAACCCGGAAAGCGCTCGTTGAACTCGCGCGTGAACTGCAGGTAGCGCACGATGGTGGCGTTGAAGCGCTCACCGGGAATCAGCAGCGGTATACCCGGCGGATAGGGCGTGACCAGCATGGCGGTGATGCGTCCCTCGAGCTTGTCGATCTCGACGCGCTCGATCTCGCGGTGCGCCATCTTGGCGAAGGCATCCGCCGGCTTCATCGCCGGCGCCATTTCGGACAGGTACATCTCGGTCGTCAGGCGCGCCACATCCTTGGCCTTGTAGATGGCGTGGATCTCGTCGCACAGGTCCTTGAGGCCGGTTTTCTCGTAGCGTGGGTGCTTCTCGATGAACTCGGGCAGCACGCGCCACAGCGGCTGGTTCTCGTCGTAGTCAGCCTTGAACTGCTGCAGTGCGGTCACCAGGGTGTTCCAGCGCCCCTTGGTGATGCCGATGGTGAACATGATGAAGAACGAATACAGACCCGTCTTCTCGACGATGACGCCGTGCTCGGAGAGATATTTGGTGACGATCGCCGCCGGGATGCCCCAGTCGGCAAACGCGCCATCGACATCCAGCCCCGGCGTGATGACCGTGGCCTTGATCGGATCGAGCATGTTGAAACCGGGTGCGACGTTGCCGAATTCGTGCCAGCGTGCGCCGGCCTCGAGCATCCAGTCCTCGCGGTCGCCGACACCCTCCTCCGCCAGTTGCTGCGGCCCCCACACCTTGAACCACCAGGAGTCGCCGAACTCCTCGTCGACCTTGCGCATGGCGCGCCGGAAATCCAGTGCCTCGCGGATCGATTCCTCCACCAGTGCCATGCCGCCGGGAGGCTCCATCATCGCCGCCGCGACGTCGCAGGACGCGATGATCGCGTACTGCGGCGAGGTAGACATGTGCATCAGATAGGCTTCGTTGAAGCGATGGAAGTCGAGCTTGCGCGTCTCCGAATCCTGCACCAGGATCTGTGAGGCCTGCGACAGGCCCGCCAGCAGCTTGTGCGTCGACTGCGTGGCGAACACCAGCGCATCCCTGGCGCGCGGGCGGTCGCGCCCGATGGCGTGCATGCCGCGGTAGAAATCGTGGAAGGTCGCATGCGGCAGCCAGGCCTCGTCGAAATGCAGGGTGTCGATGTAGTCGCCGAGCAGTTCCTTGATCATGTCGACGTTGTACAGAATGCCGTCGTAGGTCGACTGGGTGATGGTGAGGATGCGCGGCTTGCGTTTCACGTCGCGGGCGAAGGGATGCGCGGCGATTTTCTTCTGGATGTTCTCGGGACGGAACTCGTCCAGCGGAATCGGCCCGATGATGCCGTAATGATTGCGCGTCGGCGTCAGGAAGATCGGGATCGCGCCGCACATGATGATTGCGTGCAGGATCGACTTGTGACAGTTGCGGTCGACCACGACGATGTCGCCGGGCGCGACGGTCGCGTGCCAGACCATCTTGTTCGACGACGACGTGCCGTTGGTGACGAAGAACAGGTGGTCGCAGTTGAAGATGCGCGCGGCATTGCGTTCGGACGACGCCACCGGTCCGGTGTGGTCGAGCAGTTGCCCCAGTTCGTCGACCGCGTTGCAGACATCGGCGCGCAGCAGATTCTCGCCGAAGAACTGGTGGAACATCTGGCCGATCGGCGACTTCAGGAAGGCGACGCCGCCGGAGTGGCCGGGGCAGTGCCAGGAGTACGAGCCGTCGGCGGCATAGTGGGTGAGCGCGCGGAAGAACGGCGGCACCAGCGAATCCAGATAGGCGCGCGCCTCGCGCCCGATGTAGCGGGCGAGGAACTCCGGCGTGTCCTCCAGCATGTGGATGAAGCCGTTCAGCTCGCGCAGGATGTCGTTCGGAATGTGACGCGCGGTGCGTGTCTCGCCGTGCAGGAAGATCGGAATCTCGGCATTGCGAAAGCGCACCTCCTCGACGAAGGCGCGCAGCTTCTGCAGCGCCCTGTCGGCCTCGTCGGCCGTGCCTGCCAGTTCCTCGTCGTCGATCGACAGGATGAACGCGGACGCCCGTGCCTGCTGCTGGGCGAAGGAGGTCAGGTCGCCGTAATTGGTGACCCCCAGCACCTCCATGCCTTCCTTCTCAATCGCCGCGGCGAGTGTGCGGATGCCCAGACCCGAAGCGTTCTCGGAGCGGAAGTCTTCGTCGATGATGACAACGGGAAAGCGGAAGCGCATGGCGGGGAACGGGGAACGGGGAACGGTATGAGGATGAGCTGTGTCCGCTGACTGCTTACTGCTTCCCGCTCACCCTGGCGATCAGATCTTGGGCAGGGTCACGCCGACCTGCCCCTGGTACTTGCCGCCGCGGTCCTTGTACGAGGTTTCGCACACCTCGTCGGATTCCAGGAACAGCATTTGCGCCACGCCTTCGTTGGCGTAGATGCGCGCCGGCAGCGGCGTGGTGTTGGAAAACTCCAGTGTCACGTGGCCTTCCCATTCCGGTTCCAGCGGGGTGACGTTGACGATGATGCCGCAGCGCGCATAGGTGCTCTTGCCGAGACAGATCGTCAGCACATTGCGCGGGATGCGGAAATATTCCACGGTGCGCGCGAGCGCGAAGGAATTCGGCGGAATGATGCAGGACTCGCCCTTGACCTCGACAAAGGAGTTCGGGTCGAACGCCTTGGGGTCGACGATCGTCGTGTTGATATCGGTGAACAGCTTGAATTCGTCAGCACAGCGCACATCGTAGCCGTAGCTCGAGGTGCCGTAGGACACGATGGCGCGGCCACCCACCTGCTTGACCTGGCCCGGCTCGAAGGGCTCGATCATGCCGTGTTCGGCCGCCATGCGGCGGATCCACTTGTCGGATTTGATGGACATGTCAGGGACTGGGAGCTAGGAACCAGGGGGCGATTCTAAGGCAGAACCGCCGGTTCCGGACAGCCCCCGGACCCGGCACCCTGCATCCGTCAAGTGTTGGAAATGACGATGCTGGGGAACTTGGAGGAGTGGTCCACCGCGCTCTCGCCGATCTTCACCGCCACACGGCGCGCGATCTGCCTGTAGATGTCCGCAACGCGGCCGTCCGGATCGGACACCACCGAGGGCTTGCCGGAGTCGGTGTCGTGGCGGATGCTGCTGTCGAGCGGCAGGGCGCCGAGGAATTCGACGCTGTAGTCCTTGCACATGCGCTCGCCGCCGCCTTCGCCGAAGATGCGCTCCTCGTGGCCGCAGTTCGAGCAGATGTGCAGGCTCATGTTCTCCACGACGCCGATGATGGGAATGCCCACCTTCTCGAACATCTTGAGGCCCTTGCGCGCGTCGATCAGCGCGATATCCTGCGGCGTGGTGACGATGACCGCGCCGGTCACCGGTACGCGCTGCGCCAGCGTCAGCTGGATGTCGCCAGTGCCGGGGGGCAGGTCGACCACGAGATAGTCGAGGTCCTTCCAGTTGGTGTTGTTGAGCAGCTGTTCCAGGGCCTGCGTAACCATCGGGCCGCGCCACACCATGGGCGTCTCGACATCGATCAGGAAACCGATCGACATGGCCTGAATGCCGTGACCGACGAGCGGATCGAGGTTCTTGCCGTCGGCCGACTCGGGCTTGTCGGTGATGCCGAGCATGGTCGGCTGCGACGGACCGTAGATATCGGCATCGAGCATGCCGACCTGCGCGCCTTCGGCGGCCAGCGCCAGCGCCAGGTTGACCGCCGTGGTCGACTTGCCGACGCCGCCCTTGCCGGAGGCCACGGCAATGATGTTCTTCACGTTCGGAATCAGCTTCACGCCGCGCTGCACGCTGTGCGAGACGATCTTGAAATCGACGTTGACCGTGGCGCTGGTGACGCCGTCGATGCCTTTGAGAGCGGTTTCGATCTGCTGTTTGATTCCCGCAATCTGACTCTGCGCCGGATAGGAGAGCAGGATGTCGACCGAGACGGCGCCGCCGTCGATCTTGATGTTGCGGGCCGATTTGGTCGCAACGTAATCCTTGTGCGTGTTGGGATCGACCAGGGCTTTCAATGCGGTCTGCACCTGAAGTTCGGAAACGGCCATGTTTGCTCCAGCGGTAAATGTAGGGTTCGACAACAATTCAGTATGTTACCGAATTCTGTCAGCCCGGACCAGCTAACCCCACGATTTTACGCGGTTTTCCATGCCACCGGCAGGGCTTTGGCGCGCGTCGGACACGTTCAGCGGCAGGGCGCGACGACGCCGTCGGTCCAGCACAGGCGGCGTTTCGGTGCCGCGCGCGGCGCCTCGACCGGCGCGGCGACCGCACGGGCAGGCGCCCGTACCGGCGCTGCGGCCGGCACCCGGGGACGCGCCCGCCGCACGAGATACACCACCGGTGTCGGCGCGACCGGCCCGTAATCGACGGTTGCAGCCCGGGTCCGCGCGCTCGCCGCGCCAGCAAGCGGCGCCGCAACGGGTGCAACGGGTGCAACGGGTGCAACGGGCGCTGCAGGCGGCGCAGCGACTGGCGCGCCTCCCTCCGCCGCTTCGGCAGCAGGCGGCGGGGCAGGCGTCATGCGCGTGGAGCTCGGCGCGCCGTCGCTCACTGCTGGGCGCGCAGCGGAGGAAGCCGGCGAGGCCTCACCTGCCGGCATCGCCGCGCTCCCCAGCGGCACCGGCACCCACATCAGGACGTAGGCCACGCCGCCCGACACGGTGCCCGGCTGGGGCGGCACCGGCATCGGCCAGTGTGCGGGCCAGACCGGCACCGTGTACACAGGCACCCACGGCACCCAGCCCGACGACGCCACGGGCGGCATCGCGGCGGGGAAGGTCGGAACGGGCGAATCGGCGACAACCGGGGCCGGACCCGCCTGGGCCGCCGCCGGCAGAGTTGGCGCGCCGGACGCCGCGACCGGATTCAACACGGGAGAAGCGACGGGTACCGGAGCCGGAGCGGGAGCGGCGGCCGGAACCGGTTCCGCAGCCACGGGAGCCGCCGAAACGGCCGTCGCCGCGGGGGTCGTGCTGTCGGCGTGGGACAGCAGCGGGACGCACGATAACGCAACGATGGCGACGCGCAGGAAGAGCGGAATCATGCCAGTTCTCCGGTTGAGCCGGCGGGTCCGGCCCGCCGTATGTCACATGAATGGATTGTGATGCGCGACCAGCATGGCTTCCGGCACGCGCAGGCGGATGGCGGCCGCGACCTCGCCGATCGCGCCCTGACGGGGTCGCAGCGAAACCCACAACAGGTTGAGACGCAGGTTGAGATCGGCGAACACCACGTCCTCGTGCAAGGCGAGAACCGCCTGGATATCGAGCGAGGCACGTTCGATCTCGCCGGCGCTCCGGCTGCGCAGGCGCGGGATCAGCATCATGAAATCGGTCAGTCGGCGTCCATTGCTGTCACGCGTCGGCGCGAGCTGCCACAGCGGCAGCCCGGGCGCAGCACCCACGGTGAGAGAGTTCGAAGCGTACAGTCGGATCTTCATCGCCCGCCCCCTTCAGGAACGCCTCAGGACTTCAGTGCCAGGTCCCGTGGCGCGTTGCGCCGGTCGCACATGCGGATCGCCCGCTGACGCAGGTAGCGCACGTCCTTGTGCAAATAGCGCTCCAGCTCCTCCAGCGCCAGGCGATACACCTCGCGCTTGAAATCGACCACCGCGTCCATCGGCACCCAGTACTCGTTCCAGCGCCAGGCGTCGAATTCCGGGTGTCCGCTGGCGCGCAGCGAGACGTCGCAATCCCGCCCGGTCAGGCGCAGCAGAAACCAGATCTGCTTCTGCCCCCGATACAGCCCGCGACTGTCGCGCCGCGTCCAGTGCGCGGGCACATCGTAACGCAGCCACTCGCGCGTGCGCCCGAGGATGCGCACGTGCTCGGGCAGGAGCCCGACCTCTTCCTGCAGTTCCCGGAACATGGCCTGTTCCGGGGTTTCCCCGGACTGGATGCCGCCCTGGGGAAACTGCCAGGCATGCTGGTTGACGCGCTTGCCCCAGAACACCTGGTTGCGCGCGTTGCACAGAACGATGCCTACGTTCGGGCGGTACCCTTCTCGGTCGATCATGGCCGCCACCGTCAATAAAGTTCAATTGAACCCATTCTTTCACACCACCGCGAATTGCAAACCCATTCATCCCGGAATACGGCTATTAGCCATTGTTTTGATTGACTTTTCCACGCATCCGGTCAGCGATGGGATGGCTTTGTCTTCAGCGGACAATTTCACCGAAACTGAAGATGGAAAATCATGCCAGCAGCGGCGCCACCCCCTCCGCCCACTGGAAGTCCCGCGCGAAGCCGCGCAAGTCGAGACCCCAGCGCTTGCCGAGGTCGGCCAGCTGCGGCTGCGCGGCGGCGAGGCGCTGTGGCGCGCCGGGCTCGGCGAAACCGAACACGATGACATTGGTCTTGTTCTGCACCGACAGCCAGCCGGTCTCGCCGTCGAACGCGCGCGTGAGCCGCGCAAAGTATTCGGCGAATTCACGGTCGCGTCCCCACAGGTTGACCACCAGCACGCCGCCAGGACGCAGGGCGCGACGACAGGCCGCATAGAAGGTCTGCGTCGCCAGTACCTCGACCTGGTTGCCGGCGTCGAAGCCATCAAGGAGAATCACATCGGCGCTGCCCGGATGCTGGCGTACGTACAGCGCGCCGTCGCCCTCGACCACCGCAAGCGTGGCGTCGTCCGGCGGCAATTCAAAATGGCTGCGCGCGGCGGCGATCACGCGCGGGTCGAGCTCGACCGCGGTGATGCGCGTCTGCGGGCGCTGGCGGCGGATGAACTTGGCGAGTGAGCCGCCCCCCAGACCGATCATCAGCACGTCCTCCGGCGCAGGCCGGAACAGCAGGAATCCCATCATGCCGCGGGTATAGGCCAGTTCGAGATCCCACGGCCGGGAAATGCGCATGCGGCTCTGGATTGCCTGGCTGCCCAGATGCAGGGTACGCAACCCGCGTTCTTCGACGATTTCCAGCCCGCCGTCGTCGGCCCGACGTTTGCCCAGCTTCAAGCGCATTGCAGTTCCATCCTCGGTTCAAACGGGGAGATTATCCGTCCGCACGCTAAAATGCGCGTTTTCGTTTCCGTCCTGCCCCCATGCGCGCCACCCGCTTCTTCATTTCCACCACCAAGGAAGCCCCGTCCGAAGCCGAGCTCGTCAGCCACAAACTGATGCTGCGCGCCGGTCTCATCAAGCGTCTGGGCTCGGGGCTCTATACCTGGATGCCGCTGGGGCTGCGCGTATTGCGGCGGGTGGAGGCCGTGGTGCGCGAGGAAATGAACTGCGCCGGCGCAATCGAACTCCTGATGCCGGCGGTGCAGCCAGCCGAACTGTGGGAGGAAACCGGGCGCTGGGCGGTGTTCGGCCCGCAGATGCTGAAGATCAAGGACCGCCACCAGCGCGATTTCTGCTTCGGCCCCACCCACGAGGAAGTCATCACCGACGTCGCGCGCCGCGAGATCAGGAGCTACCGACAGCTGCCGGTGAACTTCTACCAGATCCAGATGAAGTTCCGCGACGAAATCCGCCCGCGCTTCGGCGTCATGCGCGCACGCGAGTTCCTCATGAAGGATGCCTATTCCTTCCACAGCAGCCGCGACAGTCTGATCGAGACCTATCGGACGATGTACGACGCCTACACGCGAATCTTCACCCGGCTCGGGCTGACCTTCCGCGCGGTCGCAGCCGACACCGGCGCCATCGGCGGCTCGGGCTCGCACGAATTCCACGTGCTCGCCGACTCCGGCGAGGATCTGATCGCCTACTGCCCGGATTCCGGTTACGCCGCCAACGTCGAACTCGCCGAAGCCCTCGCGCCGGCGGCGCAGCGCACCGCGCCGGCGGAGACGATGCGCGAGGTCGACACGCCGAAGCAGACCACCTGCGAGGACGTCGCCGCCCTGCTCGACATCCCGCTTGCGCGCACCGTCAAGCTCGTCGCCGTCATGGCGGGCGAGCAGATGGTCGTGGCGCTCCTGCGCGGCGATCACATGCTCAATGAGGTGAAGCTCGCCAAACTCGAAGGGCTGGCCGACTTCCGCCTGGCCAACGAAGCCGAGATTCGTGCCGCCTTCGACTGCCCGCCCGGCTTCCTCGGGCCGGTCGGCGTCGACCGCACGAAAATCCGCGTCATCGCCGACCGCAGCGTCGCCGCGATGAACGACTTCGTGTGCGGCGCGAACAAGGCGAAATTCCACCTGGCCGGGGTCAATTTCGGCCGTGACCTGCAGGAACCCGATCTCGTGGCCGATATCAGGAATGTGGTCACCGGCGACCCCAGCCCGGACGGCAAGGGGACGCTCGCGCTGTGCCGCGGCATCGAGGTCGGCCACGTGTTCCAGCTTGGCAGCAAGTACTCGCAGGCGATGAACGCGACCTACCTGGACGAGGGCGGCCAGGCGCAGGCCATGGAAATGGGTTGCTACGGCATTGGCGTGTCGCGCATCGTCGCTGCCGCGATCGAGCAGCATCACGACGACCGGGGCATCGTCTGGCCAGCGACAATGGCACCGTTCTTGCTTGTAATTGTCGCGATCGGCTACGGCAAGAGCGAAGCGGTTAGACATGCTGCCGAAACGTTGTATGCTGAACTGTTGGCCGCCGGTGTCGACGTCCTGCTGGACGACCGCGACGAGCGTCCCGGCGTGATGTTCGCCGACGCCGAACTGATCGGCATTCCGCACCGCGTCACCGTGGGTGAGCGCGGACTGAAGGACGGCATGATCGAATACCAGCCGCGCCGTGGCGCGGACGGGCAGCCCGCCAGGGCACAGGCGATCGGACTTGCCGACGCGAAAGAATTTCTGACGGGATTATTGAAACACTGACATGAGCACGACGACGCCAATCGCCCTTCTGTTCGCCGCACTGGCGCTGGCGCAGCCTGCCTTTGCGGGCGCCCAGCGCGAGGAAGCTCTGTCCACCAGCGCGCGTGCTTCGTTGCAGCGCGGGCTGGCCGATACCGGCGTCACCCGCACCGCGTTCGGCAACGTCGCCGACGAGGCAGCCTGGCTGAAGGACATGTCGCGCCGGCTCGCGCAACGCATGCCGGACGAAGCCGAGCGCCTCGAATTCCTCACCACCTTGCACTGGGAAGCCTCGCGTGCCGGCGTGGACCCCCAGCTCATGCTCGGCCTGATCCAGGTCGAAAGCGGTTTCCGCAAATACGCCGTGTCGCCGGTCGGCGCGCGTGGTTATACGCAGGTGATGCCGTTCTGGGTCAAGGTCATCGGCAACCCCGAACACAACCTGTTCCAGTTGCGCACCAACCTGCGCTACGGTGCGCTGATCCTGCGCCACTACATCGACATCGAGCGCGGCGACCTGTTCCGCGCGCTCGGTCGCTACAACGGCAGTCTCGGCCGCCCGGAGTATCCCAACCTGGTCGTCGGGGCGTGGAAACGTCACTGGGACTACACGCCCGCCACGCGCTCGGCGGACAATCGCCTCGCAACGCGCTCGCCGGGCTGACGGGCCTGCGGGGCCTGAATGTCCGCCCTTGTGCGACATTTTCAGGAATTGGCAAGCCATTTCGGCAACGCGCATGCATGAAACGCGATGTCACGTGCGGCGACCGCCGGACGTGAACTGGCGTGACCTGCCCGGCCACGGGGAACGTCAAAAGAGCCGCCTCCCGGACGGGTACGCGCGCATCGTCATCGGCGCCAGCGTCGCCATCATGAACGTGCCTACACGCATCCTGTTCAACCTAGAAACCGCAGTTGGACGCGCCCGATGGTGCGTCTGATCGCGTGCCTGCCGCGAAGCAACGACGCCGCAGGCCGGGGCCTGCAAGGAGGCGCGACAAAGGCTGGCGCGTGAGCAGGCGTGCCAGCGGGTGCG
>JANJXF010000136.1 GCA_024709165.1 Thiobacillus sp. | reverse complement strand
GGTCTTGGGTGTGCCGGTGGGCACCGGAGTCGCCTCGACCGGGGGGATGGCAACGCACACGCCAACACCAAAAACGTTGGGGTACCTGGGGTTGCGCTGATAGGCGTCGATGGCGATGAAGCCGCGCGGATTGGTGAGCCCCTCGATGCCGAACACGGCGTCGATGCCCTTGAAGGCAGGCAGCATCATCGAGTAGGCGAATGGCAGCTCGTGTTCCTTGATGACCTCGCCTTTCTCGTTGTGTTCGGCGACGAACATCTTGCCTTCTTCGACTTTGGTGACTTTCGCATTGCAGATCCACTTGATATGGCGCTGGCGCATCGCCGATTCGAGCATGCCCTTGGAGTCGCCCACGCCGCCCAGGCCGAGATGGCCGATGTAGGGCTCGGAGGTGACGAAGGTCATCGGCACCTGGTTGCGCAGCTTGCGCCGGCGCAGGTCGGTGTCCATGATCATGGCGAACTCGTACGCGGGGCCGAAGCAGGACGCACCCTGCACGGCACCGACGACGATGGGGCCGGGTTTCTTGACGAAGTCGTCCCATACCTTGCCCGCCGAAACGGCATGATCGACATGGCAGATCGATTGCGTATACCCGGCCGGACCGAGGCCGGGCACTTCGTCGAAGGCGAGCTTGGGGCCGGTGGCGATGACGAGATAGTCGTAGTCGACGCTGCGGCCGTCGGTCAGTTCGACCTGGTTCTTTTCCGGGTGCACACGTGCAGCGCCGACCGGGATGAAGTCGATGTTCTTCTTCTTCAGGTAAGGCGCAGCTTCGAGCGTGATGTCGTCGCGTTTGCGCCAGTTCACCGCCACCCACGGGTTCGACGGCGTGAACTGGAAATACGAGAAGTTGGAAACGACGGTGACCTTGTCTTCCGTCCGCGCCGATTCGCGCATTTCGTAGGCCATGGTCATGCCGCCCACGCCCGCTCCGAGAATCACGATATGTGCCATTGTTTGTCCTTGGTTGAGTGAATGACAGGTGAACCCAAGCAACAGGCGTACCAACCCGACACGCCGCGTCATTTCAGGCGTTGTTACTTGCTTCCTTGTTTGACATGACCGATAAGTCATGACAAGGTTCCAGTCTGTCATGACATGGCTGCTGCCCGGTTTTTATGGATATCGCACTTCAAAGCCTGATCGACACCCACCGGCAGCCGTTCGTGGTGATCGACCGCAACTACCGCATCGTCGCGGCGAACCGGCGCTACTGCAGCGCGCACGGCCTGGCGCCGGCCGACATTGTCGGCAAGACCTGTCACGCCGTGTCGCACCATTCAGATCGGCCCTGCCACGAGAACGGCGAGGACTGCCCGCACCAGGCGCTGTTCAGACACGGCGAGGCGGTCGAGGTGGTGCACACCCATTTCCACGACGACAAGCCGGAACGCACACGCATCTGCGGCCATCGCCTGCAGGGTTTGTCCGGCGAGATCTATCTGGGCGAACAGATGTTCCCGCTGGAAGCCGAAGCGTGCAACGACTGCGACACGCTGCAGATGGTGGGGCGTTCGCCCGCCTTCCTTGCCTGCGTCGACCATCTGGCGCGGGTGGCGGAGAGCGAGGCGCCGGTGCTGCTGTACGGTGAGAGCGGCGTCGGCAAGGAACTTGCGGCACGTTTCATCCATGCGCGTTCGAGCCGTTCCGGCGCGTCGTTCATCGTCATCAACTGCGCCGCTGTGCCGGAAAGCCTGTTCGAAAGCGAGCTGTTCGGCCACGAACGCGGCGCGTTTTCCGGCAGCAGCGGCTTGAAGAAAGGCCTGTTCGAGCTCGCCGACGGCGGCACGTTGTTTCTCGACGAGGTGGGCGAGATTCCGCTGAGTTTGCAGGCCAAGTTGCTGCGCGTGCTCGAAACGGGGGAATTCCGCCGTGTCGGCGGCACGCACACGCTGAATGCCGACGTGCGCGTGGTTTCCGCGACCAACCGCAAGTTGCTCGACGAGATCGACGCGCGGCGCTTCCGCCTCGACCTGTATTACCGTCTGGCGGGCATCGTCGTCACCTTGCCGCCCCTGCGCGACCGCCGCGCCGACCTGCCGGAACTGACCGCTTTCCTGCTGCGCCGCCTGAGCGGTGGCGACGCCGCCCATCAGCTCGATCCCGGCGCCCTCATCGCGCTCGCGGACTACGATTTTCCGGGCAACGTGCGGGAGCTGCGCAACCTGTTGCAGCAGGCGATGCTGAATTGCCGCGACGGCATCATCCGCGCCGCGGATCTCAGGCTGCCCACAGCTTCGAGCCCGTCCGTTTTCGCCTCCCGGACGACGAGTGCGGCACAGCCGCTGCACGAAGTGGAACGTGCGCACATCCAGTCCCTGCTCACGCACCACCAAGGCCATCGCGCACGCGTCGCCGCGGCGCTCGGCATTACCGAGCGCACGCTTTATCGCAAGCTCAAAAGGCATGGCCTGGGCTGATCGTGAGAACCAAGCCGTGAGCGGGGAGCGGGGAGGGGTGGAGTCGTTTGCCTCACGCGTCGTGCGCTGGCAACAGCGGTATGGACGGCACGACCTGCCCTGGCAGACCGGCGGCGATGCGTACCGTGTGTGGCTGTCGGAAATCATGCTGCAGCAGACGCAGGTCGCAACGGTGATTCCGTACTTCACCCGTTTCATCGCGCGCTTCCCCGACGTGCGGTCGCTGGCGGCCACCAGCGAGGACGCGGTGCTGGCGCTGTGGAGCGGGCTGGGCTATTACAGCCGGGCACGCAATCTTCACGCCGCCGCGCGTACGATCGTCGCGCAGCACGGCGGACGCTTTCCCGACACGCCGCAAGAACTGGCAGTTTTGTCCGGCATCGGGCGTTCGACGGCGGCGGCGATTGCGGCGCTGGCCTTTGACCGGCCGTGCGCGATTCTGGACGGCAACGTCAAGCGCGTGCTGGCGCGGCACGCCGGTATCGAGGGCTGGCCGGGCGCGCGCGGGGTCGAGATGGCGTTGTGGCGACTCGCCGAGACGCGCGTGCCGTCGCGCAACGCCCGCGCCTATACCCAGGGTTTGATGGATCTTGGTGCGATGGTGTGCACACGTCGCCGGCCCGCCTGCGACACCTGCCCGATCGAGACGGACTGCGTGGCGCGCAGGACGCACCGTGTCGCCGAACTGCCAGCGCCGCGCCCGCGCCGGGTGCTGCCGGAAAAATCCATGGCCATGCTGCTGCTGTGCGACCGCGGCGAGCTGATGCTGGAAAAACGTCCGCCGCGCGGCATATGGGGCGGCCTGTGGAGCCTGCCCGAGATCGACCCGGAGGCCGACGCCCGCGTCCATTGCCGTGCCCATTACGGCTACGAAGCCCGCTCGCTGCGCGCCCTGCCCGCGTTGAATCACTCCTTCACCCACTTCAGGCTGAAAATCCAGCCGCTGGAAATCCATCTCGCCTCCCGCGGCACGACCCCAGCGGGACAGCTCTGGCTGGCACCCGTGGATGCGCTCAATGCCGCACTGCCGGCTCCCGTACGCACGCTGCTCGCGCGTCTCGCCGACGCCTGAATCCCCGGGTGGCCGATTCGCAATGGCGTGCTATACGTAAGAGCATCAACCCGTTGCGGGGAAATCGCCATGAACGTATCCCTCACCATGTCCGGCCCGGCCGTCTTCGACCCGGATGGTTTTCTGCTCGATCCCGCGATGTGGAGCGAGAGCCTGGCGGAGCGCATCGCACGGAACGATGGAATCGGCGAACTGAGCGAGTTGCAGATGGCCCTGCTGCACGCGCTGCGGCGGGAATACCTGCGGCATGGCAGCGTCACCGCGCTCAGCCACGTATGCCACCTCACCGGCCAGAGCGCGGACTGCATGCAACACCTTTTCCCCGGCCCACGCGAAGCCTGGCGCGTGGCCGGCCTGCCCAATCCGGGGGAGGAAGCGCGCGCGTATCTATACTGAGCGCGCCACATCAACACACAGCAGTCCGCAGCGGATGCGGGATTGTCTCGCCAGTGTCATGTGCGGGTGCGACAATGTTTGAACCTAAAAACTGCAGTTGACCGCTCATAATCCTCACGAAAGTCGCATGAGTACAAGATTTTTTGCCTTCGATACCGTTTATCTGATGGGTGAGACCGCTACGCACCCGATGGCACGCCTGCTCGTGCGCCTGCCTTT
>JANJXF010000124.1 GCA_024709165.1 Thiobacillus sp. | reverse complement strand
CTCATCAAGCGCCGCGCACGCGCAGCGGGCATCGAGCGCGGGCTGTCACCGCACACGCTGCGCCATGCCTTCGCCACCCACCTTCTCAACCACGGCGCCGACCTGCGCGTGGTGCAGATGCTGCTCGGCCACAGCGACATTTCCACCACGCAGATCTACACCCACGTCGCGCGCGAGCGTCTGAAACAACTGCATGCCCGGCATCATCCGCGCGGGTGATCAGCTCGGATAAGGCAGGCGTTCCATCAGGTAGCACAGGCAGTCCTGGCGAATGACGCGCTCATCGCGCGTCAGCATCGCCGGCATCAGGCGTTTCCTCAGCACGATACGGCCGTCGCGGTAATCGAACACGCGTGCGCCAATATCCGCGCCCGCTTCGTCGCTCACCTGCAGCTGCGCGCCGCTGCCCTGGCGCACCCACCCGAACAACTCGCCGTGACCGAGTTCACGGAAATTGTAGCGATCGAGTTCCCGCACGAAGTCGATATCGGCCTCGGGCGTGGCGAAGCCGAAACTGGTCGCATCCGGCACCTTGACCGTGGCGACCGTATGAAACAAATCGATGTCCTGCGGCGCCACCGCATGCGCCGGGAACGCCGCAAGATGCAGGCAGTCCTCGATGAAGTCGGCGGCATGCTCGACGCTGCCAGAGGCGCCCGGTTTGCCGCACTCGACCGTGACCGCCGGGCCGAGTTCGGCAAACGCCGCCGACTGCACCCCGAGCGGGCGCACGAAATGCACGACGATGCGCGAGAACAGCGTCGCCAGGTGCAGGAAATTCGGTTCCAGCCGGTTGACGCAGGCATAGTGCGGGTTCAGGCCGGTGTTGTTGTGGATGTCGAGGCTGGCGAACACGCCGCGCGCGCGCATGACGTCGACCACCTGCCGCATCGTTGCCTCCTCCGCCGGGTGCGCCGACTCACCGCCCGGCCAGACACGGTTGTAGTCTGGCTGACCGTCCAGCCGCCGCAGTCCGGCACGTGCCGCAGCGACGTTGCCAATGAACAGCGACAGGGCGCGCGGTAATTCGCTGCCGGCAAGTTTTTTCAGTACCGTGCGGGCCGCAAGCCAGCCGGTGTCCTCGTTGCCGTGCAGCAGCACTGAGACGAAAAGCGGCGGTGTGCGCCGCCCCGGCAGATGGATGAGCGTCGGCCCCGGCAGCATTTCGTGCAGGCGCGCTGCCGGCAGATCGAGCAGGCCGGGCGGCAGCGCGTCGAGCTGGATCAGAGATTCCATTCGTGCACCGGCGCACCCGCGCGCTGGTTCTCCAGGTAATCGTCCATCATGCGGTGAAGATCGCCTTGCACGCGCGCCAAACGGCCCAGCTGCCACACCGCCCCCGTCTGCCCGCTGCGTACGCGGGCTTCCACCACGCCGAGGTAATGCTCGATCTCGGCGTTTGCCAGACCGAATGCTGCCAGTCCCTCGTGCGCCTGCGGCAGCACATTTTCGAGCAGCAGGTCGCGTGCACGATGGCGGCGCCCGTCGAGCCACACCAGTTCGGCTTCGAGCCCATGACGCGCAGCGGCGTAGAAATTCCCACGCGCGGCGTCGAAAGGCAGGTCCGCCTCGACCGGTTGCCGTGCGAGCGCACGAACCAGGCCAAAATACAGCCCGGCGTTGGCGATCATGTCGAGCGCCGATGGGCCCGCAGGCAGCACACGCTGTTCCAGCCGCAGGTGCGGCCGACCGGTCGCGTCGAAACCGACCAGCGGCCGTACCCAACGCCAGATCGCGCCGTTATGCAGCCGCAGATGAGGGAAGCGCGTCACCTTCTCCGCCTGCGGCATCGGCAGCAGCATCGGGTAATGTTCGAGATTTTCCTCGAAAATTTCCACCAGGCTGTCCGCCACATATCCGCGTCCGAAGGTGACACGGCGCACGGCCGGATCGGCGAGTCCCTTGTGACCACCCAGTTCAACGGCCTGTTCGAACAGCGGCACGCGTGTTTCCTGCCACAGACGGCGGCCGAACAGGAGCGGCGAATTCGCCGCCGCAGCGAGCAGCGGCGCACAGGAGACAAGCGAAGCGTTGTGGTAACGCACGGCCGCATCGAAGGGCACCTGCAGGTGCACTTGGAACGAGGTGGTGGCGGCCTCCAGCATGACGTCCTGCCGGCGCAGGCTCAGTTCATCTTCGCCGGCAATGTCGATCTCGATGGACGCGCCGCCCCGCTGCTGCAGCACCTGCGCGTTGAGGACTTCGAAGCGCTTCATCGCCGACATATTGGCGAGATCGAGATCCGTATCGCGGATGGTCGGCAAAATGCCGATCATCGCCAGCACCGTGTCCATGCCGTGCGCCACGTGCTGGCACTTCGTCCATGTGGTCAGCAATGACTCCTCGAGCGCGGCCAGCACCCCCGGACCCATGTCCACGGGCGGCGCGTTCAGCTCCACATTGAAGCGCGACAGTTCAGGCACCACCAGGGGGTCGTCGAGCGCGCGCAGGTAGGCCTCGTTGACCGGGTTGGGACGCCCGGTGTGATCGAGCAGCCAGGCCTCGAGCTCGAAGCCCGCGACGAACGATCCCTCCGTGAAACCACCCCGGTCGGCGAGCGCGCGCAGCATCGCGGTTTCCTCTGCGAGGCGTGCCGCGCACGCGCGACGATCCGCATCCGAAAAAGCGCTGCGAGCGATCTCCTGTCCCATGGCCGTTCAGGCTGTTTCGGCTGCTGTCACTCCCGGGTGGTAGGTCGCATAGACGTACACCGGCACCGCAAGCTCGCCCAGATGCTTTTCGATCAACGGCTGCACCGTGGCCCAGTCCATCCCGCCGACGCCCGTCGCCACGCGCGGCAACGCGAGGCTGCGCACGCCTTCCGTCTCGGCCCATTTGCGCAGGGCCTTCAACGCGTGATTGACGTACTCGGCAGAAGCGCGCCCCGGTCTGGTGCCATGCTCGTAAGCCGCCTCCTGGGTGAACAACGACACGATGCGCTTGCCGTCGGCACCCGCCCAGGCCCAGACGGTTCCAACCTTCGGATGCGTGGTCTGGCAATAATGGCGGAAGTCCTTGTACATCGCCGGCCAGTTTTCGCGCAAGGCCAGCGCCAACCCCTGATTGTGCCCATCGTTCGGCGCAACGCCGTGGACGATCGCATCCGCTCGCGACAGGAGGATATCGCCGTTCACTTCATGCAACATGGTTTTCCTTTCTCCATGGTCAAAAAAAATACTTCCTTATCTTTTTATAGACCCTGTGGAAAAATTCGCTCACACACGCGTGCTGCGTCGTGCCAGATAGAACCATTCCTGCCCCACCTGCGCCTCCGGGTTGGGGAAGACGATGTGGCCGCCGCTCTCCGTGCGCACCGGAGTGCCGTCGTGGCGGGTGCCGATGATCTCGTTCGCCGCAACCGGATCGAAGCTCGCCCAGGGCCGCACGAAGGTGTCGCCGGGGTGCGCGCGGTCGACAACCTTGTACAGACGCAGCGCTTCCATCTGCGCGACCGGGGCCGGCAGCGGTGCCGCACTCAAGCGCAGATGCGCCAGCGCACGCCGGATGGCGCGATACGCCACCTCCGGCGCCGCCGGATCGTCGTGCTGGCCGCATTCGAGGGTGAGTGCGATGCCGCCCGTGCTGCGCATGAATTCGGTGGTGCCGATGCCATAGCGCACGTCCGCCTCGCGCGCGGGCGCCCCGGCGGCGGCACGTCGCGCCACGCCCGCGGCGTAGGTATCGAGCCAGCCGTCGACGCAGCGGTGCACGCCGAGGCTCATCGCCAGCGCCGTCTCCTCCGCCGCCCGGGTAAACGGCTCCAGCACACCGGCGTTGTCCTCGGGGCCCAGCATGACGAAGGGATCACCCGCGGTGTGGAAGGAATGCAGATCGAGCAACGCGTCGTGTGCGGCAAGCAGCGGACACAGCCAGTTGGCGATGCGGTCCTCGAACTCGGCCGGAGCATCGCTCGGCGCGAGCTTGCGGTTGAGATTGCGGTCGCCGTTGCGCTGCCCGCGCGCGTAGGCAAGCGGATTGGTCACCGGCACCAACGTCACCTGCCCGGCGACGATGCCGAGTTGACCGGCTTCGATCTCGCCGATCACGCGGCGAATCGCCTGCGTGCCGCAGGTCTCGTTGCCGTGCACCGCACCCAGCACGACGAGGCGCGCGCCCGGCGCCGTGCCGGTGAACGACACCGACTGGAAAGGCAGCAGAATCGATCCACTCATGACGACCACGCCTTGAAGAACAGCGACAGGCTCGACACCAGCAGCAGCACGCCGATGAGACGCGTCATCTGCTCCGGTGCAAGTCCGACGTGGGCGCGTCCACCCATATACAGCGCGCCCAGCACCAGCGGCAGCGCGGCGAGATAGGCAAACCACACCCGCGTCGAGAGCAGCAGGCCCGCCGCGGTGAAGCTGACAATGCGCGCCAGCCCCTCGGTGAAGAATAGCGCGGAAAGCGTCGCGCGCAGCACGCCCTTGTCGCGGATGCGGTGGGTGAGATAAATCACGTAAGGCGGCCCGCCGGTACCGAACAGCGCGCCAACCGTGCCGCCGGTGAGCGAGGCGGGAATCGCCCACAGCCGCGACACCGGCTTCTCGCCATGCACATTGAACACGCTGCGCAACGCGAACACCAGGACGAACACCGCCAGCGCGAAGAGCATCGGCGCCTGCGGCAGCTTGACCAGCAGGCCGGTGCCCAGCAGCACGCCGAGCGTGCCGAGCGGAATCAGGATGCCGATCTCGCGCCAGTTCACCCGGCCGAAGTTGAAGCCCCCGATCAGGATGGACGCCGTGAAATCGAGCAGCAGCACCCACGGCACGACGAATTGCAGCGGCAGGAAGAGCGCCAGCAGCGGTACCGCGATCAGCCCCGAACCGAAGCCCGTGATGCCGCGAATGACGTATGCACCGAGCAGGATCGCTGCCGCGGCGGCGATCTCGCCCGGGCTCACGGGCGCGCGCCGCGCTCGATGGTGACGCCCAGTTCGCGCACGCCGGGCACGATGGCGAACTTGGTGACCGACACGCGCACCCAGGGCGCACCAAATTCCTCGCGCACGATTGCCGCAACACGTTCGGCGACTGCCTCGACCAGCGCCAGCGGTCGCGGCGCCTGCCGCAGCGCCTCGCCGATGCGCCCCGCCACCGCGCCGTAGTCGATGGTGTCGGCGACGTCGTCGCTGTGCCCCGCGCGACTGTGCGGCAGGCCGACCTCCAGATCGATGCGCACCGGCTGCGGCACTTTGCGTTCCCACTCGTATACGCCGATAATCAGTTCGAGGCGGAAATCCCGCAAATACAAAATATCCATCGAAGCATCCGCAGCGCCGCCCGCCCGGAGTCCCGGCCAAAACCCGCCATTCTACTGACTTATGAGCGCCCTGTTGCTGATCGTTGCCGCCTACCTCCTCGGCTCGCTGTCGTTCGCCGTCATCGTCAGCCGCGCCATGGGGCTGCCCGATCCGCGCAGCTTCGGCTCCGGCAACCCGGGCGCGACCAATGTGCTGCGCACCGGACGCAAGACCGCGGCGGCGCTGACCCTCCTCGGGGATGCACTGAAAGGCTGGCTGGCGGTGGTGCTGGCGCGCCTGCTGGCGCCGCACCTCGGCCTCGGCCTCGGCGAGGACGTCGTGCTGCTGTGTGCGCTCGCCGTATTCATCGGTCATCTCTATCCGGTATTTTTTCGCTTCCAGGGCGGCAAGGGTGTGGCCACCGCGCTCGGCGTGCTGGTCGGCATCGATCCCTGGCTGGGCCTCGCGTCTCTGGCCACCTGGCTCGTGGTCGCGCGGCTGTTCCGCATCTCCTCGCTCGCCGCGCTGGCCGCCGCCGTCCTCGCGCCGGTTTATGCCGGACTGCTGGAAGGTTGGGGGAGGACGGCGCTCGCGGTGCTGGTGATCGCGCTACTGCTGGTCTATCGTCACAGAAGCAACCTCGTCAAGCTGGTTGCCGGCCAGGAAACACGCATCGGCACACGCAAGTAGGATTTTCCGACACCCATGGCACTATTCGACAAGACCATCAGCCACGCCAAGGAGAGCCTCGCCGAGGTTTCACGCGAAGCCATCGACCACGCCGGACAGCGCCTGTCGGACGTGGTGAAGGAGGGCGTCTCGCAGGCCGGCACGGAACTCAAGGACGTGATCTGGCAGGCGAGTCAGGAAATCGACGCCAAGCTCGACAAGATTTCCGACGAGCTGCACGAACAGCGCCAGTTCACCAAGGACGACGTGCGCGAACTGGTCGATTACGCGGGCGAGCGGCTCGGCGCGCTGATGGACGAGCGCATCGTCCGCGCCAAGAGCGAAATCTCCCTGCTGGTGCAGGAAAAGGTCGAATACTTCAAGGGCGAGATCGATCACTTCTTCATCGAGCGCCAGCGCGACCTCGCACGCGAACGGCGGCGGCTGTTCTTCAACGTCGCCATCGCCGTGCTGGCCTCGCTGTCGCTCGGCTTTGTATCCTGGCTGTACCACCAGTACCTCGGCGGCGAACTCGACGTATTTTCAGCGTTCCGCATCATCTTCGCCTCCCTCGCCGGCGGCTATGCCGCCTATCTCGCGGTGAAGCTCCTGCGCCACTGGCTGGCGATGTCCGAACACAAGAAGGACACCCTGTTCCTGGTCAGCCGCTACTGGGGCGTGCTCCGTCCGGAGAGCGTCTTCGGCACCCTGGTGCTGGTGTGCCTGATGGCTGCGCTGGTCGGCTTCCTGCTGTTTCCCGATCAGATCGCCCGGTTCACCGGCGGCGAGAAATGGCTGCGGGGGCTGCACGACGCGTTTCCGATGTTGCCGCACTGAGGGTCACGTTAACCCACCGCGTCCAGCGCCGCCAGTTCCCAGCGCGGGCGGACCGGAAACCCCATATCGTCGCCCACGACACCCGCCGCCAGCCGCTGCGCGCCGGCGAAAGCGATCATCGCGCCGTTGTCGGTACAGAACTCCAGGCGTGGGTAGAACACCTCGATGCCGCGCCGCGCGGCTTCGCGCGTAAGCTGGTCGCGCAGGCGTGCGTTGGCGCCCACTCCGCCTGCCACCACCAGCCGGCGCGCGCTGACATGCGCGCATGCAGCGAGACTCTTGCCCACCAGGACGTCGACCGCCGCCGCTTCGAAGGCCGCCGCGATGTCCGCGGCCACCCCTGCGCCGGCCTTTTTCACCAGCGTCAGCACCGCCGTCTTGAGCCCGGAAAAACTGAAATCGAAGTCGCCCGAATTGAGCATCGGCCGCGGCAGGCTGAAGCGGGCGGCATCGCCGCTGGCCGCCAGCTTCGCCAGTGCCGGCCCACCGGGATAGCCCAGCCCCAGCAGTTGCGCGGTCTTGTCGAACGCCTCCCCCGCCGCGTCGTCGAGCGTCTCGCCGAGCAGCGCGTAGCGCCCCACGCCCGCCACCTGCATCAGCTGCGTATGCCCGCCCGACACCAGCAGGGCGACGAAGGGGAATTCGGGCGGCGTGTCGGAAATCAGCGGCGACAGCAGGTGCCCCTCTAGGTGGTGCACCCCGACCGCGGGGATGCCCAGGGCATAGGCCAGCGCCCGCGCCATGCCGGCGCCCACCAGCAGCGCGCCGGCCAGTCCCGGCCCCTGCGTGTAGGCAATGCCGTCGAGATCGGTCAGTGTGCGGACACTCTCGTCCATCACCTTGTGCGTCAATGGCAGTACACGACGAATGTGGTCACGCGAGGCAAGCTCGGGAACCACGCCGCCGTATTCGCCGTGCATCGCCACCTGCGAATGCAGGGCGTGCGCGACGAGGCCGCGCTCGGTATCGTAGAGGGCGACCCCGGTTTCATCGCAGGAGGATTCGACGCCGAGCACCAGCATGATCGTGCCCCGCACGGGGGCTGGCAAAAAAAACGGGGGCTTGCTATTATTCTCGTTTTTCCCGTTCCCAGGAAGCTTCTTTCATGCCTCACGTCAAAGTCAAGGAAAACGAGCCGTTCGACGTCGCCCTGCGCCGTTTCAAACGCTCCATCGAAAAAGTCGGTCTGCTGACCGAACTGCGCGCCCGCGAGTTCTACGAGAAGCCCACCGCCGAGCGCAAGCGCAAGCTCGCTGCCGCCGTCAAGCGCCAGAGCAAGCGCCTGCGCAGCCAGCAACTTCCCCCCAAGATGTACTGATTCTGCCGTTCGGCAGAATCCGCTCCACACATGTCGCTCAAGTCACGCGTCACTGACGACATGAAGACCGCCATGCGCGGCCGCACCAATCCCGATGAGGCGCTACGCGCCCGGGACGCTGCTCGCCTCGGCACGATTCGCCTGCTGCTGGCGGCGATCAAGCAAAGGGAAGTCGACGAGCGCATCGAACTCGACGACGCCGCGGTAAGCACTGTTGTCGAGAAGCTCATCAAGCAGCGCAAGGATTCGATCATCCAGTTCCGTGCCGCCGGCCGCGACGACCTGGTCGCCGCCGAAGAAGCCGAACTCGCCGTGCTGCAGGCCTATCTGCCCGAACAGCTTTCTCCCGTCGAAGTCGAAGCGGCGGTCGCCGCAGCGATCGCCGAAACCGGCGCCGCGAGCGCGAAGGACATGGGCAAGGTCATGGGCCTTCTGAAACCCCGCCTCGCCGGCCGCGCCGACATGGGGCAGGTGTCCGCCCTCATCAAGAACCGCCTCGCCGGCTGAACCCCAACCCCGAGTGACCCGGGGTTTATCATGTGCGCATGATCCCGCGCGATTTCATCGACACCCTGCTCGCCCGCGCCGATATCGTCGACGTCATCGACCGCCGGGTGCCGCTGAAGAAGGCCGGACAGAACTATCAGGCCTGCTGTCCCTTCCACAACGAAAAAACCCCCTCCTTCACGGTCAGTCCGACCAAGCAGTTCTACCACTGCTTCGGCTGCGGCGCGCACGGCACCGCGCTGGGTTTTCTCATGGAATACGAGCACATGGGCTTCCCCGATGCGGTCGCCGCCCTGGCGCAGGACGTCGGGCTGGCGGTGCCCGAATCGACGCAGGAACCCGAGCGGCCGAAGCCGCCGCCCGCTCTGTGGGACGCGCTCGAGCAGGCCGCGCAGTTCTACAGACAGCAATTGAAGCCGTCGCAGCGCGCCGTCGAGTACCTGAAGAAACGCGGACTCACCGGCCAGATCGCCGTGCGCTACGGCATCGGCTACGCACCCGACGGTTCGCCGCTGAAACAGGTGTTCAAGGACTACCAGGCCGACGCCCTGGTCGCCTGCGGCCTGGTCGTCGAAAACGAAGGCCGGCGCTACGACCGTTTCCGCGACCGCATCATGTTCCCCATCAGGAACACCAAGGGGCAGATCGTCGGCTTCGGCGGGCGTGTGCTCGGCGAGGGCGAACCGAAATATCTCAACTCACCGGAAACCCCGCTGTTCCACAAGGGCGCGGAAATCTACGGCCTGTTCGAGGCGCGCGCCGCGATCAAGGCGGCCGGCCGCGTCATCGTCGTCGAAGGCTACATGGACGTGGTGGCGCTCGCCCAGCATGGCGTCGAATTCGCCGTCGCCACCCTGGGTACCGCCACCACACCCGTCAACGCGCGCACCCTGCTGCGCTACAGCGACCGTGTGATCTATGCCTTCGACGGCGACAACGCTGGACGCAAAGCCGCCTGGCGCGCGCTGGAGAACACCCTGGAAGCGCTGCAGGACGGCAAGGAAGTGAGCTTCCTGTTCCTGCCGCAGGGCGAGGATCCCGACAGCTACATCCGCCGCCACGGCCGCGAGGCCTTCCTCTCCCTGCTCGACACCGACACGCTGCCGCTGTCGGCCTTTCTCGTGCGCGAGCTGGCGCGCGAGCGTCGCCTCGACACCGAGGAAGGCCAGGCGGCATTGCTCAAGGAGGCGCGCCCCCTGCTGGCCAAAATTGCCGCACCGCTGTTTGCCGGGCTCGTCCAGCGCAACCTCGCCGAACTCGCTCGCGTGACGCCCGACGAACTCCGTCACATGGGCGTGCAATCCGCCGTGCCGCGCCGCGCACCCACACGGCCGCCGCGCCGGCCGGCGCCGTCGCGCCTGCGCGGCCTGGCACGCATCCTGCTGATGAGTCCGCAGCGCGCACGTGAAATCGACTTGCGCTGGCTCGACGCCAACGATCCGCTGAGCCGGCCGGTGGGCGAGTTGCTGGAATGGCTGCAGGGCGTAGGACCGCTCGGGCTGCCGGCGCTGGCCGAAGCCGCACGCGGCAGTGCGCTGGAGGCACTGGTCGGCGAACTCATGGCCGATCTGCTGGACAAAGACGACGGCTGGGACTGGAACGCGGAGTTCGACGGCGCCATCCAGCAGCTGCGCGACGACTGGCGCCGGCGCCGGGTGCAGGAACTGGCGGCACGCCCGCTGGCCAGCCTGAGCGCCGAAGAACGTCTGGAACTGACCGATCCGGGACGCGCTTCGTGAACCACCTGGCCAGAAAGGCCAGGACAAAGCCTGCGGATAGGGTATAATTCCTCGTTTTTTTACGTTTTTCTGCCGCCCCTGGGCGGCATTCCAAGCGGAGACCTAGCCTGTGGCTGTACGTGGACGAAAACCCGGCGGCAACGCCAAGAAATCCGAGGCGCTGATTCCGACGAGAGAACTGACACCGGTGGAGGCCGAAGCACGCCGCACCCAACTCAAGAACCTGATCATCCTGGGCAAGGAGCGCGGTTTCCTCACCTATGCGGAGATCAACGACCACCTGCCCGACGAGGTGCTGGACGCCGACCAGATCGAAGGCGTGATCAGCATGATCAACGACATGGGCATCCAGGTCTACGACGAGGCGCCCGACGCCGAGACCCTGCTGATGCAGGAAGCCGCGCCCGCTGTCGCCGACGAGGACGTCGTCGCGGAAGCCGAGCAGGCGCTCACCACGGTCGACTCCGAATTCGGTCGCACCACCGACCCGGTGCGCATGTACATGCGCGAAATGGGCTCGGTCGACCTGCTCACCCGCGAGGGTGAGATCGAGATCGCCAAACGCATCGAGGAAGGTCTGCGCCACATGGTGCAGGCAATCTCGTCATGTCCGTTGACCATTCAACAGATTCTCGACATGGCCGCCCAGGTCGAGCGCGATGAATTGCGCATCGATGAGCTGATCGACGGCTTCGTCGAAGTGGAAGCCGAGGCCGGAGCCGCCGCAGAAGAAGATGACGCCGAGGCCGCGGATGGCGGCGAGGACGACGAGGAAGCCTCCGCCGCGGTCGCAGCCGCCAATCTCGCGCAGCTCAAGACCGAAGCGCTGGCACAGTTCGACTACATCCGCAAG
>JANJXF010000101.1 GCA_024709165.1 Thiobacillus sp. | reverse complement strand
GTAGTCTTTCCATACGCGGTGGTCTTCGGCGGAAAACAGCCCTTTTTCAATGGCCAGTTCACGAACAGCCATCTCAAGTATCTCGAAATCACTGACTTCATCCACCATCGGCGCAGGTTTGTGGTCGTGGTCGTGGTCGTGATCGTGGTCTGCTGACATCTTCATTCCCTCTATGTTCAATAATGTCCCGGAGTCAGATCAGGGCTCTCAGGAATTGGGCTTTTCGAGATAACGCTCGGGAATTTCCGTCTCCAGAGTGTCATTCCCAAAAGCATCGCTGTACTCGGGCCAAAGATCCTTCTGCCATGTGAGGCGCATCCAATTTTCGTCATCCCCATACACGCTCTGGACCGTGTTTGATTTCAGATTACACTATGCTTAATTCTTCTATATATAGCCAAGACATAATATTGATGATTTCTATAGGGATATCCTATGCAGTGCGCAACAGCCCTACGACGGCGTGGTGTGGAAATTTGCGATCAGTGTGGCCGTCAGGTGGAAGACGAGAACTCTGAACGCTTCGAGGCCCGTCTATCTTGCAGGACTGGTCAGATAAGTGTAGTAGTTGCAGGAAGCAAGGAAAATATGCTCTGCCATGGCTTGCCGCTGATAGGCAAGCCATTGATCAACCGCTTCCTCTGGCAGCATCTGCGAGCGCTTGACATAGGGCACATAGGTTTCGGCGAACGACTTGAAATAACTTCCCTTCCCGATTTCCGTCACTGCGTCACCCCAGGCTTCCGTCAATACAAGACCACACTCGCGCAACAGTCGCGGCAGGTCGCGCATAATGAGCGGGTTATTGAATGTCGCGGTTGCCAGCGCCTCATCCATGTGCTTGCCGAAAACATGGTCTGGGTAGGCGTAGGTAAGAGACGAATAGTCGCCGTCAAAAACGGCTACCGTGCCACCGGGACGGACTACGCGCGCCATCTCACGCAGAACTTCGGCTGGGTTGGCGACATGACTGATAAGCGTATGTGCGATCACCACGTCGAAAGAAGCTTGTGGGAAATTCAGTTCGTGCGCATCGCCAACCTCAAAGACGGTGCACCCACCGAGATTTTCTTCCTGCGCAAGTCTGTTTGCTACCGCGATGAAGTGGCTGCTCTGATCCACCCCCCACGCCAGACCAGAAAATCCAGTCTGGCGCGCTAGCATGCGAAGCATCGCGCCGGTCCCACATCCCACCTCGAGCACCCGCACTGCTCCAGAGAGCGCTAGCCGCCCCACGTACTTTTCGAACAACTCTGCAAATACGGCGTCTCGAGCGCGGCTTTCCAATCTGGCAACCACGCGCCCGAGTGCCTCCTCGTCGAGATCATTGACGAAACGGTGAGGATCGCGTGCGGCCATCAGCTACCTCGTACAAGAGAATAGGATATGATCGGATCTGCCAGATAAATTCAAAAAAAACCGCCTCAAGAAGAGGCGGTAACGCTACAACCGGCACTGGAGTAATGCCGGATGAGGAGGACCGTTTCGGGTTCGGAGTGGGAATCTAACAAGCTCACATATTGTAACCCGTACCATTACCATGATTTATAAGGTAAAAACTTGCCGCTGATCGTAACCAGAACTCTGTCGCCATTTGGATCAGGCTGGCGGTCAATGTTCATTTTGAAATCGATCGCACTCATGATGCCGTCACCGAATTTTTCATTGATTATTTCCTTGATGGTTTCGCCATATACGTTGAGCATCTCATACCAACGATAAATCAAAGGATCGGTTGGGATCGTCGCGTTCCAGGTCTTTGTTGGAAAACGTTGCAAGGCAGCAGACAGGTCAGCACTGAGGCCTAGTTTGGCTGCAACAGCATCAGCCTGCGGTTTTTCCAGATGGTTCATGCCTAGACAGGCAGAGCAAATGTACTCCGGAGACATGCCGGCGCTGTCGGCAATCTGGGCCCATGTTAGCCCCTTTTCATATTTGGCCAAGAGAATGGCTTCTTTCATTTCCATCTTATTCATCTGCAACGCCTTTCGTAAAGCTGGTCTTGCTTTTCTGTGCGGGATCCAAACCAGATCCGCACAGAGATACTCAGTTTAAAAAAGTTTCTCACTCCCCAGCGTGGCGGCCAGGGAGCTGAAACGGCTCAGGAAGCAACCGCCCTGTAAAGACGGGAATGAAATACCCTACTCATGTCGAAGCCATGCAGCCTCTTGGCGGTAGCCAATACTCCAAGGTCCACCAAGGGCTCAATGATGATGATAGACATATAGGCCAGACCGAAGGTGCCGATATCATAAAGGTTACCAGCACCTATACCTTGGCCGTAGATCGCCCAGAAAGCAACCCACATGACAATACCGGCCTGATAGGCACTGGACAGTGCCAGGCAGTGTGCGTACGAGACGTCCTTGTAAGCGGTTTTTTCCGGAATGATCCGGCTCGCCAGCGCACTCATGGCAAACAGTGGCACCAGCAGCGTAGTCAAGTTCATGCCATACTGAGGCAAATCGGCGGGCGCGAAGAGAAGACCCTGGGTTAGTAGACCGAGTGCGAGACCAATTGCCGCCGGCGCAGCACCGAACATCAGAAAGAGGGTGGAACCCAGAATTAGATGTACTTCAGAGACGCCGACCGAAGCATGCGGAAGCACCTCGAAAAAACTGAATACCATCATTGCCACAATCAGGCTACGTACACTCAGCGACGCTATACCACCACGCTTGATAGTACTCCAAGACAGTTTTGCCGTGTAAATCAATGCAGTGGCTGCAGTGGCATAACCAAGAGCCATTTTGGCTCCATCAACGATACCAGGTTCAATATGCATAATTACGTCCTCCTAGTTTCATTTCGCACAAATTCAAAATGTCGCGTACGTCTAACTTGGTGCAGTTGAACTGGCCACGCTCGGGCAGGTTGGTCAATACAGACGTGGGCAACGATCTCAACCATTGCGTCAGCAATTCAGCCGTTACTATGGACGAAGAAACGATGATTTTCCAAGACCAAATTTCGATTATTACCATAGAGAACGGCTATGGAGGTCGCCACTCTGATCTTCGCTGAGCCGTCCCTCGTTAACTGCTTCCTCCTTGCAGGCGGCAGGCCGGAAACCCTCGCCTCAAGTCTTAGCTGGTTTGGCTGGTCTGTCCCGAGGCCCAAACGGCAAGCGTTCATCCAAAAACTCGATCCAGTGGTGCACAGGTACGGGCGCAGCCAAGGCTAAGTGCGCGAGGCAGCCAATATTGGCAGTTGCAATTGCCATCGGCTTTCCGGCCAGCAGGGTCTTCAATTTCTGTTTGCGTAGTGATACCGATAGCTCGCGTTGCAGGATGGAGTATGTGCCAGCCGCGCCACAACACATGAAGGGATACTGCACCGGCATCAGCTTATAGCCAGCGCGCTTGAGTAGTTTCTCAACGATGCCGTTTAGCTTCTCGCCGTGCTGAAGGCTACAGGACGACTGAAATGCGATACGTAGCGGTGAGACCGGAGCTGGCAGGTCGTGTTCTGGGAACGCTGGCCATTCCGCAAGGATGACTTCTGAAATATCCTTTACAAGCGCCGAGACACGTCTGGCTTTGTCACAATATCGTGGATCGTCTTTCAGCAACTCGCCGTAGTCGCGAAAGTGTGTACCGCATCCGCTGGCGGTGAGTACGATGGCCTCTATGCCGGACTGGATGTGCGGCCATAACATGTCGATAGTTTTGCGCATCATGGCGCGTGCCTCGTCGACAGCCGCGAGATGGTAGCTCATTGCGCCACAGCAGTGATCACCAGCGGGTTCGAGGGAAATTCCGAAGCGGTCGAGTACGCGAGCTGCCGCGGCATTGATGTCCGGGGCCAAGGCAGGTTGCACGCAGCCCTGCCACACCAGCATGCGACGAGCATGCACAGGCTTGGGCCATTCGCGCGCCTTGCGCGACTCTGGAATCCGCGCGCGCAGCTTCGCCGGCAGCAGGGGACGCAAGATCTGGCCCATACGCAACATCGCCGAGAAGCGCCGTGGATGCGGAACGAAAAAGCGTACCGCACGCCGTGCTACCCGGTCTTTGAGGGGGCGCGGCACTTCCTCTTCGACCAACGTGCGGCCTAGATCGAGCAGGCGTCCGTAGCGAACACCCTGCGGACAACTGGTCTCGCAGGAACGGCAGGTCAGACAGCGGTCGAGGTGTAGCTGCAGGTTGGCACCGATCGAACGGCCCTCGAGTGTTTCAAGCGTATAAGCCGGAGGGAAAAACTCGGGGTCTGGATTTCTGCCTTCTAGAAACTGCTTGATGAGATAAATGCGGCCGCGTGGACCGTCCCACTCGTCACCGAGTAGACGAAAGGTGGGGCAAGTGAAAGTGCATTGACCACATTGAACGCACGGAGCGAGCAGCGCTTCCGCTTCGCGCCCCGCTTCGGTGTGACGATAAGATTCGGCCAGATCGACAATCATTCCGGATTATCCGCTATCTGCTCGTCAACCTTGGGATGTAGGCAGAGCGAAGGGTCTGGTCTGGAACCCGGAGGATCAGGCGCACTTTTGACGGGACATGGATAGCATCGGCTCGTTCTGGCTGACATCTTGGTAGCGCGGGCCGCGAATGGTAAGCACCAGGCGATGCAAGATAGATGGCGTATGCTGGATTCTGGAGCACAGAAGCCGCCCCACCGATGTTGCCGAGCATCTGCTCAAACAGAGCCAAGCCCCGCCAAGCTGTGGCCTCGCGCTCGATGAATCTGTCCATAGGCCGCTTTCCACGCAGTACCAAATCCGCCATGAGCATTATCTGCCCGACTAATCCACAACCCTAATGCACGCCACTAGCGCGCCTTGCCCTTTGCCTTAAATCACAAGAAACCTAACGGGCACACTGGCTTTAACTATGCCTCAACTACGCAGCCGAACCAAGTTCAAAATTTCGATTGCGATCATAGGAATTGATTATCGAAAGTGACTCCAGATTGTCCTCTGCTCCATGTCGCATCCATGCAGATGAATTCGTAATGGAACGGGTTACATGCTGCTCAAACAAGGGAACTTCGGTACCAGAACATGACCGCGCTCCGCTTGGGACATGAAACTACGTTTCCCGTTTTTTCACAATCGAGTTTATGGACAAGAGCAGAACGTAATTTTTCAACCGTGGAGGGCTTCCTGGATAGGTCGAGTCGATCCAGGAAATGATCCAATAACGTGTTTCTTGAAGAGAAGTTCAGTCGGCATGTCCAATCGACGAATTCAATGCGATCGGGCTGGCGACTTGCTCCGAGTTGCTCCAGTGTCTTCCGATAGGCGGGCACGCATGTTTCCCCCCAAAATTCCTCGGGCAAATACCCCGCCAGGCAGAACGACGATGGTGCTTCTTGGGCGGGAACCACCCAAATCATCGTTTCGGGCAAGCTGGTACTCATGGTGTCGTATAAGCGATCGGCGGCATGGTGGGTCGCCCCCATGTTGAAAGCAACAGCGTAATCCGCCTTCAAACCCCTAAGTCGGTTTTCCCGGTCCAGGTCTTCCCAATACGAAGGGATCCAGTCAACCTGGATCCCGCGTCCTGACAAATTTTCCCGCAAGCCCCCGAGTGCACGTCCCATTTCCTGATTGGGCTCCACAGCCAGCCAGTGGGCGCCTGGCACCAAACAATGACGCGTCAGACTGCCTGCGCCGGCACCGAGGTCCAGAACGGTTCCGCCGAGTGGGCCAACCACAGGGGCCAGGCATTCGGCATAATCTGACTCATCCATCATTTTGAGGTACAGGCGTGCCTGTTCCGACGCGCCGCCGATCTTGCGGGCGGCCTCGGATTCCCAGTGCCATGAATCCATCCCGGATTGTCCACTGGCCATTTTCGTGATCCCGGGGCGAGCGTCGGTAGTCGGCGCAACGGGTTCCAAGAGGGTTGATATGCTTGCTTGGCGCATCATTCATCTCCAAATCCACAAACAGAAGGCGGTATGCCCAGCAGCGCATCGAAATCAGACCGAAGCGTAACCCGCTGAAAACGAACACCAAATGTGACGTCCAGAGGCCCCGGACGGATGACTTCCGCAGACGCCGCGTCCTGCACGATCCGCCCATTCGCCAGCAGCACCAGTCGGTCGCAATAGCGAGCGGCCAGTTCCAGATCATGCAGGACAACGATCACCGTGGCACGTTGAGCCGCGGCGCTCAGCCGCGACAGCAATTCGATACGGTGGCGAATATCGAGGCTGGCGCCGGGTTCATCGACCAGCAGCAGGGAAGGCGAAGTCACCATCACCGAAGCCAGCAAACTACGGGCTCTCTCGCCCCCGGACAAGGTCGACCAGCGCCGGTCGACCAGCAGTTCGAGTTCATGGGCGTGTATCGCCGCATCGATCTCGGGTTCCGTCGCAGCAGTCCGCGCCGCACCCATCTCAATCAGGTCGCGTACACTGTAGTCCCACGCAAATACGTAGTGCTGCGGCATATAACCGCACACCGCCGCACGTTCGCTTGCCGTCCATTGGCGTATTTCTCTGCCGTTCCAACTGACCGAACCCTGATCGGCAGCCCTGAAACCCGCCAGAACCTTGATCAAGGTCGTCTTGCCCGCTCCGTTGGGCCCGATCAGGCCAACCAGCTGGCCGGGCGAAAAATCCAGATTCAGCCCGTCCAGCAAGCATTTGCCTGATGCCGTAACCTGCAGGCCCTCTACGCGAACCTGCGTCACGTTTTTTTTCTCCGGGCCAGAACAAAGAGAAAGAACGGCCCGCCAAATACAGCCGTGATCAATCCCAGGGGTATTTCGGCCGGCGGCAGCACCGATCGGGCTATTCCGTCGCAGACGACTACTAAAATCGCCCCAATCGCCGCACTTTCGGGCAGCAATCGCTTATGTCTCGGCCCGCAACGCCAGCGCGCAACATGTGGCGCGATCAAGCCAACAAACGCCACAAGCCCACCCCAGGCGACGGCGACGGCAACCACCACCGAGGCGATTAATATGGCGCGCTGCACAAAACGTTCCGGCTGCAAACCGAAGGCGTGTGCTTGTTCATCACCCACGCCGAGCAAATCCAGACCGTGTGCCAGCGGCATGACCATGGCGATGGCCCCCGTCGCCAAGACGCACAGGAAAAACAAGCCATGCCAGTCAGGTGTCTGGATACCTCCAAGCGTCCAGCTCAAGACCACCTGAAGATTCATCGTGTCATCGGAGAGTGCAAGCATTAGGAAAGAACGTACTGCCCCAAGCATGGCCGCAATGGCGATTCCAGCCAGCAGCAGGTAGGCAGCATCGCTCCCTCGCCGCCAACCACCGACAAGCAGCACTAGCCAGGTTGCTCCCCAGGCGCCAAGGAATGACAGCCCGGCCAGCAGCCAATTCGAGGGCAAACCCATTGGCACCAGCAGGGCAACCGTCGCACCAACGGCGGCGCCACCTGAACTTCCCAGAAGATAGGGTTCTGCGAGCGGGTTTCGGAAGACTCCCTGAAAAATGGCGCCGCCTAACCCCAAAAATGCGCCAACCAGTGCGGCAGCCAAAATTCGTGGATAGCGCCAGCTGATCAGCAGCTGGCTCTGCAAGGAATCGTCTCCAGTCAGGGAACGGAAGATGGCTGCCGGGCTCGCTCGCTCGTGCCCGACGCTGGCAGCGAAGCCGAGCGACATGAGCAGCATGACCAGCAGAAGAACCCATGAACGCCGCATATCAGCGATTCTGCGCCGCTAGCAGCAACGACAACTTTTCGATGCCATCGATGGTTCTTGGTCCGGGAATCAGGAATTCGCTGCGATCCACCAAGTAGGTGCGCCGATCGCGCACGGCGCGCAACAGCGACCAGCCTGGTGAGGCGAGCAACTCTTCGAAGTGTTTGGCGGGGCCGGCATACAAAAGCACGTCCGGATCAGTCGCGATCAGGGCTTCCGGTGATATCTGAGGCACCACGGTTTGCTCGAGTGCGTGATCCGCGCCGGCCAGGCGGAGTGCATCGCCAGTATAAGTATCGCTGCGTGCGATCAAAACCATGCCGTTGCCAAGCCGGCCAGTGATCAGAATGGCCCTTGGCCGTGCTCTCCGGTTGTGGCGCGCCTGTACGTGCTGCAAACGCGCTTCGTACAGCCTGGCCAGAGGCTCGGCACGTGCCTCGGTTCCTGTGGCACGTCCGAGGAGCCGCAGATTTTCGATTACTTCGTGGACGCTGCGGCTTTGCAGCACGATAACCGGAATATTCAGTCGACTCATCGGTTCGAGAACCTGATGCATGGCTTGGCGAGCCGGCGTAACGACAACCAGATCCGGTGACTGCTTGACGATGGTATCAACCGAAAATCCAAGGCGGCCACCAATCAGCGGCTTGCCCAGAACTTCCGGAGGGAAACGTGTAAATGCCTCGATACCAACGATGCGATCAACCAATCCAAGTGCAGCCACCAATTCCGTATTCGATGAGAAGATCGGGACAATTCGCTGCGGTATGTTTTCCAGACGTACCGTACGACCCAGAGCGTCCTTGACAAGTACCGGTGCAGCCAGGACGGCCCCCGTCTGAACAATCAGCCAGCCGGCACAATAGAATGAAACGAAGTGACGCATGTCAAATTAAAATAAAGCCCGGATTCCAATCTGGAATTCGCGTCCTGGCATAGATGTTCCGAATCCTCCGTTGGTCAGGGAAGGGGAAAGCTTCCAGGGTTTATCATCCAGGCCGATTAAAATCGGGTGCTCGTTGATGTCAAAGAGATTATATATGGTCGCATAGAGCTTGACCCCCTTGCCAATCCGGATGTCGCCACGAAGATTAATCACGGTGAAAGGCGATTTACGGTGAATGTAGTTGCGGTCTGGCTCTGCTTCGGGGGTGAGAAGGTTTTCTTCGGTGTCGTACCACATTGGGCCGCGCAGCACGGCTTCCAGAGCGACACTCCAGTCATGGCCGATACCGGCCTGGCCGAAGCGCGTCCCAAAAGCAGCCTGGTATTTGTACGTCCGCTGAACATTGTCTGTATTGGCCGTGGTAGCGGCCCCTTCGTCTTTCATGTTGAAGTTGTAAGCGCCGTTGCCATATATCGACCAGCGCCATACTGTATCGTCACGGCTTGGCAGGGGCAGCAGGTTCGCCGCCCCCTGCAGTTCAAGACCACGAACAACGATGTCTCCGGAATTGTTGACGTAATCGGAAGTGTTAGGGATTCCCGGGCGGGCCTTGCTGACAATCCGATCCTGAATGATGTTCTGGAATAGCGCGACATCGAGATGCCAGTGGTTCCGCTTGTATGTTCCACCGAACTCGATCTGATGGCTGGTTTCAGATTCCAGCAAGGGATTGCCAAAGATGCGGCCGCCGCCCAGTGCAGTGAAATCCGCCGCCAGCTCAGAAGCTGTTGGCGCCCGGAAACCCGTCGACCATCCGCTTCGTAACCCCAGGGTATCGGTCAGCTTGAATGTGCCGCCGAAGGAATACGTCGTCTGCTGATAGTTTTCGCTACGTGGTATCAGGGCAGCCAGGTTCGGTGTCCAGTCCAGGCTGGTTTTTCCGAGCGTACGGCGTACGCCACCCCGCAGAATCAAACGCTCATCGAGGAGTTTCTGTGCGTCTTCGAAATAAAAGGCATTGGCAATTTCGGTCTGGTTGTTGTCGTAAGGAGCAATCTGCGCCAGATCGTTTCCTGGCACACCCAACCGGTATCGGTCAGAGCGCAGTTTGCTCGTTTCCCAATCCCAGCCGAGCAGGAGATCGTTGCCTCGCCACAAGGACATGTCTGTCAGCATGCGCAGCCCCGCGACGTCTAGCTGTCGCTTGTTGTGGTCCATGCGGGTGCCCGGTGCCGGATTGCCGAGATTGTTGCGAATGATTGGCGACGCCCAGTGGAAGTTGTCGACGTCGCGAACCTTGTACCCCTGCACTGTCCAGCGGATACGCTCGCCCTGGGCTTTGCCGGAGTAACTGAGCTCAATCGACTGGTTGTAGCGGTCATCCTTGCTGTAGATGTTGGCTGCGGAACCGCGGAATCCTGCATCGTAGATGCCATCCGAGCGCAAATTCACATCGAGGCGGTGCATCGGGCTAAGCTGGTAACCCAAAGCCGCTGTCAGTCCACGTCTTTCCCACCCGGTGTTATCCAGTTTGCCGCCGCCCTCTCCCGAACGATAGTCCCCCTTCTTGCCTCCCGACAGGCCGATATACCAATCCGCATTGCCAGCCTGCTCCCCATGCTGCAGTTTCCCTTGAAGTAGATCTGACGACCCTGCGGCCAGATCGATTAACGTGCCGGGTGCGGTACGCCCGTTTTTGGTGATGATATTGACGATGCCGCCAATGTTCTGGCTGCCATAGACGACAGAAGATGGCCCACGTACGACCTCTACACGTTCCACATCTGCCGGTGACAATTTCGAGATATTGGCCGTTCCTGCTCGATGACCGTTAATCAGCACCAGAACCTGGCTACGAAAATCCCGCCCCTGACCATCAGACGCTCCGCCGCGAAGATTGATCGAAGTCTGGCCTGGAGTCCATTCGCTGAAAAAACCTACGCCATTCTCGGCCAGAAGATCTGTCAGCGATTTTGCCGGGGAAGCCTCGATACGCTCCCGTTCGAGCACCTGAATGGTCCCCGCGATCGCGCTGCGCGACTCCGGCTTCCCGGTCGCCGTCACCACCACGTCGCTCAACATTGGAGTGGTTTCATTGGCGCTTGACGACACACCGAAAAAAATCAGGCACACGGCCAAGGGGTAGACAGTCCGTTGCGTATTGTTTCGATACATTAGATTACCCAATCATGGATGGTTGCGAACATCAATGAGCAGAATGGCCCAAAGAGCTGAAGTGTATGGAAAATGATGGCTTCCACGGCCCGCATAAATATCCGGCGCGATCCGCATCGCCGGGAACTTATCCAGACCGTTCACGCCACAATAGAACGTGAAGCATTTCGCTCCGGTACACGGGTTGGTCAACTTTCTAGCAAACGGTCGTCGTTGACTCGATGTTATGCGTTACTATGGAAGAGACTGCTATAGGCTCCAAGACAAAATTTCGATGCTCTCGATAGAGAACGGCTATGGAAAGAAATCCGGTTTTTCCGCGCTCGCTTCGCTACCTCATGGCGGTAGCCGAACACCAGAGCTTTACGCGTGCAGCTGAGGCTTTGTATGTTTCCCAGCCCACCCTGTCGCAGCAAATCAAGCAGCTGGAGGATCTGCTTGAGGTGCAGCTGCTTGACAGGACAGGGCGGAACGTGAGGCTGACAGCGGCAGGGGAGGTGTACTTGCAGTATGCCCACCGCGCACTGGTAGAACTAAACGCCGGTGGCCGCGCCATTTCCGAGCTGGATAACTTGAGCCGCGGTTCCCTGCGCCTGGGCATGACGCCAATCTCGGACTACTTGGCCACACCATTGCTGGACCTGTTCAATACCCGCTATCCCGGAATTGTCGTCAGCACCCTTGAAATGCCGCAGAGCGACATCGAGATCGCGCTGAGCGAGGATCGCGTCGATGTTGGTATCGCCTTCGGTAGCGCGTCGTCATCTGCGATGTTTTCAGCAGAGACCGACACCCACGTCATGTGCATCGAATCGCTCAACCTCGCAGTGGGAAATGGGCATCACCTGGTCGGGCAAGCCAGCTTATCGAGCAACGAGGTGCTGGAACGCGAGCCTCTGATACTGTTTTGCCCCGACTACGCCTTGCGCCGCCACATCAATCAGTACTGTGCCGAGCAAAACATCAAGCCGCGCATCGTCATGGAAACCACTTCGCTCAGCGT
Organism: Thiobacillus sp.; assembly: GCA_024709165.1. GTDB lineage: Bacteria > Pseudomonadota > Gammaproteobacteria > Burkholderiales > Thiobacillaceae > Thiobacillus. The sequence continues at coordinate 10,869 of JANJXF010000101.1, read as the reverse complement.
AATCATTGAGCTGGTACGTAAAGGCCGTCTTGCCACCATCCTTCCCGAAACCATCGTGCGTTCGAAGGACGATCTGCATGTTATCCCCATGCAGCCCGGGATGCCGCGCCATACAATCACATTGGTGTGCCGCAAGGGTGCATACAAAAGTCCAGCCTGTCTGGCTTTCGGCGAGATGGCTGGGGAGTGGTGCACCAAACGGCATCTGCTGAGCGACGGCGTGTCGTCTCCACAACCGATTTCCGCAGCTCATTGAGGCTGATCGCCACGATCTCCTGCGTCGAAGCGGTGAATGGCCTGCTGCCACAACGGAGACCGTCGCCCGGGGCTTCTGCAACATCGGGAACTTCATCGCCACGGTCTGCCCGCGCATGTCCAGCCTCAAGCCTCTGCTGCAGAGCACCCTTGGTGCCGACCCTCGCATGCGGCGATGGGTGCTGCCGCTATGTTTGTTGGGAAGTCAATTTCCACTGGAAGCGGCATGGCACCAAAAACTTTTACCACAAAAAATTCGGTCATAGTGTCGCGGATTTTTGGACCTGTCCGTTTTTGTAGCTTTTGAATTGTCCGGTTTTTGTCTGGGGGCGGGAAGGATCCAGGGCGGCATGGTGCATCCCTATCTGCGCCAGCGCGAAGGGTCCGAGCCGGTCACCTATCCGAGCGAGGCGGTGCACGGCGTGCTGGAAAGAACCTTGGGCGTGCCGATCTTCCAGGAACAGGTGATGCAGCTGGCGGTGGTCACTGCCGGCTTCGCTCCGGGCGAGGCCGGCCAGCTGCGCCGTTCGATGGCCGCGTGACGGAGGAAGGGCGGGCTCGAACACTTCGAGCGGCGGCTCGTCGACGGCATGTGCGCACGCGGCTACCAGGATGAGTTCGCGCGACAGATATTCATGCAGTTCCATGGCTGTGGCGAATACGGCTTTCCCGAATCGCACGCCGCGAGCTTCGCGCTCTCGGTATGGCTGAAGTGTCACGGGCCCGCGTCGTTCGCCTGCACCTGTTGAACAGTCAGCCGATGGGCTCCTACGCGTCGGCGCAGAGCGTGCAGGACGCGCGTCGCCACGGCGTCGACGTGCTGGAGAGTGGCTGGGACTGCACACCGGAACAGGGGCCGGGAGATAGGGGCAGGACTCAGGGACCAGGGGCGAGGGGGAAGGAACGCGCAATGCCGCTCCGGCAGAGCCGGAGCCGATGACGGAGTTGCAGCGAACAGATTCACGCCGGACGTTGTGGCAGTGCTGATCATGAAATCGGCCAGATTGAATGTGATGTTCACAGCCGAAGCATTGCCTGCCTTGAACGGCGAAGCCAAGGCGAGCAAAACGATACTCCTGAAAGCGCGTATGTCTGACTTCCGCTGTAAAAAATGGCTATCCGATTTTTGTGATTGAAACGGGGCGTCGTCGCTCCGGCTGGCGACTGAACCAACATCGTGTTTTGTGATTGGTGCTAGCACGATCTATTGCTATCATCAAACCGTGTTCAATGATTGATGGCTGCTCCGACATGACTCTCTTTGATGCGCTCGGATTCCGCTGGGACAGATCGACGGTGCCGACATCCGTCCCGTCCCATTCGATTGAGCGGGTATGCTTTCGCTTTCACAAGATGCTGCCGGAGTTCGTCTGGGATGCGTCAGTGCTCGAAGGCAACCCCTTCACCTTCCCGGAGGTCAAGACGCTGCTGGATGGCGTGACCATCGGTGGGCGAAAGGTTTCCGATCAGGAACAAATCCTGAATCTCGCGGAAAGCTCCAAACGCCTGCTGGCGATGGTCAAGAGCGGCCAGTTCTCCCTTACCAAGACCGTGTTCATCGAACTGAACGGCATCGTCGCCCGCAAGGAAGCCTTGGAGTGGGGTGTGTTCCGTGGTGAAGGTCAGGAAACGAACTACACGCCGGATGTGGGCCTCGGTGAGCGCGGGCGTTACACCCCACTGCCGACGCTACCCGGCGCACCGGAACTGAACCGGGCATTCAGTGAAGGCGTTTCAGCCCTGCAAGCGTGTGACCCGTTTGAGCGGGCAACCGCCTTCTTCCTGTTCGGCGCTTTACAGCAGTTCTTCTTCGACGGCAACAAGCGCACGTCCCGTTTCATGATGAACGGCGTCCTCATGTCGCACGGCATCGACGCCATCAGTGTACCCGCTGCCAAGGCGCAGGAGTTCAACGAGAAAATGGTGCGTTTCTATCTCTCGAAGGACGCCACGGAGATGATGGATTTTCTCGCCAGGTGCCACCCGGATGCGGAGGCAATTCTTCCTCCTTTTGTAGAGGAGCGAAACCACGATAACGGGATGGAGCCATGAACATGGCTGCAAAGTGCGTTGTGTTGGATACGTGGGCTGGTCGCCGGTACTACGCCGTCGAAGTGCTTGGAGAGACACCGAAGAAGGCTCGAATCCGCGTTCTGACGCCGGGTGACGTCATGCTGCCAAATCGGCGCTACGTCCAGTGCGGTGAGATTGCATTGGTACCCATGCACGCGATTTACGACATGCCCGCCGATGGCATTGATCGCGTCATCGAGCTTGAACATGAAAACAAGCAGCTCACTGAGTGCCTGCTCAAAGCAAACAGACCTCGACCTTGAGACGGTCATCAGGGAAATGCGCGAAATGAATATGTCTTGGCAAAGCAAAGACGCCATTGTGAGCGCATTGCAGACTGAACAGAACGCTTCCTTTGCCTGCGAATGGGCGCTTCCTGAGTTCAGGTTCAACGAGTCCGGGTTCCTAATTGTTGGCGAGCACGAGGCTCCGTTCACCTGCAAGTGTTGCGGGATGCCAAGCTGGATTGATCCATCAGACCAGTCGTCACCGCCTGATTACTGCCATGAGATCGACCACGGGACATCGGAAGATCGTGCGCTGTTTGGCACCGGCTCGTCGGAGCCATGATCCATGCCCGCCAACATCCTCAACCTGCCCTGCTACAAGGTATTGGGCATTCAAGAGAACGAGCACGATTACCACATCGACGTTGAAACGCTGGAATCGCCAACATCCTGCCCGCACTGCCAGTCCCGCAACATCGTTGGCTTCGGACGCCGGGAGCAGATGCTCAAAGACCTGCCCATGCACGGTCGGCGTGTCGAACTCTACATTGACACCCGCCGCTACCGCTGTCGCGCCTGCGGCAAGACTTTCTACGAAGCGCTGCCAGAGATCGACGAAAAACGTTTGATGACCAAACGGCTTGCGCAATGGATGGGTAAGCAGGCCATTAAACGCACGTTCGCCAGTATTGCCGAGAAAGTCGGCTGCACGGAATTCACTGTCCGGGCTGTGTTCAGAGACTACGTGAACGAGTTGGGAAAGACGATTCGGTTCGAGACGCCGAATTGGATGGGTATCGACGAAATTCACCTCATCAAGCCCCGTGGCGTCATTACCAATATCCAAAACAACACCATCGTCGAACTGCTACCGAACCGGAACAAGGATACCGTGGTGCGTTTCCTGCACCATCTGGAAGGCAAAGACCTCATCCAGTACGTGGCGATGGATATGTGGACGCCGTACCGCGATGCTGTCCGTGCTGTCATTCCACAGGCCGAGATCGTGGTGGACAAGTTCCACGTCGTCCGGATGGCAAACCATGCGATGGAGCGCGTCAGGAAGAGTCTGCGCGAATCCCTGACGCCGAAACAGCGTCGTGGCCTGATGCACGACCGCTTTGTGCTGCTCAAGCGCGAACGCGACCTGAACGACAAAGAGCGGTTGAACCTCGATGGTTGGACGAAGAACTACCCTGAGCTTGGCGAAGCCTACCGGCTCAAGGAGGAGTTCTTTGGTATCTACGACGCCGAATCACCTGACGCAGCGCAGGCCAAGTTCATCCAGTGGCAGAAGGGCATCCCGTCAGAGATTGCTGACGCCTTTGCCGACATCGAGCGGGAGTGGGGCAACTGGACGGTGCCGATCCTCAACTATTTCAATCACCCCGTTACAAATGCCTACACCGAGAGCCTGAACAGCCTGATCCGGGTGATGAACCGGCTGGGGCGCGGCTACAGTTTCGAGGCTCTACGGGCCAAGATTCTGTTTGCCGAAGGGGCACACAAGCACAAGCTGTCGCGGCCCAAGTTTGAGCGCAGGCGTGAGCCTGAGCCAGTTGAAATGGGTTACGGACTACCCGGCAACATCAAGCACTTCAAGACGGGCGATTCCTTTGCACGCATGGTGTCAAAACCTCCTCCCGAGCCAAAGCCCTACGTCCCGAAATCAACAGAATCGGAGAAGCCGGAGAAGAACTACGGTGCGGATATTTCAACGCTCATTCGCATGATCAAAAATGGAGAGCTATGAACCCGCTTCAATCACGAAAATCGGATAGCCTAAAAAATAACTGGAACCTTCTGTTTTTTCGAGATAGGCAATTTTTTGCCTTTCCACTCAGATCGCCTGGTCGTATGCGATTTTTCATGGATCGAGGATAGTCGGCGGTCGGGGTGTTCTCTCTGTCCGTGGCGCATGGTTCACCGCCGGTCTCCGGGAGTTGCCCCATGGAACTGTTCGCGGCATGCGTATGGCCCGAGACTCCCGCCGCACCCGTTGCCGGTCCGCCGCCGCCCGAGGTGGTGGAGCTGCTATCGAAGATGAAGGCGATGTGGGCCTGATCCCGGGCTCAGGTCAGACGCAGAATATCCAGATAGCCACACCGCGTCATCGAGCGGGCTTCGTCGAGCAGCGCCGCATCGTCCCCGGTGATCGGTGCGTTCGCCGCATCGGCGTCCAGCACCCGAAGCATTGCGTGCCAGCGTGTGCGCTGGTTGGCCAGCGTCATCGGCGCGGCCACACCCGCGCGGTGCAACTCGGCGGCCCGGCCGACGAGGCGGAATTTTGCGGCTTCGAGCTGCGGCGGCAGTGGCAGCGCGAGGTCGAAGGCAATGTCGGCGCGCAGCGGATCGCCGGGCGGGCGCGGCGCAGCGGACGGCGGCGGGCGCCAGGAGAGTTCGTCCGACGCAGGCGCCGTGCGCGCAGGGTCGAGTGGGAATTTGTAGAAGCCCCATTTCGCGCCCATCCAGCACTCGAGCAGCACGCGGTCGTCTTCCACTACGCACAGCTCGCCGGTGGGGGCGGGGAGTTCGCCGTCGCCCGGCAGCGGGCCGTAGGCGCGCGGATCCTGCTTCCAGCGCTGGAAGTCGCGCTTGGGCGGCGCACCGTAGGCGGCCTCGAGCGCGTGCCAGATTTCGATGAAGCGCCGGTAGTCGCTGCGGTACTGCGGGTTGCGGCGCAGGAATTCCCACGCCCACTGGTCGCGCGTCAGGGTGTCATATGCCATCTCAGATCGGCAGGAAGATCATGCTGGCGAGGTTGACCACGCCGAAGCGGATCGCGCGGTTGCTCTTGTCCTCGACGATCCTGGCGAGCGTGTCCTCGATGCCGATGAGCTTGCCGAATTCACGCTCGAAGCTGAGGTTGGCCGTGCCACCTGCCTCCATGCTGTTGGAGACGAGGAGCACTTCGCCCCGCTCGTTGCGCGCATTGGACAGCTTCCACACCACGGCCTCGGTGTTGCGCGCGGCATTGTAAATCTTCTGGGCGTCGACTTCGCTCAACAGGAAGAACTCGGTCTGGTGGTTGAATGCCGCCATGTGCATCACCAGCAGGCCTTTAATCAGCGCGTGTATGCGGTCGCCGGAGAAATCCGCACGCCACGCCTCGCGCAGTGTGTTTTCCCATTGAATATCCTTGAGCGATGCCTGTTGCCAGTCCGCTACCGGATCGAACAGTGCGGCGGTGGCCGCTTCGGCGCTCGGCTGCCCGCCCTTGCGCCATTCACCGGGATTGCGCCGATACAGTTTCAGCGTGAGCGTTTTCAGGACTGCGAGGATTTCTTGCTGATGGATCTCGATGACGCTGTCGACATCGCTCTTGGCGAGCTCCTTCATGCTGAAAGCTCGCGCGCTGCTGGCGCCATCCTTGCGCTGGATGGACGGACTGCTGCAGGCGATCAGCAGGGCAGCGGCAAAAATGACGACGAGAGGGGTGCGGCTCACGAAGAGCAGCTTACCTCAATTGTCCGTGCCCAGTCAGGGGGTTCGGCCGCGTAGGCCTCGAATTCCGGCTGTTCGTCGCAGGGGCGCGCCAGCAGGCGATGCAGGCGTTCGATCTCGCTGTAGTCGCGGAAGTCGGCGGCGCGGCGGATGGCGGTTTCGGCGAGATGATTGCGCAGGATGTATTTGGGGTTGACGCGCCGCATTGCCGCGGCGCGTTCGGCGTCATTCGATCCCTGCCTGCGCAGTACGGCGCCATAGCGCGCGGCCCACGCGTCGAACGCCACACGGTCGCGGAATAGATCGCGCAGCGGCGCGTTGAGCGCGCCGATCGCGCTGTCGAAATCGCACAGGCGGCGCATGAAGATCGTGTAGTCGACGTGATTCTGCGCCAGCAGCTGCAGCACATCCATGATGAGGGACGCGGCATCCTTGCCGGGCGCGAGACCGAGCTTGGCTCCCATGCGTTCGAGGTAGGCACGGCCGAAATCCTGTGGATAGTCACCGATCGCCTGCGAAGCCGTCTCCACCGACATCAGCGGCACCAGTGCCTGAGCGAGTCTGGTCAGGTTCCATGCCGCGACGTCCGGTTGCTGGTCGAAGGCATAGCGGCCACCAGTGTCCGAATGGTTGCAGATAAAACCCGGATCGAAGGCGTCGAGAAAACCGAACGGCCCGTAGTCGAGCGTCAATCCGAGGATCGACATGTTGTCGGTGTTCATCACGCCGTGCGAGAAGCCGACCGCCTGCCACTGTGCCATCAGTTCGGCGGTGCGCAGGGCGACCGCGCGCAGGAACTCGGGGTAGGGGTCGGCAAGGCTCTTCAGTTCGGGATAGTAACGTGCGATGACGTAGTCGGCGAGGTGGCGGATCGGTTCGACCTGGTTGCGGTAGTAAAAAACTTCAAATGATCCGAAGCGCACGAAGCTTGGCGCCAACCGCGTCACCAGCGCCGCGGTCTCCACGTCCTCGCGATAGACCGGGTGGTCGCTGCCGACGATGGCGAGCGCGCGCGTGGTGGGGATGCCCAGCGCGTGCATCGCTTCCGAGCAGAGGAACTCGCGGATGCTCGAGCGCAGCACCGCGCGGCCGTCGCCGCCGCGCGAGTAGGGGGTGCGGCCGGCGCCCTTGATCTGCACTTCCCAGCCATCGCCCGCCGCGTTCAGCACTTCGCCGAGCAGGATCGCGCGGCCGTCGCCCAGCTGCGGCACGTAATGGCCGAACTGGTGCCCGGCGTAGAGCGCGGCGAGCGCGTCCATGCCCGGCAGCAGACGGTTGCCGGCGAGCGTCTCGACGAGTTCCGGGCGCGCCATCTCGCCTGGATCGAGATCGAGCAGGGCCAGCGCCTCCGCGCTGTAGCAGACCAGGTACGGGTCGGGCACTGGGGTTGGGCAGACGCGCGAGTAATAGGCCTCGGGCAGACGCGCGAAGCTGTTGTCGAATTGCAGGGATTCGAGGGTGGCCATGCAGGGATTCTAGGCGCGGGCGCCCGCCGGTCCACCTGTGCGGCAGCAGGGTTATGCCAGAGTGCCGGTGGGCTGCGCCTCGCCGGGCAGCAGACGTTCAGCCGCCTGTCATCGACATGAAGCGCATCACCTTCTGCGGCGCTTCGCGGAATTCGTGGCGTTCCGGCTTGAGGTCGATGGCGCGCAGGATGGCGGCGTCGAGTTCGGCGTCGCTGCAGCCGTCGCGCAGCATCGGTCGGAAAGCGAAGTGCTCGTCCTGGCCCAGGCACATGTAGGCGGTGCCGTCGACGGAGACGCGCACGCGGTTGCAGGTCTGGCAGAAGTGCTGCGAGATGGGGGTGATGAAGCCGACGTTGAAGCGGCCGTCGGCGCTACCGAGATAGCGCGCCGGGCCCGCGCCGGGGAAGGTGGTGTCGAGGAGACCGAACTCGCGGCGCAGACGCTCCTTCACCGGTTGCAGGTCGAGGTATTCGGCGTTGCGCCCGGTGGCGCCCATGGGCATGGTCTCGATCAGACGCAGCACGAAGCCGCGTGCCATGCAGAAGGCGACCATCTGGTCGATTTCGTCGTCGTTGATGCCGGCGAGCGCGACCATGTTGAGCTTGATCGGGGCGAAACCCGCGTCCTGCGCGGCGTCCAGCCCGGCCATGACGCGCGCCAGCACGTCGCGGCCGTTGATGCGTTCCACCCGCGCCTGCTGCAGCGAGTCGAGGCTGACGTTGAGCCGTGTGACACCGGCGGCTTTCAGCGCGGCGGCGTATTTTTCGAGTTGCGTGCCGTTGGTCGACAGGGACAGATCATCGATCCCGGGGAGGGCGGCGAGACGCGCGCTCAGCTCGACGATGTTGCGGCGCAGGAGGGGCTCGCCGCCGGTGAGGCGCACGCGGCGCACGCCGAGCCGCGCGAACGCACCGATGAGGCGCTCGATCTCGTCGAAATCGAGCCAGTGCGCAGGTTCCTCGAAGTCATTGAAACCCTCCGGAATGCAGTAGCTGCAGCGCAGGTCGCACCGGTCGGTGACAGACAGGCGCACATAATCGATCTGGCGGCCGAACTGGTCGATGAGTTGAGGCGCATTCATGGTGCGGGCGATGGCTGACAGGGCGTGGTTATATATGTGAAAATATAACAATTCCGGAGGCGGCAGGCAATGAGAGTTTTTGGCATCGCGGGCTACAGCGGCAGCGGCAAGACCACGCTCATCGAGCGGGTGCTGCCGCGCCTCGTCGTGCGCGGCCTCAAGGTCGCCGTGATCAAGCACACGCACCACGATTTCGATGTCGACCGTCCGGGCAAGGACAGCTGGCGCGCGCGCGAGGCGGGGGCCGCGGCGGTGCTGCTGTCTTCCGACCACCGCACCGCGCTGCTCACCGAGCACCGCAGTACGCCGCCGACACTCGACGTGCTGCTCGACCAGTTGCCGCCGTGCGACCTGGTATTGGTGGAGGGCTACAAGCGCGAGCCGATCCCGAAGCTCGAAGTGCACCGCACGGCGACCGGCAAGCCCTGGCTGTTTCCCGATGACCCGCACATTCTCGCGGCGGCGGCCGATGTCGTGCCGCCCGATGATTTTCCGCGCATCGGTCTCGATGCGATTCCGCAACTCACCGATTTCATCGTCGACCATGCTCTCAGCCGATCAACTACTTGACGCCCTGTTCGAACGCGCACGCGGCGTCACCGAACAGGAAACCGTCTCCGTCACCGACGCATTCGGGCGCGTGCTCGCCGCGCCGCAGACTTCCGGCGTCACCGTGCCGCCGGCGGACAACAGCGCGATGGATGGCTATGCGGTGCGCGTCGCCGATGTCGCAACACCGGGGGTGAAACTGCCGGTATCGCAGCGCATCCTTGCCGGCGCTGTTGGCCTGCCGCTCGCGCCCGGTTCCGCGGTACGCATTTTCACCGGCGCGCCGGTGCCGACCGGCGCCGACGCGGTGGTGATGCAGGAATACTGTGCGGCCGAAGACGGCGCCGTGGCCATCCACACCCAGCCGCACGCCGGCGAGAACATTCGCCGCGCCGGCGAGGACGTCCGCGCGGGCGACGAAGTACTTGCCGCCGGGACCCGTGTGCGCGCTGCGGAAATGGGACTTGCCGCATCGGTGGGGCTGGCGGCACTGCCGGTGTTCAGGCGGCTGAAAGTGGCCTGTTTCTTCACCGGCGACGAGCTGGTCACGCCAGGCGAGGCCCTCGCGCCCGGGCAGATCTACAACTCCAACCGCTATACGCTCACGGGGCTGATCGCCGGGCTGGGCTGCGAGCTCATCGACCTCGGCATCGTGCCGGACACGCTGGATGCGACCGAGGCGGCGCTGGTGCGTGCGGCACGCGAGGCAGACGTCGTCATCACCAGCGGTGGCGTATCGGTCGGCGAAGCCGATCATGTGAGAGCGGCGGTGGAAAAGCTCGGCCGCGTCGAGATGTGGAAGGTGGCGATGAAGCCGGGCAAGCCGCTCGTCTACGGGCGCGTGGGCGAGGCCGATTTCGTCGGCCTGCCCGGCAATCCGGTATCCGCCTTCGTTACCTTCGGCCTCTTCGTGCGGCCCTTCCTGCTCAAGCGCATGGGTGCCGCCGACGTGCTGTACCGCGCGTTCCCGGTGCAGGCCGATTTCGCCTGGAGCAAGCCCGGCACCCGACGCGAATTCCTGCGCGTGCGCCGGCAGCCGGATGGCAGACTCGCGCTGTTCCCCAACCAGAGCTCGGGCGTGCTGACCTCGTGCGCCTGGGCCGACGGCCTCGTCGACCTTCCCATTGGCCAGACCATCCGCCCGGGCGACTGGGTGCGCTTCATTCCTTTTTCGGAGCTTCTTGCATGAATACGCTGCGTGTTCTGTATTTCGCCCGCCTGCGCGAGCGCTTCGGCATGGCCGAAGAGGTCCTCGATTTTTCCGGCGCCACCGCCGCCGATCTCGTCGCCACGCTGCAGGCGCGGGGCGGGGCCTGGGCCGAGGAGCTGGGGGGCGGCCGCGCGTTCCGCGTCGCGGTCAACCAGGACGTCGTCGCGCTCGATGCGCCGTTGCCCGCACGCGCGGAAGTCGCGATTTTCCCGCCGGTGACCGGAGGTTGAGCCGATGAAAATCCGCGTGCAGGGCGACGCCTTCGATCTCGGCGCCGAAGTCGACGCGATGCGCCACGGCCGCACCGACATCGGCGCGATCGCCAGCTTCGTCGGCCTTGCGCGCGACATGAACGAGGGCAGCGGGGTGGCGGCGATGACCCTGGAGCACTACCCCGGCATGACCGAAAAGGCGCTGGGCAAGGTCGTCGACGACGCGTGCGCGCGCTGGCCGCTGCTCGACGTGACGGTGATCCACCGCGTCGGCCGCCTGCTGCCGGGCGACCCCATCGTGCTGGTGGCGGTGACGTCCGGCCATCGCGGCGAAGCCTTCGCCGCGTGCGAA
>JANJXF010000006.1 GCA_024709165.1 Thiobacillus sp. | reverse complement strand
GAGTTCAAGGGCACCGGCAACCTGGAAATCCACCTCGACCGCAAGATGGCCGAGAAACGTCAATATCCCGCGATCAACGTCAACCGCTCCGGCACCCGTCGCGAGGAACTGCTGATGCCGCACGATATCCTGCAGAAGGTGTGGGTGCTGCGGAAATTGCTGTATCCCATGGACGACATGGAGGCGATGGAATTTCTCCTCGACAAGATCCGCGCGGCCAAGAACAACGCCGAATTCTTCGACTCGATGCGCCGCGGCTGAGAAAACGCCAAGGTATCGCCTCCCTGTCGCGCCCGCTCCGGGGGCGCACGTGCCTAGACTTTGCCCTGCGCGCATGCGCCAAGCCTTTCCAGGCGATGTGTGGTTTCTCCCGAGAGGCATCCGTACAACCGACGGGATTTATTCATGATTTAACCGGACGGCAGCGGAATCAAGCATGACGCAACCGATCGAGCTTTTGAGAACGCGTGTCGCTTTCGGGTCCACCCGTCATTTCGACATGCCCGCGGCGGTGTTCGTTCTGCGCATTCCAGCGCTTGCCGACACGGAATGCGAGGCCATGTGCACGCAGGTGTCGCACGCCCTGCGCAGCGTGCCCTGGACGCCCGATCCGGCACGTCAGGCCGTGGAGCTCCGTGTCCGCTCGGCCGATGTCCGGGGATGCATCGGGACACAGTTCGGTGAATTGGTGATCTTGCTTCAACGTGCGACGGATGCCGAAGTTCGCCATTACGCGGTGCTGCATGGGGACGACGAGCGGGAAGTCAGCGTGTTCGTGGAGAAGGAGGACAACGGCACGGCGTTCTACGCCGGAATGCTCGCGCTGGATGTCCTGAATGCTGCGCTTCCCGGATCGGACTCGGCTGAATTGTTCGTTGACGAAGAACTCGGCGGGTTTCTTGATTTTGCTGCGGTGCGCACGCTCGACCCCAATGCCCGGCTGATCTTGCACGCTGCACGGCGGGCGCGCATCCCTGCCCTGGACCTCGAGCAGGAACCGTTCACTGCCACGCGCAGCGATTTCACGGTCCCCCATGGATTGTTGCAGCTTGGGCTATGCGCGCGGCAACACCGGTTCCTTGGAGCGATGCCGCAAGGGAGAGCCGTGAAGTTGCCGCCGTCGATCTATCGGCGCGAGGCAATGGCGCGCAGCTTGCAGGCGCATGACCTGCCTTTGCCCCGCCAGGATCTGGAGTTCCCGAACAAGAATCGCTACAGCAGGGTATTGCGGGCGGCCCAGCGGATCGGGTTTCCCGTCATGCTCAAGGCTCCGCAATCCGGGGCGTTTCGCGATGCCCTGCCGGCGAGTGGCGTCATCGGACCGATCCGGAATGCCGATCAGCTTGAACAGGCTTACGAGCGCGGTTTCTCGTCCGCGCGTTCGGCGTGGATCGAATCCTACGTCGCGGGTGCGACCTACCGCTTCCTGGTCATGGGCGCCGAAGTGGTCTCCGTTGTCCGTCTTCGCGCGCCGACCGTCGTCGGCGATGGTGTGCGCGATGTGGACTCGCTCGTCGCGGGCCAGGCCCGTTCGTCGGGATCGCTTCGCGAACGCGTGGCGTGGAGGCAACTTCTGGCCGACCGCCTGATGTCGTGCCGTCTCGCGCTGGATGGCTCGTCGACGGGATCGATTCCGCGGGCCGGCGCATCGGTGAGGCTTGATTTCGGCAGCGTGGCCTTCACGACCGGCGAGTCCGGGGAATTGGTGGAATCCGTGCCGGAAGCGTATCGCGCACTGGCGCGCCAGGCTTCCGCTGCCTGTGAACTCGACTACGCGGGTGTCGATATCGTCATCGGCGATTTGAACGGCCCCGCGGCCTACCCGAATGCGGCGGTCGTCTCGATCAAACCCGAGCCGGACTTGCGTATCCACGCCGAAGCCAGTCCTGAACCGGATTTCGCCAGCCGGCTCGTTCGCGAGCATTTTTCGACGCCAGACGAGGCAGCCGTCCCGATCGTCGCGATTACCGGGACCAACGGAAAGACCACGACGAGCCGGATGATCGCCGGCATCTTCCGACAGGCAGGCAAGCGGACGGGGCTGGCCTGCTCGGACGGCGTGTACGCCGACGAGGCCTTGCAGCAGACCGGCGACCTTGCAGGGATCACAGGCAGCCTGATGCTGTATCCGCGCGCCGAAATCGAAGCCCTGGTCCTCGAGACGGCGCGAGGCGGGCTGATCACGCTCGGGCGGCCGTTTGACGTGTGCGACGTCGGCGTCTGCCTGAACGTCGCGGCCGACCACCTCGGACAAGACGGCGTCGGGTCGATCGCAGAGATGGCGGTGGTGAAACGGCAGGTCGTGGAACATGCGCGGCGTGCGGCCGTACTGAATGCCGAGGATGCGCAATGTGTTGGCATGGTGGACTTCGTGTCGGCGCCGACGATCATCCTGTTTTCCGGCAAGCCGGATTCCGTGCGTATCGGACAGCACATCTCATCCGGAGGGAAAGCCGTCTACGTCCGGCGCGATGGTGAGGATGAGGTGCTTGTCTATTTCGATGGCACAACGCACCGGCCCGTCGTCAAGGTCACGGAGGTGCCGGCGACCATGGACGGCAAGGCCAGGCACAATGTCGACAACGCGGCTGCTGCGATTGCCGCAGCCTGCGGCATGGAATTGCCGCTGGGGGACATCCGGTCTGCGCTCATGGGGTTCCACATGGGTTTCGAGACGACGCCGAGCCGGCTGAACGAGCTTCCAGGAAAGCCCTACCGGGTCCTGATGGATGCGGCGCACAACCTGCACGGGCTGCGCGCGCTGATGGCGTACATGGACAGCCAGTCCGTACAGGGCAGACGCACGATCGTGTTCGGCCCTTCCAGCCGTTTTCCCGAGTCCGACGTGCGGGAGATGGCCCGCCTGATCGCCACCCGTTTCGACCGCTTCGTCTGCAAGAAGTACCGCGTGACGGAACGTCATTCGGCGTGCGCCGAGCCCTGGGAAGTGCTGCGCGACGAACTCGAAAACGTGGGCGTCCCGAAGCACGCGATCCGCGTCGTGCCCGACCCCAAGGAGGCCGTTGCGGTGGCCATCGAGGGCGTGGAGGCGGGCGACCTGCTGCTGGTGCTGGTGCCTGCAGGGCGATCGCTCGAATCGGGCATCTGGGAAGAAATCCTGCGTCTGACCGAAAGCGCGCGGTGACATCGAATTCATCCGAAGGGGCGTTTTTCAATCCTTCGCCCGCACACGGCATCACTTCGCTCGCGGGACTGCGGCAGGCCATGAGCGGCACGAATCCACGCGGAGATGCCTGTCTCGATTACCTGTTGGCGGGCGAGTATTTCGACGGCAAGTCCGTCTGGGTCAGCGAGTGCGACATGACCCGCGCGGCCTATCAGCAGCTGCTGGACGCGCATCCACACCTTGTCACCGAATCCCCCTACAACCCGTTTTTTCGCCGCGACGGCATCCGTGTCCGCGGCGAAAATACCATCCGGCTGTCGTCGATCGGCGTCGCACCGGCCCGCGAACGCGCAGCTCTGGAAACCCACCAGGCCGGTGTCCGGGCGGGCCGGACACGGCCGATCGCCGTCTACGCCGGCGGGCCGGCTGCCAAGATCGCGGCGCTGCTGTGCGCCCTCCAGGGCCAGGGTGCGCCATCGTCCCTGTTCTTCCTGGACGGCGCCGAGCAGTCGAACGAAAGTGGATCGGCCAGCTACGAACACATCAACCACGCCAACGCCTTGAGCGCGGAATTCGACAACTCCGGCCTGGCGATCTTCCTGACTGCGCTCGGGCGGGCCATGCTCGGCGAGGACGACCCGGAGATCGCGCTGAAGCCGGGCTACCGTTGCGTCGATCTCTGGCCGAAAGGAATTGCATTACGCGACATCCTGATCTACATGCAGTATGAAGTCCACGGCATGATCCAGAGAACGATGCGCAGGTTGGGCCGGCTGAACGAGCACGACAAGAGCCGTCTTGCCAGCAAGATGTCGTCACGCGTGCTGACCTATCTGGAAGAATGCGCCGGGATCCGCCTGCGCATGCAGGCGGATACGCCCCGGACGTTCTTTCTCTACATGAATCGATCGCAATGGCGAGCCGCCCAGGACGAGAACCGCCACCTGCGGAAAACCCTGGGGCTGGATATCCGGGGTTTGTCGCGCGAGGCACTCGTAGCGGGGTATGGAACGGACGTGCTTGGAGCCATCTGCGGCGGAGACCTGTTCCCGGAAAATGGCTGCATCCGTCATGGCTTTGACGGATTGGTGGCCGACGCGCTGGACCGGCTGGGCGGCAGCTACCGCGCGCGGATGCGCATCCGGGAAATCCATCTTGCCGAACGTGATGCAGCGGGAGTCACGGGGCCGTGGGCGGTGGCGGCGAAGGTGGAAGATCTCTCGACGGGCCGTGTGTTGTTTCAGCCCCTCGATCATCTTGGGCTTTCTCTCGGATCGTCGGCCACCTACCATTATCATCCGGATTTGGCTGGCGGGCCGATGTCCCGCTGGTTCAACGATTGCCTGAAGCTGGGCGGCCCGGTTCCCTACCAGACCATCGCCACCGGGGTCACGATGCAGGTCTTGTTCCGCATCACGGACAGGGAACGTTACCGCAAGCTGCCGTTCACCGGCCTGAAACAGACCCATTTCGTGGAGATCGGCTGCGATGCGGACCATGTCCTGGTCAAGCTCACCTCCGGGGGCAACATCGGTTTGCCGGTGTATAGCCGCAGTTACGCGATCGGTGCGCTGGCGAGCCTGTTGCGGATCGTCACGCCGAGTTCAGGCCTCGCCTTCGTGGACGTCGTCTGCGCATGGCCCTGCGCACGGGGCATCAACGGCCCGAATAACGGCCAGGTCGTCCGCCTGGCGAACAATTTCGCGGTCCGTTTCGGCGAGGGCGGAACGGGTATGTCGAAAATGGGATCGAATGCCCAGTCCATTCTCGATCTCGTCGGCATTCCCCACGGCTTGCCTGCGGAGGCCACGCTCGGTCATCGCGACTACAGGCATACGGTACTGGACCACCGTGCCCGCGTGCTGAGGCGCCTGCGCTGGAAGGCAACCTGAACGGATGGCGTGCTGCTTTGGCTCATCGGCCCATGTAATGCACGATCTGGCTACCCACCGGCTGGCAGGTGCCGGAAACCGCATTCATGAGCAATCTCCGATAAACCCGGATTGTCCATTAGCGGCAGGCGTTTTGCGTACGGTGCGAAATGTGCGGTCGAACCATCACGACTTCGGGCCGAGGGCGGCCCTCCACAACGACCGCGCACCGGCGCCTTCATGCCCTCTGCGTGCTCGTCGCGAGCGATGCGTACGCACCCACGTCCGTCATCGGCCAGGCGAGCCTCCTGTCGGCAAATCGGCCTGTGCGCAAGGTGCGAGACCGAATGGACAATCCGGGATAAAAAGCCCCGCACAAGGCGGGGCGCGCGATCTTGCCGGTTAGCCCAGGCTGATAGACATGGACTTGGAAGTGGTCCAAGTCCAAATTCAGACGCAGCCTGTGGGCTTCGGTGTGCCGGCATAACGGCCGGCCTGCTTGGCGGGCCCGAAGGGGAACAGGTCGAAGAGGAACTTTTTCTCGCCCCACTCGCTGCCGTACTCTTCCTTCAGTCCCTTTTGCAGGAAACGCAGGTTGGGCGCGGTGCCGTTCTGCTCGTAGAAGCTGCGCATGTAGTGAATGATCTTCCAGTGGTCCTCGGCCAGGTCCAGCTTGTCTTCCTTGGCGAGTTCGGCCGCGAGTTCCTCGGACCAGTCCTCCAGGTTGACGAGATAGCCTTCCGGGTCGGTTTCGACGATCTTGCCGTTGATGTTGCGTTCCATGCATGCTCTCCTGATCAAAAGATGGCGATGGGAGGCACAATAGAATACCCGAGTAATTTAGTCAACCACTATTCGGGAATGGTTATTGTGGGTCGTTTCCGGTCGAGCTTGCCGCCGGCGGCCTTGTAGGCTTCCAGCCCGCCCTCGATGAAGCGCGCGCGCACGCCGGCCGCCTGCAAACGGTCGACCACGTCGTTCGATACCGTGCCGCCGCGCACGCAGTAGATCACCACGTCGTGGGTCTTGGGTACGGCGCCGATCCAGGCGTCGATCTTGCCCGGGTTCTTCCAGAACGCGCCGGGGATGATCTCGTGCGACGCGGCAAAATCCGCTTCGCGGCGCACGTCCAGCACCAGCGCCTTGTCCGGGTTGACCTTGGCGGGCGCGATGCTGCGCGGCAGGTCGGGGCACTTGTCGGTCGGGCTGCTGCACGCGCAGCGTTTCAGGGGCTGGGGAGTCGGTTCGCTCATGTCGTCGAGCATGCTGAATCCGGCCGCACCTGTCAAACCGGCAGCGGCGGCGCGGGGTGCGGACACGTCCCGAGCACGAAATCCTTGAACGCCAGCGCCACGGGCGACAGGCGCTTGTCGGCGCGATGCACGACGTACCAGTGCCGCATGATGGGGAAGCCTTCGACATCGAGCACCACCAGCCGCTTCAGTTCCAATTCAAGTTCCAGGGTCTGCAAGGACAGGATGCCCAGCCCGAGCCCGGCCTGCACCGCCAGCTTGATGGCTTCGTTGCTGCTGAGTTCCATGGTGGCGTGCAGCCCGAGACCGCGGGCAGCGAAGAAACGTTCCATGGCGCCGCGCGTGCCGGAGCCGGCCTCCCGCACGACGAAGGGTTCCGAAGCGAGGTCGGCGAGGGATACGCGTTGCTTGCGCGCGAGCGGGTGGCCCGGCGGTGCGATCACCACCAGCGGATTGTCCATGAAGCGCGTCGCCGCAAGCCCCAGTCCGTCCGGCACCTGCCCCATGATGGCGAGATCGACGCGGTTGGCGGCGAGCAGATCCAGCACCTCGGCGCGGTTGGCGACGTCGAGATGAATGGCGATGTGGGGATTCTGCCCGCGAAAGCGCACCAGGATGCCGGTGGCGACCGGATTCACCGTGGCGGTGACGCCGATGTCGAGCCGGCCTCGTTCCGCCCCCCTGAGTTGCGCGAGGTTCGTGCTGAGGTCGTCGAGCCGCGCGGCGATGGCCTGGCTCGCGAGATACATCTCGCGCCCGGCCTCGGTGAGGTAGACCTTCTTGCCGATCTGCTCGGTCAGCGCTTGCCCGGCGATGGTTTCCAGTACGCGCACCTGCATCGACACGGCGGGCTGCGACATGTGCAGTTCGTTGGCGGCGCGGGAGAACGACAGGTTGCGGGCGACGCTCTCGAACGTCCTGAGCTGGCGGAAGGTGAGGCGTCGCATGCTGTCGCTATAAGCTAAAACTTATGCAAACAATCATAACATTTAAATTTTAATTATATCCATGAAGCCCTATAGTCATTCGCTGACCGGATCGGGGGCGTGGCGCTCCTGGCGTCTTTTTCCTCACTTCAGGAGTCATGCAATGGATCAATCCTCACGTTACGCCGACCTCAGCCTCAAGGAAGAGGACCTGATCAAGGGTGGTCGCCACATCCTCGTCGCGTACAAAATGAAGCCGAAGGCGGGCTACGGCTACCTGGAAGCCGCTGCCCACTTCGCCGCCGAGTCGTCCACCGGCACCAACGTCGAGGTCTCGACCACCGACGAGTTCACCAAGGGCGTCGACGCCCTGGTCTACATGATCGACGAAGCCGCCGAGGACATGCGGATCGCCTACCCGCTGGAGCTGTTCGACCGCAACGTCACCGACGGCCGCTTCATGCTGGTGTCGTTCCTGACGCTCGCCATCGGCAACAACCAGGGCATGGGCGACATCGAGCACGCCAAGATGATCGACTTCTACGTGCCCGAGCGCGCGATCCAGATGTTCGACGGCCCCGCCACCGACATCTCCAACCTGTGGCGCATCCTCGGCCGCCCGATCGAGAACGGCGGCTACATCGCCGGCACCATCATCAAGCCGAAGCTGGGCCTGCGTCCCGAGCCGTTCGCCAAGGCGGCCTACCAGTTCTGGCTGGGCGGCGACTTCATCAAGAACGACGAGCCGCAGGGCAACCAGGTCTTCTGCCCGCTCAAGAAGGTGCTGCCGCTGGTGTATGACTCCCTCAAGCGCGCCCAGGACGAAACCGGCCAGGCCAAGCTGTTCTCGATGAACATCACCGCCGACGACCACTACGAGATGATCGCCCGCGCCGACTATGCGCTGGAAGTGTTCGGTCCCGACGCCGACAAGCTGGCCTTCCTCGTCGACGGCTACGTCGGCGGCCCCGGCATGGTGACCACCGCCCGCCGTCAATATCCCGGCCAGTACCTGCACTACCACCGTGCCGGCCACGGCGCCGTGACCAGCCCCAGCTCCAAGCGCGGCTACACCGCCTTCGTGCTCGCCAAGATGAGCCGCCTGCAGGGCGCTTCCGGCATTCACGTCGGCACCATGGGCTACGGCAAGATGGAAGGCGAGGGCGACGACAAGATCATCGCCTACATGATCGAGCGCGACGAATGCCAGGGGCCGGTCTATTTCCAGAAGTGGTACGGCATGAAGCCCACCACCCCGATCATCTCCGGCGGCATGAACGCGCTGCGCCTGCCCGGCTTCTTCGAGAACCTGGGCCACGGCAACGTCATCAACACCGCCGGCGGCGGCTCCTACGGTCACATCGACTCGCCGGCGGCCGGCGCGATCTCGCTGCGCCAGTCCTACGAGTGCTGGAAGGCCGGCGCCGACCCGATCGAGTTCGCCAAGGAGCACAAGGAGTTCGCCCGCGCGTTCGAGTCTTTCCCGAAAGATGCCGACATGCTGTTCCCCGGCTGGCGCGAGAAACTGGGCGTGCACAAGTAAGCCCGGCGGAGGACGGAGCAGGGGCCCCGCTTGCGGGGATGCGACCCCGCAGCGGGTTTGCCCGCATCCCGCCATCCTCACCGCCTTGCACGCCCCCGGCTCGCTGGGGGCGTTTTTCTTCCGGGCCTGAAACCCGGATTGCAACGCGGATATCCCGCCGCATTGGCATGCCGGGGCATACCGGCATGCCAATGCGATCTTCAGGAGCGTGTCATGAACGTAGACAAGGAACAGTACAAGGTTCACAAGGAGCCCTATTACCAGGCCCAGGGCAAGGAGGTGCAGCTGTACGAGGCCGCCTACCGCAACCGCCTGCCGGTGATGGTGAAAGGCCCAACCGGCTGCGGCAAGTCGCGCTTCGTCGAATACATGGCGTGGAAGCTCGGTAAGCCGCTCGTCACCGTCGCCTGCAACGAGGACATGACCGCCTCCGATCTGGTCGGGCGTTACCTGCTCGAAGCCGGCGGCACGCGCTGGCTCGACGGCCCGCTTGCCACCGCCGCGCGCATCGGTGCGATCTGCTATCTCGACGAGATTGTGGAAGCGCGCCAGGACACCACCGTGGTGATCCACCCCCTCACCGATCATCGTCGTACCCTGCCGCTCGACAAGAAGGGCGAGCTCATCCAGGCACACCCCGATTTCCAGCTGGTGATTTCCTACAATCCCGGTTACCAGTCGCTGATGAAGGACCTCAAGCAGTCCACCAAGCAGCGCTTCACCGCCTTCGATTTCGACTACCCGGCCGCGGAACTGGAAACCACCATCCTGGCGCAGGAGACCGGGCTCGACGCCGCGCTTGCCGGCAAGCTGGTGAAGATCGGCGGTGCCGCGCGCAGCCTCAAGGGTCATGGCCTCGACGAGGGCATCTCCACCCGCCTGCTGGTCTACGCCGCCACCCTGATCAAGGATGGCGTCGAGCCGCGCGATGCCTGCTACATGGCCTTGGTGCGGCCGATCACCGACGACGCCGACATCCGCGAGACCCTGGATCACGCCATCGACGCGACGTTTGCCTGATACCCTCTCCGCCGGCCCCCGCACGCGGAGGAGGGAAACAGCCATGAGCGCGACCGAAACCGAATACCAGCATCCCCTGATGGCCGCGTACTGGGCGCGGCTCAACAGCGGCTTTCCGCGGGTGAAGGCGGTGTTCGAGGACACCATGGCCGAGGCGCTGGTGGTGCTCTCGCGCGAGGGCCTGTCGGCCTACCTCGATGCGGCGAGCTTCCTCGGCCGCATGGGACGCGGCGACGAGCCCATCCTTGCCTTTCTCGAGGAGTGGCCTTCGGTGGCCAGGGTCCTGGGTGAAGAAGCCCTGCCGCCGGTGGTGCAGGCCATCCACGCGATGCACCGATCGCCCAATGGCAAAGCCATCGCGCCTTTCATCCAGACCCTGGCCCCGGTCGCGCGCCGCCTGCATGCGCTGGAGCAGCTCGAGCGCTACCTCGACATCGCCCTGGATCTGATGGCGCGCACCACCGGCTCGATCCACGGTCATCACACCACCTTTCCGAGTCCGGGGCTGCCCGGATTCTATCAACAGGCGCCGTTCCTGTTCGGCCAGTTGTCCATGGAAGGCGTACGCAACTGGGTCGAGTACGGCATCCGCAACTACCGCACGCATCCCGAGCGCCAGACCGAATACTTCACGCTGAAATCCGCCGATGCCCGCGCCGTGCTCCAGCGCGAGCGCCACGGCGTGCTGTTCGCCGATGTAGAGCGCAGGCTGGACCTGTATCTGCGCGGCCTGTGGCAGGACGCCGAGCAGCTGGTGCCGTACTCCACCGCCTTCGACGCGCTGCGCAAGCCCATCCCGTACTACGACCGGCTCGGCATGCGGGTGCCGGACGTATTCGACAGCCGCGACGGCGTGAAAGGCATCGATCGCTATCGTGCCGTGCTTGCGCACATGGTCGGCCATCGCCGCTGGACCATCCCGATCATCGCCGACAACTACAGCCCGCTGCAGCGCCTGGGCGTGGAGTTTTTCGAGGACTGCCGCGTCGACACGCTGCTGTGCCGCGAATATCCCGGTCTGCGCGACATCTTTCTGCGCCTGCATCCGCATCCGGGTGAAACGGATTGCGACCCGGACACCACGTCCTGTCTGCGCCACCGCCTCACCATGCTGTCGCGCGCCCTGCTCGACGACGCGCACGGCTACACCAACCCGAACATCCTCGAGTTCACCCGGCGCTTTCGCGAGACCATGGCGCACGGCGCGTCGAACACCCGTGAAATCGCCGACCTGGCGCTCACCTTCTCGGCACGCACCCGCCTGCAGAGCGACCAGTTCGCCCGGGTCCACTTCGACAACACCGTCATCGACTACCGCGACGACAACCGCCATCTCTGGCAGTACATCGAGGACAGCGACGACGAGGATTTCTTCGACGACCCGGACAAACAGCAGAAGAAGGAATCCGAGCCGCAGTCGCTGCCGCCGCGCCACTACTCGGAATGGGACTACAGCAGCCAGACCTACCGCCCCGACTGGGTGAGCCTGTACGAGCACCTGCACCCCAAGGGCAACCCCGCCGACATCGACCGCCTGCTCGACAA
This sequence comes from Thiobacillus sp., assembly GCA_024709165.1. Taxonomy (GTDB): domain Bacteria; phylum Pseudomonadota; class Gammaproteobacteria; order Burkholderiales; family Thiobacillaceae; genus Thiobacillus. Next base: position 729 of record JANJXF010000006.1, on the reverse strand, counting down.
GCACGCCGCGCTCGCCAAGCGGCTGAAGCGGATGCTCGACCTCCTGAAGCCGCAGGACAAGGTGCGCATTCGCTACCAGGAAGAAGGCAGCGAGCTCGACCTCGACGTCGCCATCCGCTCGCTCATCGACTTCATGAGCGGCGCCACCCCCGACCCGCGCATCAACATGAGCCACCGGACCAGCGGCCGCAATATCGCGGTGAGCCTGCTGCTCGACCTTTCGGAGTCGCTCAACGAGAACGTCGCCGGCTCGGGGCAGACCGTGCTGGAGCTGTCGCAGGAAGCGGTATCGCTGCTCGCTTGGGCCATCGAGCATCTGGGCGACCCCTTCGCCATCGGCGGCTTCCGCTCCAACACCCGCCATGACGTGCGCTACATGCACATCAAGGGTTACCGCGAGCACTGGGGCGACGAAGTGAAGGCGCGGCTCGCCGCCATGCAGGCCGGCTGGTCCACGCGCATGGGCGCCGGCCTGCGCCACGCCGCCCACTACCTGGAAGGACAGAGGGCCGACAAGAAGCTGCTCCTGGTCCTCACCGACGGGCAGCCCGCCGACGTCGACGTCGCCGACGAACGCCTGCTCATCGAGGACGCCCGCCGTGCCGTACGGGAGCTCGACCAGCAGGGTATCTTCACCTTCTGCATCAACCTCGACCCCAAGGCCGATGAGTACGTAGCCGATATCTTCGGCCGCCAGTACACTGTCGTCGACAACATCCAGCGTTTGCC
>JANJXF010000143.1 GCA_024709165.1 Thiobacillus sp. | reverse complement strand
GCTACCTGTCCGGCCACACGGCACTGGTCGACGGCGTACTCGCCGACCTGTGCACGCGCCTCGCCCTGCCGCCCGCATATTGTCTGGTCGCCGTCGGCGGCTACGGGCGCGGCGAGCTGTTTCCCGGCTCGGACATCGACGTGCTGCTCCTGCTGCCAGCCGACCCGACGCCGGCCGAAGCGGATGTGCTGGAGCACTGGGTGCGTGCCTGCTGGGACATCGGCCTGGAGATCGGGCACAGCGTGCGCACCATCGACGCGTGCCTCACCGAAGCCGCCGACCTCACCGTCGAAACCAACCTGCTGGAAGCGCGCCCGCTATGGGGCGCGTCGGAACTCCACGGTGCGCTGCGCAGACGCTTCGATCAACGCTTCGACGCGCGGCATTTTTTCGACGGCAAGCTCGCCGAACAGCAGGCGCGTCATGCGCGCTTCGACGACAGCGCCTACAAGCTCGAGCCCAACCTCAAGGACAGTCCTGGCGGGCTGCGCGACCTGCACACGATTCACTGGCTGGCCCAGGCCTGCGGCATCGGTGGCGGCTGGCGTGGGCTGGCGCGCGCAGGACTGCTGGCCGACGCCGAAGCGCGCCGCATCACCACCGAGGAACGCGCGCTCGCCACGCTGCGCATCCACCTGCACCTGCTCGCCGGACGGCGCGAGGATCGCCTCGCCTTCGACTACCAGACCGAGCTCGCAGCGCGACTCCGCCTGCCTGCCACCGCGCACCGCCACCCGGGCGAGCGTCTGATGCAGCGCTACTACCGTGCCGCGAAATTCATCCAGCGCGCCAACGACATTCTGATCCAGTCGCTGCACGCACGGCTGTTCCCGGTCAGTGCACCCCCACTGCCCATCGATGCCGACTTCCAGTTGCGCGACAACCTCATCGAAGCGCGCGCCGCCGACCTTTTCGAACGCGCACCGGATGCGATGCTGCGTGCCTTCATCGTGCTGGCGCGACACCCGGCCGCCGCTGGTTTCGAGCCGACCACGCTGCGTGCACTGTGGCGCGGCAGCGCTCGCATCGACGCTGCATTTCGCGCCGATCCACACCATCGCACCCTGTTCATGACGCTGTTGCGAGAGCCGGCGGGAGTCAGCCGTTCCATGCGAGCACTGCACCGTTATGGCCTGCTCGCGCGCTACATCCCGACCTTCGGCCGCATCGTCGGACAGATGCAGCACGATCTCTTCCACGTCTACACCGTCGACGAGCACATTCTCGCCGTGCTGCGCAATCTGCGGCGTCTGACCGTGCCGACGCTGGCGCACGAACTTCCCCTCGCCAGCCGTCTCATCGCCACCTTCGACAAACCGGAACTGCTGTATCTCGCCGCGCTGTTTCACGACATCGCCAAAGGCCGTGGCGGCGATCATTCCGAACTCGGTGCGCTCGACGCGCGCCGCTTCTGTCGTCAGCACGGGCTCGACCGCGCCGACAGCGAATTCGTTGCCTGGCTGGTAGCAATGCACCTGGCGCTGTCACGCACCGCGCAAAAGGAGGACATCAGCGACCCCGACGTGGTCGCCGCATTCGCCGCGCGCATGAACGACGAACGCCATCTGGTCGCACTCTATCTGCTCACCGTGGCCGACATCCGCGGCACCAGCCCGACGGCGTGGAACGCCTGGAAAGGCAAGTTGCTCGAAGACCTGTTTCATGCCACGCGCGCACGTCTCACCGGTGAGGTATCGATTGCAGACATCGCCGGACGCCAGCGCGAGGCCCGTACCGCCCTCGCGCTCCATGGATTGCCGGACGACGCTGCCGATACCTTGTGGATCCATCTCGACGAACGCTATTTCATGCGTTTCGACGCCCGCGACATGGCGTGGCACGCCCGCGTACTCTGGCGCCGCGCCGACAGCGGCGCCACCATCGTGCGTGCGCGCCTGTCGCCGGCCGGAGAAGGTATCCAGGTTCTCGTCTACGCCCCGGACCGCCCGGACATCTTCGTGCGCATCTGCGGCTTTTTTGCGCGTATCCGCTATACCATCGTCGAAGCCAAGATCCATACCACGGGCCACGGCTATGCGCTCGACAGTTTCCAGGTCATGGATCTGGTGAATCGCGGCATCCCCTACCGCGATTTCCTCAATTTCGTCGAACACGAACTCGCGCGCGACCTCGACCCTGCCCAGCCGCTGCAGAGTGTGCCGCGCGGTCGCCTGTCCCGCCATCAGCGCCACCACCCCTACCCTGCCAGCGCGCAGATCACGCCCGATCCCCTGGGGCACGGTCATATCCTGTCAATCACCTGCGCAGACCGCGGCGGCCTGCTGTTCGCCGTCGCCGAAGTGCTGATGCAGTTCGGTGTGGGCGTCTACGCGGCGAAAATCGACACGCTCGGTGCGCGCGTCGAAGACACGTTCGTGATTCAGGGCGGTGCACTGGACACACCGGAGGGCGTGCGTGCGCTGGAGGCGAGGGTGTTGGCGGTGCTGGGGTGAGGGGTGAGGGGTGAGGGGTAAGGGGTGAACAGGGAGGGGGAGCGGGGAGCGGCAGAACATGTGCTGGTTTTATCGCTCCCCGCTCACTGCCCTCCGCTCACCCACACGGACGTGCGTACTCATCCACGTAGCGCCCGCGTGGCGGCGTTTTGCGTGCGGGCGGAGGTTTCTTGCGCACGCCGTCGGCGGGTTTCTTGACCTTTTCTTCCGTTCCGATCTTGGTGCGGTTGCGCACCCGGCCGGTGCGTCCCGCCGGACCAACGCCCATTCCATCCGCGGGTGACAGGTGGATCGTGCCCGGGCGCAGCCCGATGCCGGAGTGCAGGGGGGATACTGGATGCGTCATGCCGCCGCCCGCCATTCCTTGAGGCTGCCAGCCAGCGTCCGGGTCAGGGCGAGAAGCGAGCTCAATGCCTGACCATCGCGACGGCTGGCGCAGGTTTCGATCTTGCTGTGCGCGTACACCGAGAGAATCAGCAGGTTCTCCCGCACTTCCAGCGGCAGGCTGAGGGCGCCATGGGCAAGTGCGTTCTGGATATCGTGCCACGCATCGCGGCTGCTGGCGAGCACGGCGTCGAGCTCGGTGTCGCGGCCGGGCTGGTCCCACTGACGCTGGAGGCGCATGAGGCGCGCGGCAAGTTCCTCGAGCCGCGCTGCCTGGCTGCGCGTCGAGCAGAGTCGGCGGTGGCTGCTGCGTGGCTGCGGGAAATGGTGTTCACGAATCATTGGCCGTCCTTTTTTGCGAGTGCTTGCCCATTTGCACACTTCTGGTTAGCGGACGGTCTGAGTACAACTTTAGCCGCGGCTGGGCGGGCGGTCGCTCACTCCGCCCGGGCTCCGCGGAGGAACGTGACCCGAAGATCACGCCTGTCCGCCTTGCTCGAAGTCCAGCGTTCAGTCGTCCTGCAAGACCTGGCCGGGAAACAGGGTGTCGGTAAAGCCAAAACAGCGCAGATCGCGGATGCGCATGGGATAGAGGATGCCGTGCAGATGGTCGACCTCATGCTGCACGACGCGCGCGTGGAAACCGCTGACGCTGCGGTCGATCGGCTGCCCTTCGGCGTCGAATCCCTGATAGCGCAGTGCCACGTAGCGAGGCACCAGCCCGCGCATGCCCGGCACCGACAGGCAGCCTTCCCAGCCTTCCTCCATCGCGTCGGACAGGGGTGTAAGGACCGGATTGACGAGCACGGTGTACGGTACGGCCTCGGCCTCCGGATAACGCGGGTTGGCGTCGACCCCGAACATCACCACCTGCAACCCGACGCCGATCTGCGGTGCCGCCAGACCGGCGCCGTTGAGGGCGCGCATGGTGTCGTGCATGTCGGCGATCAGCCGGACGAATTCGGGGGAGGCGAAATCACCCACCGGACACGCCGCTTCGAGCAGGCGCGGATCGCCCATTTTCAGGACTTCACGAACGGCCATGTACGCTCCAGTCTTTCCAGGTCGTCGGCTTCCAGCCAGCGCCAGGTTCCCGGTTCCAGATCGGCAGGCAAGGCATAGACCCCGATCGATTCGCGGTGCAGCGCGACAACGCTGTTGCCGGTTGCGGCGATCATGCGCTTCACCTGATGGTATTTTCCCTCGGCGAGCGTCAGCTTCACGGTGCGCTCGTCGATGGCCTCGCACGCCAGCGCCGCCACCGGCGCCGGTTCGTCGCGTAGCGGCACCCCCGCGACCAGCACGTCGCACATGGCCGGCGTCACGGCCTCCGCGCAGCGTGCGCGATACACTTTGGGCACGCCTCGCTTCGGCGAGATCATGCGATGAATGAACTGGCCGTCGTCGGACAGCAGCAACAATCCCGTGGTGTCCTGATCGAGCCGGCCGACGCACTGCACGCCGCGTTGCACCAGCGGCGCGGGCAGGAGGGCGAACACACCCGGATGATGGCTCGGTTGACGCGAGCACTCATAGCCAGCCGGCTTGTGCAGCGCGAGGTAGGCACGCGCACGAAACCGCCAGGGTTCTCCGTCCACGCTCAACTCGAGCGAATCCGGATCGACTTCGGCATCCGGATCGGTGCAGACCACACCGTTGACCGCGACCGTGCCCGTGCGCACGCGCATCCGGCACGCCTTGCGGCTGCCGAATCCCTGCGCCTGCAGGGCACGGGCCAGCATCATCGTCACTTCAGACTGCTGGCGTCGTCGTTCACCAGTTGTTCGAGCAGATGACGCACCTGCGCCATGACCTCGCCGAGCACACCCTGGATCTCTCCCATCTGGATGCCATCCACAGACAGGCCACGACCCGCCGCATAATTGACCACCGCCCCCACCGCCGCGTAGCAGAGTTCGAGTTCGCGCGCGAGGTAGGCTTCCGGCATGCCCGTCATGCCGACCATGTCGGCGCCGTCGCGCTCCATGCGGTTGATCTCCGCCGCAGTCTCCAGGCGCGGCCCCTGCACCGCACCATACACGCCGCCGTCGCGCAAGCGGATACCGGCACGTTCGCCCGCCGCGAAGAGCGCCGCGCGCATCGCCTCGCAATAGGGCGTGGTGAAATCGAGATGGACCACCGGCTTGTCGGTGTCGACGAAATACGTGGTCGCGCGGCCGTGGGTGTAGTCGATGATCTGGTCGGGAATGACGAGCGTGCCGGGCAGGAGGTCGGGGTGGATGCCTCCGACCGTCGCCACCGACACCACGCGATCGACGCCATGATCCTTCAGTGCCCACAGGTTGGCGCGATAGTTCACCTCGTGCGGCGGGATATTGTGGCCGTAGCCATGGCGCGCCAGAAAAATCACTTCCTGCTCACCCAGCCGTCCGAAAGTGAGCGCTCCAGAAGGCTCGCCCCACGGCGTACGCGCCACCCGCCGGTGGGTGATTTCAAGATTGGCAAGCTGCGTCAGCCCAGTGCCGCCGATGATGCCCAACATATGTCAGTCCTCTTCAAAACATGAAATCGCGAAACAAGACTTCGCGCCCTCACCGCTTGCGGGGTCTGGCCGATTGTCTGGGAAGCCGTGAACAATTCGTTATCCCGGCCCATGCAGAAGGCCCCGAGCTGGATCGTTCAACGCCTGCTTGTCGCCATGGCCGTCAGCTCACGATGGCTTCGGGCTTCAGCGCGTAGATTGCCGGCAGGTTGCGCCACAACCCATAGGCGTCCATACCGCAGCCGAATACGTAACGGTCCGGCACGGACAGGCCGACGAAGTCGGCACGAATCGGCTTGGCAAGCCCGTTGTCCTTGTCGGTCAGCACCGCCGACCACACGCGCTTCGCACCCATCTCCATGAGCTTGTCGCGGATCGCCGCCAATGTCTGACCCTCATCGAGTATATCGTCGAGTACCAGTACGCTGCGCCCCGCCACGCGCTTGCCGGGCAGCACGCGCCACTCCATTTCTCCGCCACGTATCGCCCCGCGGTAGCGGGTGACGTGCAAATAGTCGAATTCCAGCGGAAACGCGAGCTGCGGCAACAGCTGCCCGGCGAACACGATGGCGCCACCCATTACCGGCAACACCAGCGGAAATTCGTCGGCGAGTTCCACCGCGATGGCGCTGGCCAGGCGCTTCAGCGCCGCATCAACCATCTCCGCCGAAGCAATGCATTCGGCATTGTCCAGCAGACGTTGCGGGTCGGGCAGGTCCATTGTGCAAAAAAACGATAGTGCAGGACCGCACAGTCTAAGCTCTGCCGTCCGATGTTTCCAGAGCGCAGCGGCGTCGAGTAAGCTTGCGACATGCTCCCTCCTGCCTTGTCCCCTCCCGACGACACTGGCTGGCTGCCCGACGCGCGCCGGCTGCCCTCGCCGAACTGCGACGCGCGTCCCGCGGGCGTCGCCATCGAACTCGTCGTCATTCACGCCATCGCGCTGCCACCCGACGTATTCGAGGGCGATGCGGTGATCGAGCTCTTCACCAACCGCCTCGACTGGGATGCCCATCCATACTACGATGGCATCCGTGGCCTCGAAGTCTCCGCGCATTTTCTCATCCGCCGCGACGGCAGCCTGATCCAGTTCGTGCCATGCAGCCTGCGCGCCTGGCACGCCGGGGTGTCGAGCTGGGAAGGTCACGCGCGCTGCAACGACTTTTCCATCGGTATCGAGCTGGAAGGCAGCGACTTCACGCCCTTTACCGAGGCGCAATACGCCACCCTGATCCCGCTGCTGGCCACACTCAAGAGCGCCTACCCCATACGCGCGGTGGTCGGCCACAGCGATATCGCTCCGGGGCGCAAGACCGACCCGGGCCCGCATTTCGCCTGGCAGCGCCTGCATGGGCAGACGGCTTAACGCACTCGCTGGCCTTGCAATCGCCGCACTCGCCGCGCTGTCCAGCTGCGCGCCGATGTTGCGTGTCGACGCGCCCCGCCCGCCCTCGCATGCCATCGCCCAGGCTGCCGACAGCCCCTTGAAGACCGCATTCGCGGCGCGCATTCCGCCGGGCGAGTCGGGTTTCCACCTGCTCTCCGGCGGCCGTGCCGCGCTGGCCGCGCGCCTGGCGCTTGCCGAGCGTGCCGTGCACAGCCTCGACCTGCAGTATTACCTGTTCCATACCGACACGTCCGGCAAGCTCGTCACCGCCGCCCTGCTCGGCGCTGCCGAACGCGGCGTGCGCGTACGCATCCTTGTCGACGATATCGACAGCCTGGACAAGGATGTCCGGCTCGCCACGCTGGATCGCCATCCGAACATCGAGGTCCGTCTGTTCAATCCCTTCCGCACACGCAGCACCAACCTGCTGGTCAAGGTATGGCAGGCGCTGCGTGACCACGTGCGGCTCAACCGGCGCATGCACAACAAGGCCTTCATCGCCGACAACCAGCTCGCCATCACCGGCGGTCGCAACATCGGCGACGAATATTTCGAGGCACACGACAATCTCGATTTCGTCGATCTCGATGTGCTTGCCGCGGGTGCCATCGTCGCCGACCTGTCGCGCTCGTTCGACGAATACTGGCGCGACGAGGCTGCCGTCCCCGCGTCCGCCCTGCCGGTCGCCCCCGACGATGCGCGGCTTCAGCGCGCGATGCGCCGGCTCGATCAGTTGCGCCGCGAACATGCGGCGAGCGAGGCAGGCCGCACTCTGGCCACCGCCGACCCGCTGCCCGATCTTCTCGCCGGCCGGATTCCCTTGCATATCGCGCCCGCCGACCTCATCGTCGATCCTCCCGCCAAGGCGCGCGAGCCCGACAAGCCGACCGCGCGCCTGCTGATCGGCCAGCTCGCCGGCCTGTGGATCGATCCCCGGCAACGCGCCCTCATCGTTTCGCCCTATTTCGTCCCCGGCCCCATGGGCATGGCGTATTTCCGCTACTGGCACCATCAGGGCGTACAGATCGACATCCTCACCAACGCGTACTCGGCCAGCGACGTGCCGGTCGTGCATGCGGGCTACGCCAACTACCGCGTCCCGCTACTGCAAACCGGGGTCAGGCTGTACGAACTCAAACCCGTGGCCGAACCCATTGGCGGTCGCCTGCGCGATCTTGGCAGCGGTTCCTCGCGCGCCAGCCTGCACGCCAAGACCTTCGTCTTCGACGACCTCCACGTGTTCATCGGCAGCTTCAATTTCGACCCGCGCTCCGCACGGCTCAACACCGAACTCGGTATCGTCATCCATTCGCCCGAACTCGCGCGCGAAGTCACCGCCATCGCCAAAGACGCCATGCGGCCCGAGCGCAGCTACCAGCCACGTCTCGTCGAATCCGTCGACAAGCCGGGTGATATGCGCGTGCAATGGCACGACACATTCCAGGGCGAAGCACGCATCAGCGAGGTCGAGCCCGGCACCACCATGATCCAGCGCGGCGTACTGCGTATCCTGCAGGCGCTGCCGATCGAGGAGCATTTGTAAGATGCACGCGTGTACCGCGGGCATGACACCTCCATGCGCCTCCAAGTAAAATCGCCTGCGAGTTCTTCTTCAGCCGTCGCCATTTCCGTGAATACACCCGCCCAACCAACCCCCTACGAACGTCTCGGCGGCGCAGCCACACTGCGCGCGCTGGTGGACCGTTTCTACGATCTGATGGACGAGGATCCGGACTATTACGGCATCCGCAAGATGCATCCGGCGGATCTGTCGACGTCACGCGACAAGCTGTTCTGGTTTCTCTCCGGCTGGACCGGCGGACCACCTGAATACACCGACCGCTTCGGCCATCCCTTCCTGCGCCGCCGCCACCTGCCGTTCGCCATCGACACCGGGGAACGCGATCAATGGATGGACTGCATGCGCCGGGCGATGCAGGGCATGGATATGGCCCCCGCACTGCAGCGGGAACTCGACACCGCCCTGTTCCAGACGGCGGACTTCATGCGCAACCAGCCGCAATGACATGAGACGCCTGCTCGGGTGGAGCCTGCCGATCGCCGTGCTGGTGGCGCTGACGGTGCTACCCTGGCTGATGCTCGATGCCACACCGACAATCGAGCCGCCGGGCACATTCCGCCGCACCGATCTGGTCTGGATCAAGTCGCTGTTCGACCGACACGACCCGCGCGGGCAGACCCCGGACATGGTCCACAGCATCCGCCTCGACGAGACGGAACTGAATCGCGTACTCAATTACGCAGTGGAACTGCGCCGTGTCACCGGGGTCGCGGCGGAACTCACCCCCGGCAGGGCGACGCTCACGGCGACACTCGTCGCGCCGCGCAACCCCTTCGGCCGCTACCTCAACGTCACCGCCGAACTCGCCGAGGCACCCGGCGGCGTGCGCCTCGACAGCCTGCAACTGGGCAGCCTGCCACTGCCCGGCGTGCTGGCCGACTGGACCGCGCGGCAGGCGCACCGCTGGCTGCGCCGCGACGAGACCTATGCCACCCTTGCGGATGCTTTCGTGCGGGTGAATTTCGACGAGAACCAGGCCACGCTGGACTACCGCTGGCGCCCGGAACTCCTCACGCGCCTCGAACGCAAGGGTGCCGAGCTGCTCCTCGCACCCGAAGACCGGGCGCGCATGCTTGCCTACGCCGAGCGGCTCGATGCGCTGCTCAAACCATATCGGCACGGCAGCACCGTCCCGCTGGTCACCGTCATCGCGCCACTGTTCGCCGAGGCACAGGACGACGACACGGCGCCAGGAAACCGTGCCGCGCTCACCGCGCTCGGCGCTTATCTTTCCGGCATCAGCCTGCCGCGTCTGCTCGAAGGCGACAGCCGCTCGATCCGCCGTGCCCCGCAGGTACTGCTGACGCTGCACGGGCGGCGCGATTTCGCCGAGCATTTCGTCATTTCCGCCGCGCTCGCCGCGAACGGTGGGAGCCGGCTCGCCAACGCCATCGGCCTCGTCAAGGAAGAAGAAGACGCCGAACGCGGCTCCGGCTTCAGTTTCACCGACATGGCCGCCAATCGCGCCGGCGCCCGGCTGGGCGAGCGCGCCACCGGAGACCACGCGGCACGCATCCGCCACCTGCTGGCCCGTGCGCGCACCGACGCCGACCTGCTGCCGGACTTCCGCGATCTGCCGGAATACATGCCCGAGGCGGAATTCGAGCGCCGCTTCGGCCCCGTCGGCGGGCCGCGCTACGGACGGCTCATCGAGCGTATCGACGCGCGCCTCGCGGCGCACCCGCTGCACAATATGTAGTCTGACTGGCATGTTAGAATATTGGGCTTTTCTCCGCCCCGAGCTCCATCATGTCCCGCAAGCTTCGCAACATCGCCATCATCGCGCACGTCGACCACGGCAAGACCACGCTCGTCGACCAGCTCCTCAGACAATCCGGCACCTTCCGCGACAACGAAGCGGTTGACGAGCGGGTGATGGACTCCGGCGACATCGAAAAGGAGCGCGGCATCACCATCCTGGCGAAGAACACCGCGATCACCTACGGCGACACCCACATCAACATCGTCGACACCCCCGGCCACGCCGATTTCGGCGGCGAGGTCGAACGCGTGCTCGGCATGGTCGACGGCGTGGTGCTGCTGGTCGACGCCGTCGAAGGCCCGATGCCGCAGACGCGTTTCGTCACCAAGAAGGCGCTCGCGCTCGGCCTGCGTCCGATCGTCGTCATCAACAAGGTCGACCGCCCCGGTTCGCGCCCTGACTGGGTGGTCGACCAGACCTTCGACCTGTTCGACAAGCTCGGCGCCACCGACGAGCAGCTCGACTTCCCCATCATCTACGCTTCCGGCCTCAACGGCTGGGCGTGCCTGGGTCTCAAGGACGCACCGTCCCAGGGCGGCAGCGCATCCGACATGACGCCGCTGTTCGACACCGTGCTGTCCCACGTCCCCACCCCGCCCGGCTCGGCCGATGCGCCGTTGCAGCTGCAGATTGCCGCGCTGGATTATTCGACCTACACCGGTCGTCTGGGCATCGGCCGCGTGCTGAACGGCCGCATCAAGCCCGGCATGCAAGTCGCGGTGATGAACCACGCGGAGCAGGTCGCCAGCGGCCGCGTCAATCAGGTCCTCGGCTTCAAGGGCCTCGAGCGCATCCCGGTCGACGAGGCGGAAGCCGGCGACATCGTCATCGTCTCCGGTGTCGAGGACATCGGCATCGGCGTCACCCTCTGCGACAGGGACAACCCGGCCGGTCTGCCGATGCTGTCGGTCGACGAGCCGACGCTGACCATGGACTTCATGGTCAACGCGTCTCCGCTCGCCGGCACCGAAGGCAAGTTCGTCACCAGCCGCCAGATCCGCGAGCGCCTGACCAAGGAACTCCTGACCAACGTCGCGCTGCGCGTCGAGGACACCACCGACGCCGACATTTTCAGGGTTTCCGGCCGCGGCGAGCTGCATCTCACCATTCTGCTGGAAAACATGCGCCGCGAGGGTTTCGAACTGGCGGTCGCCAAGCCGCGTGTGGTGTACAAGGACATCAACGGCGAACGCTGCGAGCCCTACGAAAACCTCACCATCGATCTCGAGGATGCGCACCAGGGCGGCGTAATGGAGGAGATCGGACGCCGCCGGGGCGAGCTCACCAACATGGAATCCGACGGCCACGGCCGCACCCGCCTCGAATATCACATTCCCGCGCGCGGTCTCATCGGCTTCCAATCCGACTTCATGACCATGACACGCGGCACCGGTCTGATGAGTCACGTCTTCGACGACTACGGCCCGGTCAAGGCCGACCTGCCCGGCCGCCACAATGGTGTGCTGGTGAGTCAGGAAAACGGCGAGGCCGTCGCCTACGCGCTGTGGAACCTGGAAGACCGCGGCCGCATGTTCGTCAACCCCGGCGACAAGCTGTACGAAGGCATGATCATCGGCATCCACAGCCGCGACAACGACCTCGTCGTCAACCCGATCAAGGGCAAGAAACTCACCAACGTGCGCGCCTCCGGCACCGACGAGGCGGTGCGCCTGACGCCGCCGATCAAGCTCACGCTCGAATCAGCGGTCGAGTTCATCGACGACGACGAACTGGTCGAGATCACCCCGAAGTCGATCCGCATCCGCAAGCGCCATCTGCAGGAACACGAGCGCAAACGCGCGTCGCGCGAAGCGGCGTAACACGCATGCGCCACAAACGACGAGCGCCGCAATAGCGGCGCTCGTCGTTTCAGATTGTGTCCGGCGTTTAACCGGTTCGATGCCGACGTCGCACCCCTCAGTCCACCAGCCCCAACCCGGTCAGCATCGCCACAGAATTTCCAGCTTCTGGCACTGCTGAAACCTCGAATGCGGCTTCGCTGATACCTGTCGACCCAACAATCATGACGATCACACATAATGTGTCTACATTCTTTAAACACAAAACGTACAAGAGGTCACAATGCAGGTATCCATCCGCGAATTGAAGGCTCGTTTGTCGCATTACCTCGCACAGGCTCGTGCGGGCGCGACGCTGGAAATCACCGCCCACCGTCGGGTAGCGGCGCGCGTAACCGGTGTGCCGGAGGCAGCCCCTTCTGCGCTGGCCAACCTGATCGCGCGCGGTGCCGCGCAGTGGGCGGGGGGCAAACCCCAGGGGGCACATATCGCGCTGTCCGGCGGCACGAGCGTATCCCGCATGGTGATCGAGGATCGCGGCTGAAGCCCGGATGGTCCTCTTCCTCGATACCTCGGCGCTGGGCAAGCTTTATATCGACGAAACCGACAGCGCGCGCGTTCATGCAGCGGTGGCCAATGCCGCTACCGTGGCGGTCTGCCGCATCGCTTAGGCCGAAGCCTGCGCGGTGCTGGTGCGGCGGGCGCGTGAAATCCCCGGCGACGAAGCTGCCCTCCTGGCCGCGCGCGAGGCATTGGCACGCGACTAGCCACATTTTTTCGTGATGGAAATCACCCAGACCGTGGTTACGCACGCATGTGAATTCGCCGACACCTTCGCGCTGCGCGGCTACGACAGCGTGCAACTCGCCGCCGCCTAGGAAATGCGCCTGGCTGCGCCGGGTGAAACGACCTTTGCCTGCTTCGATCACCGCCTCAACGACGCAGCGCGGGTGCTCGGGTTTGATCTGATCTGAGCGCGAAACGCTATCGCTCGGGCAAAGCGGCGCTCACGCCGCCCTCACTGAAGTGGAAATTTTTCCGACAAACCGGATGCGCAACCCGGCCTTGACTGGATCACCCCCAGCCAATATGCTGTGATTATGTGAAATTGTGTAACACAGCCAATGAAAAACATCACTCTCTCCGTAGACGATGAAACCTGGCGCCAGGCGCGCATCAAAGCGGCCGAACAAGGCACAACGGTGAGTGCGCTGGTACGCAATTACCTGAATACCCTGTCGCGGCGCGGCACGGAAACCGATCCGACAAGCGCGCTATTCGATGCGCTGGACCGGGCGGGTTCATACCAGGCTTCCAGCCGCATGAGCCGGGAGGAGGCCCATGCGCGCGGAGGCGTTCGTTGATACGAACATTCTGCTGTACGCGATCTCCACTTCTCCGGAAGAAGCCGCCAAGAAGCAACGTGCACGCGAGATTCTGGCGCTGCCGGGCTGGGGGCTGTCGATTCAGGTGCTGCAGGAATTTTACGTGAACGCCACCTGCCCGCCACAACCCGCGATGCGACACGAAGACGCGGAAGCTGTCATCCGGCAATTGCTGCTGCGCCCTGCGGCTGATAGCAACGCCGCATTGCTGCTCGACACCTTGCGTTTGAAAGCGCGCTATCAGCTGTCGTACTGGGATGCGGCGATTGTCGCGGCCGCGATGCAACTGAATGCCACGACCTTGTACTCGGAAGATTTGCAGGACGGGCAGGTATTCGACACCGTCAAGGTCATCAATCCCTTCTCATCGGCCTGACCGATCTCGCTTTCCTCCTGCAGAAAACACGGCACACAGGCTGCGGGTAGAATCGCCCCATGCGCCCATTTGAAATCAGCTTGCTTCTCGGCCTCGCCCTGCTCGCCATTCCGGCTGTCGTGCTGGTTCTTCGCGTGCAGGCCTTGCGGCGCGAGCAACTTACCCTCCCCGATTTGTTATTGCATGACATGGAAGCGCGCCACCGCGCCGTGCTGACCGACCTGCACACAGGCTTGTCGCAGCAGTCCGACCGGATACAGGCCCAGCTTGTGTCACTGCAAGTGGCGCAGACCGAACGGCTGGCCGAGACGCGCGAAACCGTCGCCGGCCAGTTCGGCCAGTTCCAGACCGCGATGCTGGAAAAGCTGATCGAACAGGGGCGCGCCGAGCAGAGTCTGCTGCAGGACACACTGAAGGGCATGAGCGCGCAGTTCGGCGAACGCGTACAGCACCTGTCGCAGACCGTCGACGGCCGGCTCAACGAAATATCTGGAAAGGTCGCAGAAAGGCTCGACGAGGGTTTCAAGAAGACCAACGAGACCTTCACCTCGGTGATGACGCGCCTGGCGGTGATCGACGAGGCGCAGAAGAAGATCGAGGGACTCGCCACCAACGTCGTGTCGCTACAGGAGATATTGGGCGACAAGCGCTCGCGTGGCGCCTTCGGCGAGGTGCAGCTGGAGGCGCTGGTGCGCAACAGCCTGCCGCCCGGCGCCTATGCCTTTCAACACACCCTGACGAGCGGCGCGCGCGCCGACTGCGTGCTGATCCTGCCGGAACCGACCGGCACGGTGTGTGTCGATGCCAAGTTCCCGCTGGAAAACTACAGCCGCATGTTCGACGATGGCCTGCCGCAAGCCGAGCGCGACGCCGCGCGGCGGCAGTTCAAGATGGATGTAAAGAAGCACGTCGACGACATCGCCGCCAGGTACATCGTCGCCGGCGAAACCTCGGACGGCGCGGTGATGTTCCTGCCCGCCGAGGCGGTGTTCGCCGAGGTCCACGCCCATCATCCCGACCTGGTCGAGCACGCGCAGAAGAAGCGTGTCTGGCTCACCTCGCCGACCACGCTGATGGCCGTACTGAACACCGCGCGCGCCGTCATCCGCGATTCGGAAACGCGGCGCATGGCGCACGTCATCAAGGACGAACTCGCCAAGCTGGCGAAGGACTTCGCCCGCTTCGACGAACGCATGAAAAAACTCGCCAGCCACATCGAACAGGCGAACAAGGACGTCAACGAGGTGCGCATTTCCAGCGACAAGATCAGCAAGCGTTTCGCGCAGATCGAGCGGGTGGAGCTCGACCCTGCGCACGCGACGGTCGCGCGCCTGCCCGACGCCGACGAATGAACGCGTTCCGCCGCTGGCGCCGGACACGCATTCTGGCGCAGCACGCCATTGCGCCAGCCGCGTTCGATGCGACCGTCGCTGCACTGCCGATCCTGCACGGGCTCGCCCCGGAAGACCTGCAGCGCCTGCGCGAACAGGCCAGTCTGCTGATCCATCGCAAGACGTTTTCCGCGGCTGGCGGCGCGGAGGTCGACGACGCCATGCAGCGGGTCATCGCGGTGCAGGCGTGTCTGCTGACGCTCAATCTGGACGAGAACAGCTATGACGGCTGGCGCGAGATCATCCTCTATCCCGAGGAGTTTTTGCGCGAGCGCGAGGAAGTGGACGAGACCGGCGTGGTGCATCACACACGCGACATCCTTGCCGGCGAATCCTGGCACGGCGGCCCGCTGGTGCTCTCGCTCGCCGATGTCGAGGCGAGCGGCCAGGCCGACGGCTTCAACGTCGTGCTGCACGAATTCGCCCACAAGCTCGACATGCTGAACGGCGACGCCAACGGCTACCCGCCGCTGCACCGCGGTATGGATGCCGCCGCCTGGGCACGCGATTTCGGCGCGGCCTACGAGAACCTGTGCACGCGCGTCGACGCGGGCGAGGACACCCCCATCGACCCCTATGCGACGCATGACCCCGGAGAATTCTTTGCCGTGCTGACCGAGGCATTCTTCGAAATCCCGCACGTCGTTCACGCCGAATATCCCGACGTATACGCTCAACTGCGCCATTTCTACCGCCAGCATCCACTCGCCCGACTGGAGGGTGTTCATGCCTGACCCCCGCATTGCCGCACGCATCGACGACATCGCACCCTTCCACGTGATGGACATCCTCGCGCGCGCACAGGCGATGGAAGCCGCTGGACGCGACATCATTCACCTTGAAATCGGCGAGCCGGATTTCGCCACACCGGTACCCATCGTCGAGGCAGGCATCGCCGCACTACGCGCCGGCCGCACCCGGTACACCGGCGCACTGGGCCTGCCCGCCCTGCGCGAGGCGATCGCGGGCTTCCATGCCACGCGCTGGCAAGCCGCGGTCGAACCGACACGCATCGTCGTCACCCCGGGTGCATCGGGCGCGTTGCTGCTCGCGCTCGGCCTGCTGGCCGGTCCCGGCGACGAAGTGCTGATGGCCGACCCCGGTTATCCTTGCAACCGCCATTTCGCGCGCTTCTGCGAAGCGCGTGCGGTGAGCGTGCCGGTCGACGCGGCGAGCGGCTTCCAGCTCACGCTGGAGCTGATCGAGCGCCACGCGACCCCCGCCACCCGCGTGGTCCTCATCGCCAGCCCCGCCAACCCGACCGGCACCGCCATCTCGCCGACCGAACTCAACCGCATCCACGACTGGTGCGCGGCGCGCGCGATCGCCCTCATCGTCGACGAGATCTATCTCGCGCTCACTTATGAAGGCGGCGAGCACAGCGCGTCGCGCTGGGACGACGTGTTCGTCGTCAACAGCTTCTCGAAATATTTTCTGATGACCGGCTGGCGGCTCGGCTGGCTGGTCGCGCCCGCCTGGGCGCTGCCGGCACTGGAACGGCTGGCGCAGAACCTCTTCCTCGCCGCATCGACCCCGGCGCAGCACGCAGCTCTGGCGGCGTTCACACCCGAAACACTCGCCATCCTCGATGAGTGCAAGAACGAACTGCGGGCACGGCGCGACTTCCTGCTGCCCAGCCTGCAGGCCCGCGGCTTCACCGTTCCCGTCACCCCGCAGGGCGCGTTCTACGTGTACGCCGACTGCACGCGTTTCAGCAAGGACAGTCAGGCATTTGCCGGACGTCTGCTCGACGAAGCCGGTATCGCCGCCACCCCCGGAATCGATTTTGGTGCGCACCGTGCCGGCGCGCATCTGCGCTTTGCCTACACGCAACCGCTTCCCCGCCTCGCAGAGGTCCTGGAGCGATTGGATGGTTTTCTGCAGGCATCGGGATAGGGGCGGTCAGGATACCTGACCGAACCCCTCCCACACCACCCGGCATGCGGGTCCGCAGCGGGCGGTTCGAGAAGTTGAGGTCATGAGAGACGGGGTAGACCTAACCTGTCGAAGTGGGCAATCGTCAGAACCCGGTTGAGTTCTCCGGCGCTGTTGCGCCACCAGCAGCGCGCATTTTGTGCCACGCGCTTCGCCACATGCTCGGCCGCGCCCAGCTTGATCAGTTCCCGGTAGATCGTGCTACCCCGCCCCCAGTGTCTGAGCTGGATCGCCCGTAAGCGGTGCCTCAGCCATTCATCCAGCGTACGCCAGATTCCCGGTGTTTGCGCCAACCCAAAGTAGGCTTTCCATCCCAACAGGTAAGGTTTGAGCTTGTCGATGACCTCCGCCATGCTGCGTCCGCACGAGCGCCGGGTCAGTTGCCTTACCCGTTGCTTGAACGTCCCCAGCGGCTTGTCGGCCACCTTGCGCTTGACGCCTTCCTTGGCGAACCAGAAGCTGTAGCCCAAGAACTTTCTCCCCTTGACGCTCGCTACCGCGCTCTTGGTCTCGTTGACCTTGAGCCGCAGCTTGCCGTAGCTCTTGCGCAAGAGCGCCATCACCCGCTCGCCCGCTTTCTGGCTGCGCACATAGACGTTGCAGTCGTCGGCATAGCGTGCGAAGCAGTGGCCGTGCTTCTCCAACACTTTATCCACGTCATCCAGCATCACGTTGGCCAGCAGCGGACTCAGCGGCCCGCCTTGCGGTGTGCCCTGATACCGTTCCAGCACGACGCCATCGCTCATGATGCCGCTGTTCAGATACGCCCGTATCAGCCGGATGATCCCGGCGTCGTCGATGCGTTTCTTCAAGCGGTCGATGAGGATGTCATGGTTGACGCGGTCAAAGAATTTCTCCAGATCGACATCAACTACGATCTTCCGGCCACTTTGGACGTAGCTCTGTGCCGCCAGTATCGCGTCGTGGGACCGCCGTCCGGGGCGGAAGCCGTAGCTGTGTTCGCTGAATGTCGGGTCAAGCATCGGTTGCAGCACTTGCAGCAGGGCTTGCTGGATCAGCCGATCCGTGACCGTCGGGATGCCAAGCTCGCGCTCGCCACCGTCCGGTTTCGGGATCGTTACCCGTCGTACCGGGCTGGGCCGGTACGTCCCGCGCAGCAGGTGTTCCCGTATCGTCGGCCACGTGGTGACGAGGTGGCGTGCGCTCTGGGTAATATCCAGACCATCCACGCCCGCCGCCCCTTTGTTGGCTTTGACACGTTTCCACGCTTGCCGCAGGTTCTCTCTCGTCAGGACAGCTTGCAGCAGCCCCGACCCTGTGCTCTCGATGTCCTGTCGCGGGCTGCACGCTTCGTCGCTGACAGGATCGCGCCCGGCTTCACCGTGCGCGATGCCCACCCGCTCCACTTTCGCAGACTTCTGACGCATTGCGTTCAACATCGACATGGTTTCGAACACTTCTCCTCGTTCGGCCCTTCGCCCACTACCGGCAGCTACTACGGCCTCTGCTGACTTCTCGCTCCGCCTTGCGACGTCGGCCTTTCAGCCATGAGGCGAGATCTCCCCGGGTAAGAACGCACTCCACCTGTGCCGCCTCGCTGCGCTCGTGACGACATCCCGCTTCGCGGGACCGCCCTACGGGCGTCCTTCGCCTTCGGCTTGTCACTGCACAACCGCCGGATCTACGCCGCTTCGCCTTGATCACGAGAGCTTCGCG
>JANJXF010000208.1 GCA_024709165.1 Thiobacillus sp. | reverse complement strand
CGCCACGCCTTCGCCACGCACGTATTGCAGTCCTCCGGCGACCTGCGCGCGGTGCAGGACATGCTCGGCCACGCCAGCATCAGCACCACCCAGGTCTACACCCACCTCGACTGGCAGCACCTGGCAAAAATTTATGACCAGACGCATCCACGGGCCCGCCGCAAATCATGACCGCTCTGTCGGCGATAGTGCATATGTGAGCGCACACACTCGGTATAATGTCGATTTACCCGGCTCTAAAGAAATGCCGCATGTGGACGATTGATTCCGTATGCGCCCCAGTCCCGCCCCGTTGTTTTCCCGCCTCGCTATTCCCCTGCGCACCGCCCGTCTCGGAATCCATGTTCGCGTCATGGGAATGGTGCTGCTGGTATTGGGAATCACTTTCGCCGTGGCCACACAACTGGCGCTACAGGTCGCACGCGACAGGGCCAGCGCCTCGCTGGCCGAAGAGGCCGCCGCGCAGACCAAGGCTCTATCCACACTCGCCATCGCCGCGCACGCGCAGCACGACTACCGCGGGCTGGAAGCCCACGTCCAGGCGCTGGTGGGTGGCGGACACCTGTCCCAGGTCGCCTACGACGCGATCGATGGTTATGCATTGCGGCAGGATGCGCCGCCGATGCGGGCCGATCGCCCCGCGTGGTTCGCCCGCCTCGCCGCTCTGTCCCGTCCGGCGACGCCGCTTGACATCGTCGACAACGACCGCCGCTATGGCACGCTCGTGGTGCAGGCCTCGGCGCACGCCTACGAAGATCTGCTGTGGCAGATGGGCCTCTATCTCGCGGTATTGCTCACCGCCGCGCTCGGCGTCCTCGCCATGCTGCTGCACCGGCTGCTCACGAAAAATCTAGGCGGCCTCAACCAGCTGCGCACGGCCGCGCGGCGCATCGAAGCCGGCGAGCACACGGCGTCCATCGAACTGCCACCAGGCAGCCCGCCGGAGTTGGAGGAAACCGCGCACGCGTTCAACCGCATGGGGGCAGCGGTGGCCGAGCTGCTCGGCAGCCTCGGCGAGCAGCAGAAAGCGCTCGACAGCGCGGCCTGCGTCACCGAATGCGAACCCGATGGCACGATCATCGGCGCCAACGATGCCTTCTGCATCCTCAGCGGCTACACGCGC
>JANJXF010000130.1 GCA_024709165.1 Thiobacillus sp. | reverse complement strand
CGCACCCGCTGGCACGCCTGCTCACGCGCCAGCCTTTGTCGCGCCTCCTTGCAGGCCCCGGCCTGCGGCGTCGTTGCTTCGCGGCAGGCACGCGATCAGACGCACCATCGGGCGCGTCCAACTGCGGTTTCTAGGTTGAACCCAATTGTCCATTGGGTATCAATGTGGTACACGGACTGGTTTTCGCCCTCTCCCGCAGGCGGGAGAGGGCCGGGGTGAGGGCGTACCCACCGGCAAGCCGGTTGGCTCAGTCCGTTTCCCCCACCCCCACCCCTTGCCTGCGGGAGGGGCCAATGGACAATCCGGGTTGAAAAGATTTGTCCGTCATGGATGGGCGCATCGCTGGCCTTGTGAATGCCGAAAAGCGTGCCGGAGCAGTGCTCGCCTTTGGCAGTGGGCCACCGAGTCCATGAGGTTGTTTTCAGGCCCCGACTTTGAAAATGGGATTGGCATCCAATGCTGGAATTACTGAACGGCCTGCCGCTGATGCGGCTGCACTTTGCGTTTCGGGCGTCCGCGCCGCTGAGTCTGCTTGGCTATACCGGCTCGACCTGGCATGGGGCACTGGGCCACGCGCTGAGCGAAGCGGCGCCGGAGGCGTTCGACTGCCTGTATCGCGCCGCGGCGGGGGACGACGCGCCGCGGCCCTTTGCCCTGCTGCCGCACGCCGGGCCGACGGAACTCGCGCCGGGCGACTGGCTCGGCATGAGCCTGACGCTTGCCGGACCAGCGCTGGCGCTTTCGCGCGAGGTGATGTTTGCGGTGGAGCACCTGGGCGCGCGCGGGCTGGGCAATCAGCATGTGCCGCTGACGCTTTCCGGCGTGGCGTGCGAACGCGCCGACGGCGAAGCGGTCGCGGTGCTGGGGCCAGCCGGGACGATGCAGGCGCAGGGGCTGGTGTCGGTCGGGCTCGCGGAATTGGCGGCTATCTGGGCGGGCCTGCCGGCGCGGCGCGTGGCGCTGCGCTTCGACACGCGTCTACGGATGAAGGCAGGCAACGGCCTCATGGACACGGCCCCGCCCCTGCGGTTGTTGCTGCAGCGCCTGCTCGAACGGGTGAGCGCGTTGATGATGCTGTACGGCGCCGGTGCCCCGCTGCCGGGCGATGGGGTGCGCGCCTTGCTCCGGCATGCGGAATCGGTCGAGATCGAAACTCACGACCTGCTCTGGGAGGAATGGGAACGCAGCTCGGGGCGCAGCGGCCAGCGCATGCCGTGGGGCGGACTGGTGGGCGAGATCCGTTATCGCGGCGATCTCACCCCCCTGCTGCCCTGGCTGGCGCTGGGCGAATGGCTGCACGTGGGCGCCAAGACGACCTTCGGGCTGGGGCATTACTCGCTTTTGGCGGCGCCGCGTTGAGCCCGGCAACCGCTGTTGGCGCCGCTGCCCTCAACGTGCGGTGATCCAGGTGGTGAGTGCGAGTTCGAGGTTGCCGAGGGTGGGCCCGGCAAGGACGCGAATGCGATTCTCCTCGGCACGCGCGGTGACGGCGGGACCGGGTTGCATCCCCCACACGAGAAGGGCAGCACGGGCTGCGAGCCCGCCCCCCTTGCGCACCGATTCGAGGGTGTAGATGAAGTCGGCCACGGACTTGCCTGCGGCCAGAGGCTTCAGGGCCTTGCACTCGACCAGATACAGGCGGTTGTCGCGTACGAAAGCAGCGTCGATCTCGTTGCGGATTTCGGCGTTGGCCACCGCAGCGATCTTCAGTCCATGACAAACGTCGCGCAGCCCGAGTCGCGGCGCAAGCCCGTTGAGCACTCCCCATACGTGCTGTTCGAGCCAGCCACCGGCAAGCAGCGCGGCTTCGCTGCGCCCACACTGCCAGCGCTTGCCTTGCCGGGACACGAGCCCCAGGTTCTGCAACTGCTTCAGCAGATCGAGGTGGCGCGGGGCGAAGTCGCCTCCGTTCTTGAGACAGAAGTTCTTCATGTCGCCTTCGCCAACAGGGCCGAGTTCGATGAGCGCCCGGGTGCGTTCGCGCGGGGCGTCGTCCATGAGCAGGCGTGCGAGGTCGGCGGCACGCGGGTCGGCGGCGGTGTGCCGTTCGACGATCTCCTGGCCGTGTGCGGCGAGCAGATCGGCAAGCGAGAGCACGCCGGCAAGGGCAACAGGCTGGGCTTGCGCGGGCTCGATCCAGTGCAGGCGGTTGTCGCGCTCGACATAGAACACGGGGCAGCCGTCATCGGTGAAGGCGCGGAAGGCGGCCAGCGTCATGGTCTTCTTGCCACCGGTGGCGTTGAGCGCGGCACGCGGATGGCGCGCGGCAATGTCGCGGAAGCGCTGCAGCATGGCGGCGAAGTCGTCGATATTCTGCAACCGCTCTATGCTGGAAGGCAGGCCGTGACGCTCCAGCACCCGGCCGAGCCACGCGGCGCGCTGGGCCATGCTGTCGTCGCTGACGACGAGGGCGACGCGCGCCGGACGGAACGCGGGGTCGAGCACGGGGGTGAGGTTGGGAATGGCCTGCTCGGAAACCAGGCACACGATGGTGTCGTAGGTGGGGCGCGTCATGGGTTCAGGCGGTGCGGGTAAGCAGGCCCAGCTCCCAGCGGCTGGCTTCGAGCGCGGCGGTGTCGAGCACGGCGCCCTCGGGCAGGCGCTCGAGCAGGCGCAGCACCAGTGCACGCTCGCCTGGCTGCATCGCCACGGTCATGCGGTTGACGGACACTTCCCTTCCCAGGAGCGCCGCCATCAACTGCGCCGCGCCGGAGTGTCCGATGGCGGAAACGAAGCCGCCGGCTACGAGCGTCTGCGCCGCCTCGGGCGCAATCGGCCCCTCGAAGCGCCAGTCACCATAGCCGGTGAGGACGGGGGAATTGAGGAGGTAGAGGGTGGGCACGATCACATGTCGTAGCGCAGCGGGCCCCAATTCTGATACCCGTCCGCAGCATGGTGATAAAGAATGACATGGTGGGCGTTGGCGAAGCGCTTGCCCACCAGCGCCATGCCGAGGGTCGGACCGGCATAGAAGCAGTGCGTCACGTCGGTGCCCATGCTCATCAGCCTGGACACGGCCTCGCGGATGTCCTGGTCGAGTTTCTCCATGTCTTCCGGCTTCAGCGGTTTCGAGCGGCTGACGGTGACAAGCCGGTCTTCGGGAATGTCCTTGAGTCCCGCATGTTGCGCACAGTAGCTGACGACCTGCGGGCGAATGTCGACCTCCGGCTTGAGATCCACGATCAGGATGCTCGGTCTGTTGCCGGGATTGTCCTTGATCTCCTCGTATTCCTTGCGCCGCCGCCGTGCGTCGCCAAACGCGACGGAATACCAGGTCAAGAAGATGGGGATGGCGACGATGAGGCCCACCCAGATGCCGATGAGATCGACGGTGTCGCGGGTGAAGGCGGCCAGGTCAAAATTCATGCGCGGCTCTCCGTGACTTGCGGCAGGAATTGCTCTTCTTCATGCCGCATACCTCCGAACGGCAGCAAGATGACAACGAAAACTCACGGCGACTCATGACGCAGGCCGCGCGCGTCGGTTTCATGTATTTTCCGGCTCCATCGGGTAGTTGGGCAGGACCAACCCATCCTTTTTGCGTTGTTGGAAAGGATTGTCTCGTTCGCTCTGCGACATGTGCTCCAGCGGCTGGGCCTTGCCGATCTCGGGGTTCGCCATGGCCAGCAGCGTCCGGATTTCAACCGAGCCGCACCAGGATTTTCCGCCCCTGCCGGCAGCATGGGCCGCCTCCATGTATGCGGTGAAACGTGCCATGTATTCTTCATGGGTGAGTGCAGCGCGCTCTTGCTGGTTGGGCACGATTCGGCAGGACTTGATATCGAGTTTGACCTGTCCCATGCCAAAGGGCTTGCCCATGCCGAGGGAATGCCGGTAGCGGTCGCCGCCGCCCCAGTTGAGCGCCCAGACGAGCGCGCCGAGTTCTTCGGGCAGCAGGTTGTGGAAGCGGATGCGGGCTTCGAACCGGGTGCCGGCTGGCAGGGGATTGAGCTGGGTCTGAATGTCCCTGTTCTTCTGCTGGTCTGGCGTGAGGTCCTGCAGCTTGTGGCTGCCGCGCACCGGATAGCGCTTCCAGCCGCGCACCCGGGCCTCCTCGCTCATGAGCGTGGTGTACTGTCCGTTTTCCCGCAGGCGGTCGCCCTGGGGGCTGCTCTGCGCTTGGCAGATGTAGTTGGGGAAATAGGACGCCTTGGGGCCGTTGAGAATGGTAGCGGGCAAGAATTGAGGCTGGACCTGGCCCCGGGCGACGGCATGGCTGAAAGACACGCGGCTGCGCAGGCCGTTGTCGGTTTCTTCGGCGATGTGGCCGAACACCGCCTCGCAGAAATCCGCTTCGCCCTGGCGGGCCTGCTTCTGCGTGTTGCGGATGGCCTGGCCGAGGCTCAGCTTGTAGGGAAGGCGGTACATCTGCGCGAGTCCCATGGAGGCGATCTCGCCTTTTTCGCGCAGGAAAAACACAGGCGTGCCCCGATCCCCATACGGGCGTTCCCGCTTGTGGAAATCCCATACGACCGAGGCGGGCGGGCGCCGGCCATTGTTGCTTTCCGTCGACGGGTTGTGTAATTCGAGAAAAGCCTGCATGACTTCCTTCGGTACGGTAATCGGCTCACGCGGCTGGGCACCCTCGTAGAACAGGAATTCCATGTGTTTCTTCGGGCCCGGCTGACCGGTGAAGACGAGATGTCCGGTATGGGTTCCACCGAACTGAGTCACACGCCGATAGTAGAGATGCTTGTGTTGCCCGTTCTTGTCCGCGCTATGGCGCTGGGCGTAGGCCTGGTCCTCCATTTCGCAGCGTACATGGAGAAATTTCCAGGTGGGTGGTTTTGACTGCTTCTTGGCCGCGTAGTCGATGAAGCGCTGGTATTTGAGAATGGGCAGCTTGGGGTTTGCCTCGTCACTGCCCTGTTGGGACTCGGACCTGCTGGACTCGCGGATTTGTCTGAATGGCCTGGGCGCGTCCTCCGGCGCGTCTTTGCCGCGGAGCAGGCTATCCAGCACATCGTGGTCCACCCGGGCATGCTCGCAGGGGGTGAGCCGCCATTCACCGTTCGCATATTTCAGCCAGCCGGTTTCGGGCAGCGCGATGAAGGTTTTTTGGCGTTGACCTTCGCGGTCCATCTTGCTGCCGGTGTCGGCAAATTTTTTCTGGTAGTCACCCTTGGTCGGACCGGAGAGGTCCCGCAGGGCAAGCTGCTGGTCGTCCACCGCGCTCATGCGACCGAAGGTGGCGATTTCCAGCACGTTACGAACCATGCCCTTGAGGCTGGCGCCAGGTATGGCATAGGGGCCGCCCGGAAGCCGGTAGGGGTGAACAGCGCCGCTCCCGGCCGCTTTCTCGCTGCCGATGAGTATGGGGGTCTCGGCAATGATCTCGATGGTCAGTTCACCGCAGAGCCCGTCTTCGAACGGCAGATCGTGAGAGACGGCGGCCTGCCACTCGGGGTGCAGGATCCACTTCGACAGTGGAACGAAGTTGTAGGGTGCGGTGATGACCCCGGCGAATTTTTCTTGCCGGGACGATCTGGAGTCGTGCCCATTTCGCCCTTGCTGTCGGTTATCGTGCTGGCGAGGCCTCTGCCCTGCCCCTTGATGCGGGCGCCCCTGTTTTGGCTTGTCATCCATGTTCTACGCCTCCATGAATCCGATGAAGCGGGCGACGGCAGGTTGCGTGCCGCGGTCCGGGGTGGGTTGGTAGAAGATGCGGTAGACGATGGCGTCGGTCTCGCCGGTGACGCTGGCGAATCGGCGCTCGCATGCCAGGTGGGTCGGCGCCGCGCCGGCGGTTTCGCGATGGTGGGCGAGCAGCCAGCGGCCGCCCTGGTGGCGGATGTGCAGGCTTGCGCCGGCCTTGCAGAGTTCGCCGTTGAGGATGATGCCGGCAGGCTCCAGTTCTTGCAGCAGGACGTGGCGGTCGGTAAGGGTGAGCCAGCCCTGTTCGCCGCCAAATTCGGCGATGGCGGCGCGCACGGCGGCGGGCTCGTCGACGGTCCAGGCGCGGGTGTCGAGCGCGGCCGGCCGGAATTCTTCGGCAATGCGCTCGGCAGACCGGTTGTGGCGGTCCTTGAAGGCGTTCCAGTCGGCGTGCAGTTGATCGAGTGCGGCGGCTTCAGTCATCGGGATTCTCCAGTTCGACGAGCGCGCCCTCGATGCGCCCGGTAAAGAAGCCGTGACCACGGCTGGATGCCGCGCCCAGCGCGAGCCGGCCTTGGGCGAGGTCTTCGAGGGCGAGACGCAGGGCGCGCCGCATCTCGGGTGCGGCGGCACGCAGGCGCCTGCGATCGAGGGCGATGCGAAGCTTGACGGTGTCGCGCTGGGTGGCGTGAACCTGCTCTTCCTTGAACAGCCGGCCCGCGCGCGCGCCCCCGGTGAAACGGTCGATGGAAACGTGCATCTGGGTGGCGGTCTTCCAAGTGCCGTCGCCAAGCACGGCGTCGTCGAACCACAGGCAGCCGGCGAGGCCCCCGGAGGTGTCGCTGGCGTCGCCGAACAAGGGGGCAAGCCCGTCGTCCGCGCTTGCGTGGTCGTCGAGCCGCTCGTCTCGCCTGATGAAGCGTTCGGTGAGGCGCGCGTGATGGAAGGCGGTGCGGTGGCGCAGGGCGCCTTTGACGCTGGAGGCCGGGATGACGATCTGGCGCGCCCCCTCACCTGCCTTGTCGTCCCGCCAGACGATGCGCCGTTCGGTGTAGGGCACGGCGTCGGCGGGCTTGCTGTCGCGGCTCAGCGCGGTCGCGCCGGGCTGGCCGATGCGGAAGCCGGCTTCGGGGGTGAGAACGAGTTGCACGGCGAGGGCATCGCCGGCGCCCGAGGGCGGCTGGATGGATGCGGCCATGGGCGGCAGCGGGGCATCGAGCCGCGTGGGCCAGGCGGCGAAGGCGGCCCGGCCTTCGGCGGTGCGCAGGTCGGCCGTCAGCGCGCGAATGGCGTGTACGCCGACGGCACCGTAGCCGGCGCGGGTGGCGCCGCCGAGGCGGAAGGTGGCGCTGGCAAGCCCACCGAGCAGGGCGTCCCATTCGGCGCTCTCGTCGGTTTCGGATTGCAGGGCGAGGTCGAAGCTGAAGCGGTGGCCGGCGGGAAGGAAGGCGCGGTCGAACTTGCCGCTGCCGTCCACGCTGCCGCGCCGGTTGAGGCGGACATGGTCACGCTTGGGTGGCAGGGCGTCGGCGAGCGGCTTGAGCCAGGGCGACAGGTCGACGCACAGGCCGTCCACGGGGCGGTTGTCCTGGTCGTGAAGGTGGCCATGTGTCACGCTCACGCGCGAGGTATGGCCTTCCTCCGCGCCCCGGCCGTGGTGGCCGAAGAGGCGGTCTGCCACGCCCTCGCCGAGCAGGTCGACGACGTGATGCCGCAACACGCCGGCCAGGGCGGTGCCGGGCAGGAGCGGCAGGCCGTTGGCGTCACGCACGAGGTGGGTGTCGAAGATGCCGTCGTTGCGCCCGCTGGCGATGGACAGGGGCGCGGCCGTTTGAAGCGTGACGCGCGCGAGACGGACGAGGGGGTGGATGGGGATCATGCCGCGTCTCCCTTGTTGTGTGTGCGGTTCCACGGTGCGTCGGCCCTGGCGAGCGCGGCCAGGCGAATGACGCCGCGCGCGCCGACGCCTTCTTCATAGGCTTGCCTGACGGCGGCTTCGAGCCAGGTGCGGAAGGTTTCACCCGGCTTGCCGCTCGCAGTGCCCCAATCCTCGTCGCCTTTCTTGCACACTGCGGAATCACCTTCGAACAGTGTCGCCAACAGGGGTTCGCGCCCGGGTGTGCTGACGGCGGTTTCCTGCACGCGCCCCCACTGCGAGGCGCCCGGGCCGTACGCCAGGTCCGCGGCGATACCGTTGTAGCGACGAGCCGATGCATAGGCGCCACACAGTCCTGCAAGTGTCTTTTCCGCCCAGGCGTTGGCTTCGAATTCACTCTTGTCGCGCTGCTCGCCCGCGGTGAGCCAGGCAACGAGGGGGTGATCGGGCCTGGCGGGCGGGTTGGCGGGAATTGCTGCCGCGGCGGCGACGAATTCGGGATTGCGCTGCAGCAGCAGCCGCGTCAGCGCGGGGTCGAGCACGATTTCGCCGAGCCCGGCCTCGCGGTGTTCGCCCAGGCTGGCGGCGAGCCGGGCGCCGAGTTGGGACTCGGCGGCCGGATCGGGGCGGCGATCGAGCCGATAGCAGAGTACGCTGCCCGCGCCGATGACCTGGCGTTCGAGATCGTGGCTGCCGCGCCGGGCGTTGTAGGGCCGGTAGCGGCGGGGGCGCACGAAGGTCTTTTCCACAGCAGGAACGCCGGCGAGGAGATCGTCGATGCCCAGATCGGCGAGCGTGGGCGTAAAGGTGGGCATGCCGGTCCGGACGTCGCGCACGGCGAGATCGGAGGCGAGCCAGAGAACGAGATGCCAGGCGCCATCCAGCTCCGCGAGCGGCAGGCAGGGCGAGGCAGCGGGCGCGGGCTGCGTTGCCGAGAGAATGCGGGCGCGGCCGTACTGGGCGGAACGCGAGCGGCCCAGATGGAGCACGCTGCCCAGTTGCGCATGCAGCGTTTGCAGGAGGCCGGCGTCGTCCGCGGTGATGCGGGCGCGGAAGCGCTGGCCGCGCGCGAGGGCTTCGTAGCCGAACAGCTGGCTTTCGGCTGCGCTGCCGGTAGCGTGATCGATGGCGGTTTTCATGCGGTAGCGGGTGCGGGGACGCGCATGCATGTCGGTCTCGCCGACGAAGCCTTCGCGGATCTGCTGCGCCTGCAGGAACGCGCTGTCTTTCACGCCGACCGCGACCAGGCTCGCGATGGCGCGGGGATTCCAGCGCCCGTCGCGCTGCGGGGGATCGCCGCCCTTGTCGCTGTGCCAGGCGAACGGCACGGGCCAGGTGCCGCCGGCGGCGGCGAGCGGGCGGGCGTCGCCGAAACGCACGCGCCCGGCATGGAAGAGGTCATACATGCGCGGGTCGTTGGCGTCATACATGCGCGAAGCCAGCGCACCCAGGAGCGTGGCGCCGGGGATGAACGGCAGGCAGCGGTGCTGCCCGGCGGTCGCGCTGGTGCGGCTGACGACGATTTCGTCCGCCAGTTCGAGGTCGAGTACCAACTCGTGCATCATGCGGATTCCTTGAACGAGAGCGAGACGCGGCCGAAGCCACGGTTGCGGTGGGCGCCAAGCGCCCGCACGAGGGGCAGGGCCGTGCGCAGGAGATCGAAACCGGGGCCGGCGTGCGGCTCGCTGCCGATGCTGATTTCGGCGACCAGCGTCATGGGTACGACGGTCTCGATACCCCGCAGCGACGATTGGCTGGCGGTTCCACTGGCGTGGTCGATACGAGTGGAGAAGTGCTCGCGGAAGATGCGCTCGCGGTAGTCCTTGCCCTCACCGGAAGCGAGCCATTGGGCAACATCGCCCGGCAGGCGCGCATCGCTCACATGCAGGACACCCGGCATGCCGTGCCCGGCACCGCCATCGCCGTGGCCCGGCCTGCCGAAAAGCGCGCCCAGGAGGGCCTCGGTTTCGGTGCTGGCTGCGCGCCATTCGGCCAGCCGTTCGGCCGCGTCGCGCAGTACGCCCTTGAGCATGCGCCCCGGAACGTAGGGCAGGTCGTATTCGTCGCGGTCGACGACGGCGTCGAGATGGGCGCCGCGGCCTCGGCCGCTGCCGACGTGCCACAGGTCGTGGAATTCAAGCTGCAGGGTGCGCGTGTTCATGGACGATCCTCAGGAGCGGCGCCGGCGCGGCTGACGGCAAGCAGCGTGATGACGTCGCCGATCGGGGTGGCCGGGCATGACAAGCCTTCGGCGAACAGGGAATCTTGCGGATTGCGCACGCCCAGCATGGCAAGGGTGGCGTCGATTTCGGCGAGCAGTTTGCCGGCCGACTTGCGGACGTTCTCGCGCCAGCGGGCGTAGCGTTCCCGCATCAGGTGGGGGGACTGGTGCATGAGCATGGCGAGTTCACGCATGGCGCCGCGCGACAGGCGCTCGCTGGCGAAGTGGTCCTGCAGGGTTTCGAGGTCGCACCAGCGCGGCAGGCTGGCCTGTGCGGCGATCTTGCCGACGCCATACAGTCCGAGGGTGAGGCGGTGGGGCTTGCCCGCTTCGTCCGTGACGGTGAGCGTGTCGGCAAGGATCGTGTCCCAGTCGTCGATGAAGCTGCTGGAAATCCGGTGGAACAGGAAACCGCCGGGCTTGAGTGCGCCGACCTTGTGGTGCCCGGCCTGCTGCTTGGCGGCCTTGCAGAGGGCCTCGGCCAGGCCGTAGGCGCTGGCAAAGGGCTGGCTGGCGCCGCAGAAGACGACACCGGCGCAGGCCGTCAGGCGGTCCGGCAGGCCAGGAACGTCGAGACCGGCGAGCGCCTGCTGTTTCCATTGGGCGAGCGCGGCGGCGGTTTCCTCCTCGAAGGCTTCGATGAATACGCGGGTGAAGTCGAGGGCGAGATCGGCGCGGACGATGATGTTGAGGTCGTCGCCGGCCTGCACGAGCGGCCGCGCCGGGAGGGTCTGCCTGTCGTCGTGGCTGCGCGCTTTGGGCACCAGCACCTGCCCGGTGGCGCGCTGCGCGGCATTCCGGGTGGCCTCGCCGATGGCATTGGAAAAGCCGCGGTAGATGGCGAGGTAGCGCTGGCCGATATCGTCTTGGCCGGCCAGGGCGTCCTTGAGTGCGTTGAGGATAAGACCGAGGCCGTTGCCGTCCGCGTGGATGATGGCGACGTTGCGCTTGGATTCACCCAGGAACGGAAAGCCGTAGCGATCCGAGTCCGATTTGGGGGTGAGTTCGCGCGGAAAAACGTAGCCCTTCTCCCACAGTTCGGGCGGGAGGAATTTCTTGCGCAGGCGCGAATCGGCCTTGCTGGCCGCGTGTTTCAGCCCGGCCGCGCCGTCGCGCCATTCGCCCTTCTTGCCGCGTTCGACCGCCGGCTCGCCGGTGCGCGGCGCCACGCGCATGTAGGGCGTGGCCTCGGGAAGCGTGGCGGAAGGCTGGCTGCGCCGCTGGGCGAGCATCGCATACCCCGCATCGACTGCTTCGGCGAAGGTTTCGCCGTCAGCAAGGGCGTCGATCCACTCAAGTCCCGGCGCAACGTTCTGCACGGCCAGTGTCCACAAGGCGCGCAGCCGCTCCGTCCGCGGCCTGTCGGCGGACAAGGCGACGAACACGCCCCCCTCGCGGCGTGAAAACGCGACATGCGTCCCATCGAGTCGCGACAAGTCGTCGGTTTCCTTCAGGCCGAGCGCCTCGAGCGCCGTGTCCAGGGTGGTGTCGGTCAGGGCATCGATGAGCTTGCTCGCGCCGACCATTTCGGCCAGCCGGCCCGAAGCGAGAATGTACTGCTGGATCGAACGCGCCTCGAACAGATAGGCGTGACAGGTCATTGGGCCTTACCTCCCGGAACGGAATTGGGTTTCACTTGACGTTGTTTTTCTGCTTGTTCTGCATTCAACCTAAAAACCGCAGTTGGACGCGCCCGAGGGTGCGTCTGATCGGGTGTCTGCCACGAAGCAACGACGCCGCGGGCCGGGGCCCGCAAGGAGGCGCGACAAAGGCAGGCGCACGAACAGGCGTGCCATCGGGTGCGTAGCGGTCTCACCCATCAGATAAACGGTATCGAAGGCAAAAAATCTTGTACTCATGCGACTTTCGTGAGGATTATGAGCGGTCAACTGCAGTTTTTAGGTTCAACCTAAAAACCGCAGTTGGACGCGCCCGAGGGTGCGTCTGATCGGGTGTCTGCCACGAAGCAACGACGCCGCGGGCCGGGGCCCGCAAGGAGGCGCGACAAAGGCAGGCGCACGAGCAGGCGTGCCATCGGGTGCGT
>JANJXF010000122.1 GCA_024709165.1 Thiobacillus sp. | reverse complement strand
CAGCCGCTCAACTGGCAGGCGATGCTGGCGTCGCGTCTGCCATCGGCACCGGTGGCTGCCCAACCAGCCACCCCAGCGCCACCCTGGAAACTCGCGCTGGCGCGGCTGGTGCTGGAAGACGCCGCGGTGGAGGTGGAAGACCGCAGCACGAAGCCCGCAGTGCGGTTGGGTATCGAACACGGACGCGTGGAAACGCGCGACGTGTCGCTCGATCTTGCGCGTCCGCTGGACGTGAAGGCGGCGTTGCAGGTGAAGCAGGGCGGGCGTCTCGACGTGCAGGGGCGCGTCACACCGGCGCCCGCCCGCGGCGACCTGCGTATCGCACTCGCCGGTCTGTCGCTGAAACCGTTTGCGCCCTACGTCAACCAGTTCGCGCGCCTGACGCTGCACTCGGGTACGGCGTCGACACGCGGGCGTGTGAAATTCTCTCCGGCGAAAGCCGGCATGAAACTGGCTTACGACGGCGGCTTCGCGGTTGATGATCTTGCCATCACGGAAGAAGACACCGCGGAAGCGTTCCTCGGCTGGGAGAAACTCGCTTCCAGCACCCTGTCGTTCAACCTGCTGCCGAACCGGCTGCATCTGGGAGAACTCACCGCGACCAGTCCGTTCGGCAAGGTCATCATCTTCGAAGACAAGACGCTCAACCTGCAGCGTGTCCGCCGCACGCCCGTAGAGACCGCGCCGTCCGCAACGGCCGCCGCACCCGCGGCGAAGCCAGAGGAGGTCGAGACGTTTCCTGTCGTCGTCGAGCGTCTGCGCATCGTCGGCGCCAACGCCGAATTCGCCGATCTGTCGCTCACGCCGCAGTTCGGCACGCGCATGCACGAGCTTGGAGGCGTGATCACCGGACTGTCGACGGATCCGGCCACCACCGCCCAGGTGGAACTCGACGGCAAGGTCGACGAATACGGTTCGGCGCGTGTGCGCGGCGCCATCCAGCCGTTCCGCGCCACCGACTTCACCGACCTCGGACTCAGCTTCCGCAACCTGGAGATGACCAACCTGACGCCGTATTCGGGAAAATTTGCCGGACGTCGCATCGATTCAGGCAAACTTTCGGTCGATCTGGAATACAAGATCAAGCAGCGCCAGCTTGCCGGCGAGAACAAGTTCATCGTCAACAAGCTCAAGCTCGGCGAGCGCGTCGACAGCCCCGATGCGATGAAGTTGCCGCTCGATCTCGCCATCGCGCTGCTGGAGGACAGCAACGGTGTCATCGATCTCGATCTGCCGGTGTCGGGCAACCTTGACGACCCGCAGTTCAGTTACGGGCGCATCATCTGGAAGGCCATCGTCAACGTGCTCACCAAGCTCGTCACCGCACCGTTCCGCGCGCTGGGCAAGCTGCTCGGCGGCAGCGGAGAAAAATTCGAGGCGGTCGCCTTCGATCCCGGTCGCAGTGCGCTGCTGCCGCCGGAGCAGGAGAAGCTCAAGACTCTTGCCGACGCGCTGAGCAAACGCCCGGCGCTGGCACTCGCGCTGGCGCCCGGTTATGACCCCGCGGTCGACCGCCGCGCCCTGCAGGAACAGGCGATCCGTCACGAGGCGGCCGTGGTGGCGGGCGTCAAACTTGCCGCCGGCGAAGCGCCCGGTCCGGTGGACGTCAACAACTACAAGGTGCAGACCTGGCTTGAGGATCGCTACGTCGCACTCGCCGGCAAGGAGGATTACCAGAAGCTGCGCGCGGGTTTCCGCCCCAAGGATGCGGGCGCCGCCAGTCGCGTGCTGGAGAGCCAGTTCATCGAGCGGCTTGGACGCCAGTTCAAGACCCGTGACGAGGGGCCGGCGTCTGCCGTACATGCGGAGCTTCTCGAGCGCCTGACCCGCGAGACAAAAATCCCCGACGCCGCACTCATCGAGCTCGCCAAGGCACGTGGTGTCGCGATGCGTAACGCGCTCGTCGCTCTCGGTCTCGATCCGGCGCGCGTCAACATCCTGGTGCCGGTCGAACAGTCGCTCAAGGACCGGCTCGTGCCAAGCAAGCTCGAACTGGGTGTAGCCAGCCGCGGCACGCCGGCACCTGCTGCCCCGTAATCGCTTCACCAGGGCGACCCATGACCTTCCGCCGTCTTCGCATTCTGCTGCTGCTGGGCGCTCTCGCTGCGGCACTGAGCCTCAACGGGCTCGAACAATGGATGGCGCGCGCCTGGCGGGGCCCCCTGGAAGTGCAGGTGGTGCCCATCAATTTCGATGGGTCGGATGGGGCCGCGGCGGCCATTGCCGCGCTCGATGAAAAAGATTTCGATGACGTCAGCGCGTTTCTCGAACGCGAAATCGCGGCATACGGCGTGCGGGTGTCGCCCGCAGCAACTTTCACGCTCAAGCCGGAACTCCGTGTGCTGCCGCCGTTGCCGCCGCAGGGAGGCAACGTGCTGCAGATCATGCTGTGGAGTCTGAAGCTGAGATGGTGGGTGTACCGTCAATCCGGCAGCGTGCTGCCCCAACTCGGCACGATCAAGCTCTTTCTCCTCTATCACACGCCTCAGGAGGCAGGCGTGGCGCTGCCCCAATCACTTGGACTGCAGAAGGGCCTGATCGGCGTGGTGCATGTGTTTTCCGATCCCGGGCAGGCGCGGCAGAACCGCATCGTCGTTGCGCACGAACTGCTGCATACCCTCGGCGCGAGCGACAAGTACGCCGCCGATGGCTTCCCGCTTTATCCACAGGGCTACGCCGAGCCAGAACTGCCGCAGGGCCCACGCCGTGTGGCGGAAATCATGGCTGGCCGCTTCGTTGCGGCGAACGGCAAGGCTGTGATGCCGGACAGTCTTGAACACTGCGTGATCGGTGCGCAGACCGCGCACGAGATCAATCTCGATGCGGGCTTCCGCAACCGCTTCGGTGGTTGAACGGCGAGGAATGAGAGCGATCGGGTTTGCACTTGCCTGGCTGCTTGTGCCGCTTGTGGGTGCGGCGGAACCGGCGCGCTTCGACTATTACCTGCTGGCACTCACCGTGGCGCCAGCGTTCTGCGAGGACGCGCCACCCCGGAAGCGCAACGACCCACAATGCCGCGCCTTGTCGGATGCGGCGTTCAAGGCGATGCCGCTGACTCTGCACGGCCTGTGGCCGAATCGCCAAGACCGCGATCATCCGCAGTGGTGCGGCGGAGAGAAGCGCGTGGCATCCTGCCGCATGCCGGCGGTGCGTCTGCCGGCAGAGACGCGCATCCGACTGGCCCGTGCGATGCCGGCGACGGCGGACTGCCTGGATCGCTACCAGTGGGCCAAGCACGGCCGCTGCGCGGGTCTGTCCGAAGCCGACTACTTCACCGCCGCTGCTGCACTCGCCGAACGTGTCAACCGCGCACTTGGTCCGGAAATCGCGCGTCACACGGGGCGTGAGGTCGCGCTGGCGACGCTGCGCGCGGCGCTGGCACGACGCGACCCGGCGCTGCTGGATGCGATCGGCTTCGACTGTCGCACGCCGCGCACGTCCGAGCGAGGAAAACGACGACCGATGCTGCGCGAGGTGCGCGTGGTGTTCGAGCGCGACCCGCTGACCGGTGCGCCGGGCAAGCCCTTGCCGATCGCTCAAGCCGGCATGCGGCACTACAATTCGGGTTGTCCACGGGAGCGCGCCTATGTCGATTCGCCGCTGGATTGAGTGCGCCCTGCTCGCCGTCTGGGCGCCCTGGGCACAGGCCGACGCCTGCCACGATGCGTTGATGCGTTTCGACTATGCACGTGCGGCCGAACTCTCGCAGGCGGCGCTGGCGATGGTGCCGGCCGACGCAATGGCCGCGCTGTGCGCGGCACGCGCCGCTTATGAAACCGGCGATTTCCAACGCGCGCTGCGCCATTTGCGTGCGGTCGAGGCGGGTGCGCCGCAGGCCGAATTGCGTACCTATGCATGGAACTGGCTCACCGTCACCTTGCGCCGCCTGGGGCACGAGGACGAAGCGCTCGGCTATGGCCGTGCCGCGCTGGCGGCGGCGCGGGCGGAACACAGCCGACAGAACCTGGCGACCGCGCTGCACAATCTTGCCGGGCTGCTGTATACGAGCGGCGACGTGGCTGCGGCGCTTGGGCTGTACCGGGAATCGATTCCGCTCAACCCGGACCTGTCCGAACGCTCGGCGAGCCTCAACAACGTCGGCCTCATCCTGCAGGCCGCGGGCGATCGTGCGGGTGCCACGCAATGGATCGGTGCGGCCGTCGCGCTCAATCGCGCGCACGGCCACTTCCATCACCTCGGCAAGCATTTGATGAATCTGGGCAACCTGCGGCGCGAAGCGGGCGACTGGGCCGGCGCACAGGCATTGCTCGACGAGGGCGCCGACCTGATCGAAGGCGCCGGCGACCGCTACTGGACGGCCGTTGCGGCACGCTACCGCGGCTGGCTGGCGCGCGATCGTGGCGCGCGTGCGGAAGCGGCGCGCTGGTTTGCGCTGGCTGCGCAGCGCTACGAAGCCGCGGGCGCCCGAGCCGATGCCGACGCCGTACGCGCGGAGGCAGCGGGTTTGTGAGGCTTCAGGGTGTGTTGATGCGCACGAATTCCGGAAAGTAGTCCGCGCGCACGATATAAGTGCCGTCGCAGTTGTACGAGGCGCGCACGATGCCCTCGGACAGCGAGATCGCGGCATTGCGCAGGTAATAGCCCTCGATGCCGCGCAGCACGTCGAAGCTCTGCACGATCTCGTCGATGCGTTCCACCGCGAGCGGTTTCCAGGCGTTACGTTCGCCGTCCATGAGCTTTTGCCAGTGGGCGGGCAGGTACGTGCGCAGCGGGCCGGTCTGGATCATTGCGCGTACCCAGGCGATGGTGCGCATCTTCTCTTCGTAGGGCACGCTGACGAAATGGCGTGCCGTGTAACCGGGCTTCACCAGGTCCTCGGCGTCGTGCACCTCGTAGGCGAACGGGTTGAAGATGGATTCGGTGCGCACTTCCGAACTGTTGAAGCCGACGTAGATCGCGAAGACGCCGGTGTCGCGCAGCAGCGCGGCGCAGGTCTCCAGCACGGTCCCGGCGATCTGGTCGAGGCGCGATGGATGGCGTGGGCGCAGCGGAACGGTCTCGCGCAGGCTGGGGTCGCCCTTGATGCTGACGAAGGGGCGGTCGGCGGGCAGGCCGACGGCGCCGACGATGGGTTCATGCAGCAGGCAGACTTTGGTTTCATGTGGAAGCGTGCTCATTCAACCTAAAAACCGCAGTTGGACGCGCCCGAGGGTGCGTCTGATCGGGTGTCTGCCACGAAGCAACGACGCCGCGGGCCGGGGCCCGCAAGGAGGCGCGACAAAGGCAGGCGCACGAGCAGGCGTGCCATCGGGTGCGT
>JANJXF010000106.1 GCA_024709165.1 Thiobacillus sp. | reverse complement strand
GCTACGCACCCGCTGGCACGCCTGCTCACGCGCCAGCCTTTGTCGCGCCTCCTTGCAGGCCCCGGCCTGCGGCGTCGTTGCTTCGCGGCAGGCACGCGATCAGACGCACCATCGGGCGCGTCCAACTGCGGTTTCTAGGTTCAAACGACCAGATCGATCTGCTGCACGCTGCCGACGGTGCCGTTTTCGTTCAGGTACACCCCGCTGCTGCGGACCTGTCCCAGCAGCTCGTTGCCATCGGTTTTGAGGCTGAAGGGCGTGGCGACGTGCGCCAGTCCAACGGCGCCGATGCCCAGTGCTGCGAGGGCGGTGAGCCCGTCCCGGCCTTCGGCGTCACGGGTCCAGACCTGGAGTTCGCTGAAGACTGGATCGGCTTCGTCGATCCAGCCGTTGCCATCCGCATCGTGACGCGCCAGCTCCTGGAAGCCATCGCCGGTGCGCGGGCCGAACAGCTCGCTGCCGTCGTTCACCACCCCGTCGCGGTTGCGATCGAGAACGAGAAAGCCGCTGCCTGAAGCGACGAAGGCGATGGAATCCTGCACGCCGTCGGCGTCGAGGTCGAACGAAAATCGGGTGTCGCCGAGTTGCGCGGCCTGGCCGCCAAAGTTGATGACCAGCGGATCTTTCACCGCGGCGTCGCCCGCGCGCAGGCTGATCGTCTCTTGCCGGTGATACGCGCGGCTCATGGCGAGTTCGAGCTGAAAGCTGATTTCGCGGCCGTCAGCGGTTTTCACCACGCCCTGCGCGGCGAAACCCGTCTGCTCCGCTTCGTAGTGGCTTTCGTGACGGTCGTATTCGATGCCGAATCCGGCCAGCCGCGGCGCGGGTGCGGCAGCGGCAGTCGCAGCCGGAACAGACAGGTCCGCCGGTACGGCAGCCCGCAGATCCGACGCACGCAGATGTTTGATTTCGTGACCGATGAGCTGTTCGACCATCCGCTTGACGAGCAGGTAGCGCAGGTCGAGTTCGAGGAGCTCGTCCGGGTCGACCGAGGCGGGAGGCGTGGTTTCCAGCGCGTGGCGTGCCTCGGGGGAAATGCGCACCAGTGAGACGGGTTCGGGCGGGCTGCCGGCACCGCCTGACTGGCCTGCGGCGGCGGGCGGGCGCACCCACACGCGCAGCGACTCCCTGACCGTATCCTGGCTGATGGCGGCGTGCCGACTGGCAAGCTGAATGTCGCTGCTGCTGATCTTCATGCGGGTTTCCGAAGAAACGGGTGGGCTACACAAGGTCAATCGGCAGCGCGGGACAAAGCTTGAGCGCGCGGCCCCGCTACCGGCAGGGTCGGGGCCGGGAGGCATATGGGCTAAAATTCCGTCTCAGACTTCAGGACAGATCATGGCAGACCCCGTTCAGCACAAGGGGGCCGCGAAAACCTCGCGCATCCCGATCAAGATCGTACCGCAGGAAAGACAACGCCTGCCGCCGTGGATCCGCGCCAAGTCGCCGAACCTGCCCAATGTGGGGCGGCTCAAGGGCATCCTGCGCGAGGCGAAGCTGCACACCGTGTGCGAGGAAGCGTCCTGTCCCAACCTTGGCGAATGCTTCGGCCATGGCACCGCGACCTTCATGATCCTCGGCGACCTGTGCACGCGGCGCTGTCCGTTCTGCGACGTCGGCCACGGCACGCCGCTGGCGCCGGACGTCGACGAGCCGCACCATCTGGCCGAGACGATCGCACGCATGGCACTGAAGTATGTGGTGATCACCAGCGTCGACCGCGACGATCTCAGGGACGGCGGCGCGGAACACTTCGCCCGGTGCATCCAGGCGGTGCGCGAGACCTCGCCCGCCACCCGCATCGAAATCCTCACCCCCGACTTCCGCGGCCGCCTAGACCGGGCGCTCGACGCGCTCGATGCCGCGCCACCGGACGTCATGAACCATAATCTTGAGACCGTGCCGCGTTTGTACAGGGCGACACGCCCGGGTGCGGACTACGCGCATTCGCTGAAGCTGCTGCAGGACTTCAAGGCGCGGCATCCGGACATCCCGACCAAGTCCGGCCTGATGCTCGGGCTGGGCGAGGAGGACGATGAAATTCTGCAGGTGATGCACGACCTGCGCACGCATGAGGTCGACATGCTGACCCTCGGCCAGTACCTGCAACCTTCGCGGCACCATCTTCCGGTGCTGCGCTTCGTCACCCCGGAGCGCTTCGGCGAGTTCGAGCGGGAGGCGCTGGCGATGGGCTTCCGGCACGCGGCCTGCGGGCCGATGGTGCGCTCGAGCTATCACGCCGACCGGCAGGCCGCGGGAGTGTGACACTGTGGGCGTGGCGCTTGCGCCGCGATTGTCGGGCGGTGGACACATCGCCCCATCGGACCGAGGGCGACCGTCCTACTTCAACAGGCGTCGGCGCGTCAGCGCCAGGGCGATGACGTAGCCGGCGCTGCCGTAGATCAGCAGCGCCCCGACATGCAGCGGAATGTTCGGGGGCACGTTGCCGACGACCAGCGGGCGCGCGAGATCGATCGCGTGGGTGAGCGGCAGCCACGCGGAGATATCCTGCAACAGCGGCGGCAGCTGCGACACCGGGTAGAACACGCCGCACAGCAGCACCATCGGCGTGATCGCCAGGGTGAAGTAGTAGAGGAAAAAGTCATAGCTCGGCGATACCGCGTTCATCACCAGGCCCATGCCGCCGAAGCAGAAACCCACCATCGCCACCACCGGGATGATCCACAGCGTCATCCAGAAGTGGCCGTACAGGCCAAGCCCCCAGATTACCGCCAGGATGGCAAGCCCGGAGAGCAGGCTCTTCGATACCGCCCAGGCGAGTTCGCCGAGCAGGACGTCGTCGAGCGTGAGCGGCGCGTTGAGCAGCGCGTCCCAGGTGCGTTGCACGTGCATGCGCGAGAAGCTCGAATACAGCACTTCGAAGGTTGCAGCGTTCATGGTGCTGTAGGCGACCGTGCCGGCGGCGAGGAAGGTGAGGTAAGGCATGCCGTCGACATCCGGCAGGAGCCGGCCAAGGCCGTAGCCCAGACCGAGCATGTACAGCATCGGGTCGGCGAGGTTGCCGAGGACCGAGGGGATGGCGAGCTTTCGCCACACCAGGTAGTTGCGCTGCCACACCGGGACGAAGCGCCAGGACAGACGGGGGAACCGCAGGGAGCCAGTCATTCTTTCCTCCGCATCAATCCCGCAGATCGCGCCCGGTGAGCTTGAGGAACACGTCCTCCAGATTCGACGGGCGGTGCACGTAGCGCAGGCCGCGCGCCGCTTCGAGAGCGGCGATCACGCAGTCGGCGTCGCCGGTGTAGCAGAACAGCGTCTCGCCGACGCGCTCGAAGCGCTGGCAGATCGATGCCGCGTGCTCACACGCCCAGTTTTCCAGCCCCTCGCCGAACACTTCGACCACCGCGGGCTCGATGTTCGACTCGATGAGCGCGCGCGGCGCGCCCTGGGCGACGATGGCGCCATGGTCGAGGATGGCGAGACGGTCGGCGAGCCGTTCGGCCTCGTCCATGAAGTGGGTGGTGAGCACGATGGTCTTGCCCTCGCCGATCAGTCGCCGCAGACCCTGCCAGATGAGATGGCGCGCCTGCGGGTCGAGGCCGGTGGTAGGCTCGTCGAGGAACAGGATGTCGGGGTCGTTCACCAGCGCGCGTGCCAGCGTGAGCCGCCGCTTCATGCCGCCCGACAGTTGCGCGATCGGTGCGTCGGCCTTGCTGGCAAGGCCGGCGAAGTCGAGCAGCGCCGGCACACGCGCGGCGATGTGCGCTTTCGACAGCCCGAAATAGCGGCCGTAGGCGATGAGATTCTCGCGCACGGTGAAATCGGGGTCGAGGTTGTCCATCTGCGGCACCACGCCGACCTTGCTGCGCGCTTCACGCGCGTGCTGCGGCACCGCCAGGCCGGCGAGCTCGATGCTGCCGGCGTCCGGTTCGATGAGGCCGAGCAGGAGGCGCAGCGTGGTGGTCTTGCCGGCGCCATTGGGGCCCAAGAGGCCGAAGCATTCGCCGCGGCGTACGTCGAGGTCGAGGCCACGCACCACGGTGGTGGCGCCGTAGCACTTGGTCAGTCCGCGCACGTTCAGCATGGACAGGCCTCCAGGAAGGCCTGCTTCAGTTCCTTCAGCTTGCCGTGGAAGAAGTGGCTCGCGCCGGCAATCTCCTTCACCGTGAGACCCTGCTGTCCGGCCCACTGGCGAATCGCTGCGGGCGGGATGAGTTCGTCGGCGTCGCCGTAAATGACGGCTGTATCCGCGGGCACGGGATCGAATTCGTACATGGTGACCGCCGGCGCGACGAGGATGAGGCGCACCGCCGGCAGCTCCCGACGCAGCCGGTGCTGCACGAAGGCGCCGAAGGAGAAACCGGCGAGCGCCCACGGCAGGCCGGGGTAACTCGCTTCGACGAAACGCGCCACGGCGAGCAGGTCGTCGGTTTCGCCAACGCCCGCGTCGAAGCTGCCGTCGCTCATGCCGACACCGCGGAAATTCGGCCGCACGCTGACCCAGCCCGCCTCGTTGGCGGCGCGCGCGAGCGTCGTCACCACCTTGTTGTCGAGACTGCCGCCGTGCAGCGGATGCGGGTGCGCCACCAGCAGAAGACCGCGGCGGCCGGCTTCGGGATCGTCGATGACGGTTTCCAGGCGGCCCGCTGGAACCGGGATGCGCAGCTTGTAACGCTTCACCGCCACTTCGTCACTTCAGGCGCAGGCGTTCGACGACCCGTCCCTGTTTGAGGTGCGACTCGAAGATTTCGTCGATGTCGCTCTCGTCGACATAGGTATACCAGACCCCCTCGGGATACACGACGAGGAGCGGGCCCTCGTCACAGCGGTCCATGCAGCCGGCAGTGTTGATGCGGCATTTGCCTGCGCCGTTCAGGTCGGCCTGCTTGATCTTCTTCTTCAGGTAGTCGCGCATGCGCTGGCCGCCGGCCGCGCCACAGCACTTGGCGCCGTCGTCGCGCTGGTTGGTGCAGAAGAACACGTGGTGCGCGTAATACGATTCGCTCATGTCAGAAATCCGTGTATTTGAGGGCGTTGCCGTGGGCCTTTTCGACCGGATACTTGCGCGCGTTGAGCGCGAGCTTGTCGGCTGCGGCCTCGAGCAGATCGATGCCGAGCAGGTCGGCCAGGCGCGTGAGGTAGATGAGGACGTCGGCAATCTCCTGGCGCACCGCCTCGCGCTGCACGTCGTTGAGCGCGGCGCTTTCCTCCGGAGTCAGCCACTGAAAGGGTTCGAGCAGCTCGGCCGCCTCCACCACGAGTGCGATCGCCAGGTTTTTGGGCGTGTGATAGCGCTGCCAGGCGCGGGCTTCGGCAAAGGCGTGAATGCGTTCGCGCAGGGTGTCGAGCGAGTCGATGGAAGCGGGTGACAGGGTGTCCATGGCCGCCATGATACCGTGCGGGGTGGCAGACTTGCGACAGAAATGGCGGCGGATCGACGCTTCGCCCCGGGCAGCGGGCCGGCAATCCGCGTCCGGCCGTGGTATCGGGGATGGCCTGCGGTTTGCTCGCTATTTCGACCGAAACAGGCAGTTGTACAATTCAATTTGGCATAATATTGCGCCGACCAACTGCATAACACAGGGAGACGGACCATGTTCTTGATCGATACGCCCATCGCACGCGCCGGCATGGCGCTGGCCGCAGCCATCCTCGCCGGCTGCTCCGCGACGCCGACCTACCCGCCCGC
The DNA here is from genome assembly GCA_024709165.1 of Thiobacillus sp. Taxonomy (GTDB): domain Bacteria; phylum Pseudomonadota; class Gammaproteobacteria; order Burkholderiales; family Thiobacillaceae; genus Thiobacillus. The sequence goes on along the minus strand of JANJXF010000106.1, from coordinate 26,086 downwards.
ACCCGAGCGCACCGGTCAGGTCGAATGGAACTACCTGATCGGCCCCGGCGATTCGGTGCAGGTCTTCGTCTGGCGCAACCCGGAGGTGTCGGGCAGCTTCCCGGTGCGTCCGGACGGCAAGATGACCATGAACCTGGTCGAGGATCTGCAGGCGTCGGGCAAGACGCCCACCCAGCTTGCGCGCGATATCGAGAAAGCGCTCGGCAAGTACATCCAGGAACCGATCGCCACCGTCATCGTCGCCGGCGGCATCGGCCCGTTCGACCAGCAGATCCGCGTGGTGGGCGAGGCGGCCAAGCCGCAGGCACTCAACTACCGCGAGAAGATGAGCCTGATCGACCTGATGATCGCGGTCGGCGGCCTCACGGATTTCGCGGCGGGCAACAAGGCCTACATCCTGCGTGGCGGCGAAGGCAAGCAGGAACGTCTGGGGGTGCGCCTGGAAGACCTGCTGAAGGGCGGCGACATCGCTGCCAACGTCGACATGCGGCCCGGCGACGTGCTGGTCATTCCCGAAAGCCTGTTCTAAGGCGCCCGGCGCCGCTCCGGCGGCGCCTCTTGTAAGGCGGAACGTTTCGTATGGATCAAGTCCTGCAACAAATCCTCGCCTACGCCAAGGCGGCCTGGCACCGCCGCTGGTGGGGGGTGGCGGTGGCCTGGCTGGTGTGCATCGTCGGCTGGACCTGGGTGATGCTGATTCCCGACCGTTACGAAGCCTCCGCGCGCGTGTACGTCGACACGCAGACACTGTTGAAGCCGCTGCTTACCGGCCTCACGGTGGCGCCCGACATCGACCAGCAGATCAAGCTGATGACGCGCCAGCTGGTCAGTCGCCCGACGCTGGAGAAGGTGGCGCGCATGACCGATCTCGACGTCAAGGCGAAGACGCCGGAGCAGACCGAGACGATGCTCAACGACCTGGCGAGCAAGATTTCCATCGCCGACGCCGGACGCGAGAATCTCTACACCATCGCCTTCCAGGATCCGAACGCCGATCTGGCGAAGAAGGTGGTGCAATCGCTGCTGACCATCTTCGTCGAAACGAGCCTCGGCAAGACACGGCAGGACATCTCGAGTTCGCAGCGCTTCATCGAGGAACAGCTGCAGCAGTACCAGCAGAAACTCGTCGAGGCGGAAAACGCGCTGACCGAATTCAAGCGCAGGAACATTGGCATGATGCCGGGCGAGGGCGGCAATTACTACAGCAAGCTGTCGGAGGCCGCGGCGCTGCTGCGGCAGGCGCAGCTCGACCAGCAGGAGGCGACCAACCGGCGCAACCAGTTGAAGCGGCAACTCTCCGACGAGGAACCCGAGCTCTCGGCAGCTGCGGCCGCTGTCAGCAATCCGGAGATCGACGGTCGCATCCAGACCCTGCAGAAGCAAATGGATCAGCTACGTCTGCAATATACCGACCTGCATCCCGACATCCAATCCACGCGGCGGCTGATCGAGAAACTGGAAGCGCAGAAGAAGACCGAGGCAGCCGCCAGCAAGGCCGATCCCGCCGGCGCCAAAATCCAGAATCCGGTCTACCAGCAGATCACCATCGCCATCGCCGAGGCGGACGCCACGGTGTCCTCGCTGGGTGCGCGGGTCGCCGAATACCAGCGGCGCTACAACGAACTGCGTAATGCCTCGAACATGATTCCGCAGGTCGAACAGGAGTACACCCAGCTGATGCGCGACTACGACGTCTACAAACAGAACTACGACGCGCTGCTCAAGCGCCGCGAGTCGGTCACCATGTCGGGCGAGGTCGAGAGCAAGACCGATACCGTCGACTTCCGTGTCATCGACCCGCCTTTCGTACCGAGTCAGCCAGCGTGGCCGAACCGGCCGCTGCTGCTGTCGCTGGTCACCCTGGGTGGACTCGTTGCGGGTATCGGGATGGCGTTCCTGCTGAGCCAGCTGCGCCGTACTGTGACCGATCGCCGTGCCCTGCGTGAGCTCACCGGCCTGCCGCTGCTCGGCGCGGTGTCGCGGGTCGAGACTGCGGAGAGCAGGCGCCGCCGGCGCAAGGGGTTGCTGGCCTATTTCGCCACCCTGGGCGGGCTGCTTGCCGCCTACGGCGGGGTCCTGGCCCTCTACCTGCTGATGTCGCGCGCGGCCTAGGAGAGAGCATGAGCATCATTGAAAAAGCGGCAGGCAAACTTGGTGGCGGCGCATCCCGCCCCGCTCCGGCCGCCGAGCCTGCAATCGAACGTCCGCGCGACGCCAGCCTGATCGAGCACGCGCTCGACAAGCAGCGCACGAGCGAGCCGGCCGGCTTCGTCGCCACCCCGGTCGAGCCGGTGTTCAGCGCACCCGACACCGAGCCGGCGGAAGGCGGCAGCCAGGTGCAGTCGATCAACCTGGCACGTCTGCATCGCATGGGTGTGGTCTCGCCGGACGCCGAGAAAAGCCAGATCGCCGAGGAATTCCGCATCATCAAGCGCCCGCTCATCGCCAACGCCTTCGGCCAGGGCGCGGCACGGGTGACAAACGGCAACCTCATCATGGTCACCAGCTCGCTGCCGGGCGAGGGCAAGAGTTTCTGCGCGATCAACCTGGCGATCTCGATGGCGATGGAAATGGACCGCACCGTGCTGCTGGTCGACGCCGACGTCGCCAAGCCGCGCGTGCCGGAGTATCTCGGCATCCATGCGGACAAAGGCCTGCTCGACGTGCTGCAGGATCCGAACCTCAAGCTGTCCGACGTGCTCATCCGTACCGACATCGCCAAGCTCACCGTGCTGCCGGCGGGACGCACCTACAAGCGCGCCACCGAACTTCTGGCGAGCGCGGCGATGACGCGGCTGGTCGAGGATATCGGCAACCGCTACCCGGACCGTATAATCCTGTTCGACTCGCCGCCACTGCTGGCGACCAGCGAATCCAGCGTGCTGGCGACGCACATGGGTCAGATCGTCATGGTGGTGGAGGCCGAACGCACGTCGCAGGAAGCGGTGCGCGAAGCGCTCTCCCACATTCAGTCGTGCGAGGTGGTGGGCATGCTGCTCAACAAGAGCACACCGACGCCGGGGGCGGATTACTACTATGGTTACTATGGCAGTTACGGCAAATAAGCAGAAAACCGGTACCCCGGCGCAGGGGTCGTACAGACAAGCTCCGCTGATCGGAGCTTTTTCCGTTTTCATGGCGCTCGTCTGGGCGGCGCCGGCTCAAGCGCTCGACTGGCGTTTCGAGCCCGTGCTCGACGCCTCGGCGACCTTCACCGACAACGCCGGGAACACCGCGACCGACAAAAACGAAGCGGCGATTCTGCGGGTGGCGCCGGCATTTACGCTGCGTTCGGAAAACTCGCGGCGCGTCGAAGCGGGCATGCATTACGGTTTGTCGGGCGTGAAACGCTTCGGCGACGACCAGAGCGACGATCTGTTTCATTCCCTCAATGCCAGCGGAAAAGCCGAACTGGTCGACGATTTCCTGTTCGTCGAAGGCAATGCGCGCGTGTCGCAGGAACTCATCGATCTGCTCGGTTCACAGACCGACGCCGGGACGGACAGCAGCAACCGCGCCACGGTCGGCACCTATTCGCTGAGTCCGTATGTGATGAAGCGCCTCGGCACGTTTGCCAACGCGAGCGCCCGATACACGGCGAGCGGCGCACTGTTCGAGAACGATGTGGCGTCGACGCAGCGCGTCAACGCGTTCGCGGCCGGACTCGCCAGCGGGACACGGTTCACCGATCTCACCTGGGCGCTCGATTATTCCATCCGCGACGCGCGCAACCGCGACGACATCGACACCCGCTTCGAGCGTGCCGGCCTCACGTTGGGCTATGCGCTGACGCGCAAATTCCGGGTGTTCGGGACGGCCGGCGAGGAGTGGAACGATTATCCGGCCCCGTCCGGCACCGATATCGACGGCCCGTTCTACAGCATGGGCATCGGCTGGTCGCCGTCGCGGCGCACCAGCATCGAAGCGTCGGCAGGAGAGCGTGCCTATGGCAAGAGCTATGGCCTGACCGCACGCCATCGTACCCGCTCGACGAACTGGAATCTCAGCTATGCGGACGGCGCGAGCGACATGGCGCAGTTCCTCCAGGCCAGCGGCACGGTGTACAACTATCAGTGCGTGGCGGAGGATGGTTCCGTGTCCCTGATCGAGAACTGGCCCTATGCCTTTCCTCCGGCAACGTCGGGTTGCGTCGCTTTCGGCGGCACACCGGGTCTGCTGTTCGACCTGCGCAGCGGCGTCTTCATCGCCAGGACCTTGCGCGGCAGCGTCGGCTGGACGCTCGGCAAGCTGACGCATACCCTGAGCTACAGCGATTCCCGGCGCGATTATGTCGCCAGCGGCATCGAGGACCGTACACGTGTTCTCGGCCTGAACACGACCTACCGCATGTCGCGGCAGACAACGGCCAATGCCGGCTTGACGCTCACGCGTACCCAGGTGTCGGCGACGCCGCTGTCCCCGGTCCCGCGCGACGACGATCTTTTGAGTGTTGGCCTGGGCGTGAGCCACCGGTTTGCGGAAGACCTGAGCGGCGCGTTGACTTTCCGCCACACGCAACGGGATTCGAACGTCGCCGTGGCGGATTACGACGAAAACAGCCTCACGGCATCGGTCAGCCTGCGCTTCTGACCGGCCTGCCGGCGTGGCATGGCCATTGCTAAGTCCAGGATGCGCGCGCGGCCACGGTGCCCCGACCACGGATTGCCCATGTACGAAGACTATTACCGCTTTAATGCCAAGCCTTTCCAGCTCAACCCCGACCCGCGCTTCTTCTTCGGGTCCAAGGGGCACAAGCGGGCGATGGCCTACCTGGATTACGGCCTTTCGCTCGGCGAGGGCTTCATCGTCATCACCGGCGAGGTAGGTGCCGGCAAGACCACGCTGGTGCGCAACCTGTTCCGCCAGATCGATGCACACGGCCTGGTGGCGGCACAGCTGGTGTCGACCCAGCTCGATGCCGAAGACACGCTGCGCAGCGTGGCGGCCTCATTCGGGCTGGAGCACGAGGGGCTCGCCAAGTCCTCGCTGCTGAAGAATCTGGAGAACTTTCTTGCTGCGGCGGCGCGTCAGGGCCGGCGTGCGCTACTGGTCGTCGACGAGGCGCAGAATCTCACGCCGCGTGCGGTCGAAGAGTTGCGCATGCTGTCGAACTTCCAGAACGAGGAGCGCTCGCTGATCCAGACCTTCCTGCTCGGGCAGCCGGAATTTCGAGGCATTCTGCAGAGCCCCGACATGCAGCAGCTGCGCCAGCGGGTGGTGGCGTCCTACCACCTTGGCCCGCTCGACCCCGACGAGACGCGCGGCTATATCGAACATCGCCTGCGCACCGTCGGCTGGCAGGGCAACCCCTCTTTCGACGACGCGGCATTCTCCATCCTGCACCGCTTCACCGGAGGCATTCCGCGCCGCATCAACACCACCAGCGACCGGCTGCTGCTGCTCGGTTACCTGGAGGAGAAGAATCACTTCGGCGAGGCCGAGGTGAACGAAGTCATCGCCGACCTGAAGAACGAGGTGGCGCACCAGGAGTTTCGCGGACCGACCGGCATCGGTCACGGCGCCGAATCGGGCAACGGCATGCACAGCGAGGATACGGCGCATCTGGCCCAACGCATCGAGCAGGTGGAGCGTTCGGTCAACCGTATCCTGCCCATCGTGCGCAAGATTCTCTACACGGTCAGCGAGCGTCATGCCGACGGTGCGCCGGGCGGAGACGTGCCGCACGACGCGGCCCCCTGAGCTGCCATGACCCAGGTATTGTGCGTCGCCGGGGCGCGCCCCAATTTCATGAAGATCGCGCCGGTGATGGCGGCGCTGGCGGAAACGGGGATCGGGGCGCAACTGCTGCATACCGGCCAGCATTACGACGCGGCGATGAGCGACAGTTTCTTCGCCGACCTGGGCATTCCGCCGCCCGACCACCATCTCGAAGTCGGCTCGGGTAGCCACGCGGTGCAGACGGCCGAGGTGATGAAGCGCTTTGAGCCGGTTCTGGAAAGCGTACAGCCGCGTGCGGTGCTGGTGGTGGGCGATGTCAATTCCACCCTCGCCTGCGCGCTGGTGGCGGCCAAGCGCGGGGTGTGCGTGATTCACGTCGAGGCGGGCCTGCGCAGCTACGACCGCAGCATGCCGGAGGAAATCAACCGCGTGCTGACCGACCAGATTTCCGATTTGCTGTTCACCACGGAAAAGAGTGCACTCGCCAACCTGGTGCGCGAAGGAGTCGATCCAGCGCGCGTCGAGTTCGTCGGAAACGTCATGATCGACACGCTCTACCGCAACCTGGCACGCGCGGTGCCGGCAGCTCAGACGCTCGGCGCGGTGCTGCCGCAGTATGCCGTGCTGACGCTGCATCGGCCGTCCAACGTCGACGATCCGGATACGCTCGCTGCGCTGCTCGACGTCGTCGGCGAGATCAATCGCAGCCTGCCGGTGGTGCTGCCGTTGCATCCACGCACCCGCGCCAACATCGAGAAGTTCGGTTTCACCGCGCGGCTTGCCGGACTGCATCTGCTGCCGCCGGTGGGGTATCTGGAGATGCTGGGCCTGATGCGCGATGCCAGACTGGTACTCACCGATTCCGGCGGCATCCAGGAAGAGACGACAGCGCTCGGCGTACCCTGCCTCACCCTGCGCGAAAACACCGAACGGCCGGTCACGCTGACCGAGGGAACGAATACCCTGGTCGGCCCCGATCCGGCGGCGATTCGCGCCGCATTTGCCGAGGTGATGGCAGGCGGCGGCAAAGCCGGGCGCATTCCGGAGTTCTGGGACGGTCGCGCCGCGATGCGCATCGCACATGCCATCAAGGGCTGGTTGCCTGCGCAGAAGGGCAGGCGTGTCGCATGAAGAACGCGCTCACGATCGACGTCGAGGATTATTTCCAGGTCTCCGCTTTCGCGCCCTACATTCGGCGCGAGGACTGGGACTGCCTGCCCTGCCGGGTCGAGCGCAACGTCGATGTCATTCTCGCTCTGCTCGACGATGCCGATACCCAGGCGACCTTCTTCACCCTGGGCTGGATCGCCGAGCGTTATCCGCAGGTGGTGCGGCGCATCGTCGACAGCGGCCACGAACTCGCCAGCCACGGTTACGGCCACGAGCGCGCGAGCGATCTGGCACCGGGGGCGTTCCGGGAGGACATCGTGCGCGCCAAACATCTGCTCGAGGATCTCGGCGGCGTCGCGGTACGTGGCTACCGGGCGCCGAGTTTCTCCATCAACGGCAACAACGCGTGGGCGATGGACGAGTTGCAGGACGCCGGCTACGCCTACAGCTCCAGTATCTACCCGGTGCGTCACGACCACTATGGCATGCCCGATGCGCCGCGTTTTCCGTACCGCCCGCGCGGCGAAAACGGCATTCTCGAACTGCCGCCGACGACCGTGCCGCTGTTCGGCCGTAACCTGCCTGCCGCGGGCGGCGGCTGGTTCCGCCTGCTGCCTTACGAGGTGTCGCGCTGGATGCTGCGTCGTGTCAACGTCAGCGAACGTGCGCCGTGCATGTTCTACTTCCATCCGTGGGAGATCGACGCGGAGCAGCCGCGTCCGCAGGGCTTGTCGACCAGGACGCGCTTCCGCCATTACGTCAATCTGCAACGCATGCCCGGCAGGTTGCGTCAGTTGCTGACCGATTTTGCGTGGGACCGCGTCGATAGCGTGTTTCTTGGCGAACCGTGAACGTGCGCGCCGAACCACAGGACCCGATCGCAGCCGCACCGACCGAGGCGACCGTACGGCCGTTTGCGGCGAGCGATGGTGCGCGCTGGGATGCTTATGTGCAGGCGCATCCCGACGCCACATTTTTCCATCGTGCCGGCTGGAAGCGAGTGATCGAGGACGCGTTCGGCCACGACACGCATTTTCTGCTTGCCGAGTGCGGTGGCGAGATGGTCGGGGTACTGCCGCTGGCGGAAATCAGGAGCCGTCTGTTTGGCCACAGCCTCGGCTCGTTGCCGTTCTGCGCCTATGGTGGCATTCTCGCCGACCATGACGCCGCATACCACGCGCTCGACACTGCGGCGCAGGCGCTCGCGCAGCGGCTGAACGTCGGCGCACTCGAATATCGCAACTGCGCGGCGCAGCATCCCCGCTGGCCGACCAAGGACCTCTACGTCACGTTCAGGAAAGCCATCGAGCCGGAAATCGAGGCCAACATGAACGCCATTCCGCGCAAGCAGCGCGCGATGGTGCGCAAGGGGATCAAGGCGGGACTCGTCGGCGAAATCGACAGCGACACCACGCGTTTTTTCAGGGCTTATTCGGCGAGCGTGCACCGCCTCGGTACGCCGGTATTCTCGCGCCGCTACTTCCGCCTGCTGAAGGACACCTTCGGCGACGACTGCGAGGTGCTCACCATCACGCTCGACGGCCGGCTTGTCGCCAGCGTGCTGTCGTTCTATTTCCGCGACGAAGTGCTGCCGTATTACGGCGGCGGCGTGGCCGAGGCGCGCGGCGTGGCCGGCAACGACTTCATGTACTGGGACCTGATGCGGCGTGCGTGCGAGCGCGGCATCAAGGTGTTCGACTTCGGCCGCAGCAAGCGCGGCACCGGTTCGTTCGATTTCAAGAAGAACTGGGGTTTCGAGCCGACTCCGTTGTTCTACGAATATTTCCTGGTGAAGGATCGCGAGGTTCCCGAGATCAATCCCCTCAACCCGAAATATCGCCTGTTCATCCAGGCATGGAAAAAACTGCCCTTGCCGCTCGCCAATACGATCGGTCCGCTCATCGTGAAAAACCTGGGGTGAGGCACAGCATGGACTTGCGGATCGCTGTTGTATTGGCCGTGACGAGAGGCCCCTCACCCCAGCCCTCTCCCGCCTGCGGGCGAGGGGGCAAACGTTTCGCTGCGCGAGCCCAAACCGTATGAACGAAGGTCTGCTGTTCCTCGCCCATCGCATTCCCTATCCGCCCAACAAGGGCGACAAGATTCGCTCGTTTCACCTGCTGCGCCATCTCGCCACGCGCTACCGCGTGCATCTGGGCGCCTTCGTCGACGATCCGGACGACTGGCAGCATGCGCGGACGCTGGAGACCTGGTGCGCGGAAGTCAAGCTGCTGTCGCTGGTGCCGCGCCGTGCGAAGCTGGCGAGTCTCACGGGATTGCTGACCGGGGAGGCGCTCACGCTGCCGTACTACCGCAGCCGGGAACTGTCGCGCTGGGCGGCGGCGCGAGCGGCCGACGGTACGGTCACTCGCGGTGTGGCGTATTCTTCGGCCATGGCGCAGTTCATGCCGAGGGTGCTGGCGCGCCGGGTGATCGACATGGTAGACGTCGATTCCGACAAATGGACCCAGTATGCAGCGACGCAGCGCTGGCCGCTGTCATGGATCTATGCGCGCGAAGGGCGCAAGCTTGCCACGTGGGAAGCGTGTGTCGCCGCCGACTTCGACGCCACGCTGCTGGTGTCGCCCGACGAGGCGGAACTGCTGCGCCAGCGTGCCCCTGCTGCACGCGCGCGCATCGGTGCCTACGAGAACGGCGTCGACGCGGAGTATTTCTCACCCGCACGCGACTACCCGAATCCCTATGCGGCGGATACGCTCGACGTCGCATTCACCGGCGCGATGGACTACTGGCCGAACATCGATGCTGTGATCTGGTTCGCGGAACGGATCTTTCCCGCGGTACGCGCGGCCGTCCCGGCGGCACAATTCACCATCGTCGGCAGCCGGCCACCCGAGGCGGTACGCGGGTTGGCGCGCCAGCCGGGTGTCGTCGTCACCGGCGGCGTTCCCGACGTGCGGCCGTATCTTGCACACGCCGCCTGCGTGGTGGCGCCGCTGCGGATTGCACGTGGCGTGCAGAACAAGGTACTCGAAGCGATGGCGATGGCGCGCCCGGTGGTGGTCACACCGCAGGCGGCGGAGGGCATTCGCGCCGTCGACGGGCGCGACTTTCAGCGTGCCGACGACGAGACGGCTTTTGTCGCCGCCGTGGTCGCCGCCCTGCGGGCCGGCGCGGGCAATCCCGCCGCGCGCGCCTGCGTGCTGGCGCGCTACGACTGGGAACACAACGTCGCCGCAATCGATCCGCTGCTCAATACCGCCGTACCCACGGCCACCCCGCTGGAGATCTGTCCCGCATGAGCGTCCTGCCCGAATCTCTGCCGCACGCCGTGCCCAATCCCTGGCGCCTGCCCGGATGGCTGACGGCCGGGGTGCTGCTCGTGGTGTTCGGCCTGTTCTGGCCGACCTTCCTGTCGATGGCGGAAATCTGGGAACGTTCCGAGACCTTCGCCCACGGCTATCTCGTGTTTCCCATCAGCCTGTGGCTGATCTGGCGCCAGCACCGGGAACTCGCGCAACTGACGCCGCGCCCGGATGCGCGCGGCTTGCTTTTGCTGGGCGGGGCGGGTGCCGCCTGGCTGCTGGCAGATGCCGGCAGCGTCAACGTGGTCGCGCAGTATGCCTTCATCGCGCTGCTTCTCGGAACCGTGTGGACGCTGCTCGGCTGGACTTTCGTGCGGGCGGCATTGTTTCCGTTGACGTTCCTGTTCTTCGCCGTGCCGGTCGGCGAGTTCCTCATCCCGCCGCTGATGACGTTCACCGCGGACTTCACCGTGCTCGCGCTGCAGTTCACCGGCATCCCGGTGTACCGCGAGGGGACGTTCTTCAGCATTCCCAGCGGCGACTGGTCGGTGGTCGAGGGCTGCTCCGGCCTGCGCTACCTGATCGCGTCGATCACGCTCGGGCTGCTGTATGCCTATCTCACCTACCGTTCGTGGACGCGACGTCTGCTGTTCACGCTTGCCGCCATCATCGTGCCGATCCTGGCCAACGGCGGCCGCGCCTACATGATCGTGATGATCGCCCATCTGTCCGACATGAAACTCGCACTCGGCGTCGATCACTACATCTACGGCTGGGTGTTCTTCGGCCTTGTGATGTTGCTGCTGTTCTGGGTCGGTGCGTTCTGGCGCGAGGACGACCAGCCGCAGATCGCCGGAATGCGGTGGCAGGACGGTGGTCGCGTACCGGCTCGCGCTATGTGGCCGTTTGCCCTCGCGGTAGTCGGCGTGGCCGGCCTGTGGCCGGCGTATGAGGCCTGGCTCGCGGCGCGCCCGCTGCCGGTGCTGGCGGAACTGCGGATCGACGCGCGCGACGACTGGCAGCCGCGCGCGCCGTTCACTGGCTGGACGCCGCACTGGGTCGGCGCCGATCGTCAGGCCCGCCAGAGCTATACCCGGGCTGGGCGCGATGCGATGCTCCAACTCGATTATTACGTGACGCAGCGCCAGGGCGCGGAGCTCATCAATTCGCAGAACTTCATGATCCGGCAAAAGGACGAGGTGTGGTCGAACGTCGGTGAGCAGGTCGTTTCGGTCGACATTGCCGGCACGCCGCGACAGGTGCGCCAGGCCAGAATGAAATCGCGCAGTGGCGAACGCCTGCTGGTGTGGCAGTGGAACCGTATCGGCGAACGCGTTACGGTGAACGATCAGCTCGCCAAACTCGTGCTCGCCTTCGACCGCGTGCGCATGCAGCGCGACGACGGGCTTTCCGTACTGATCGCCACGCCTTACGGCGATACCGGTGTGGAGGTCGCGGCGGCGACGCTGGCGCGCTTCGCCGCCGACATGGAACCGGCCATCGCCGCGGCGCTCGACCGGATCGACGGGCCGTGACGGCGCATATCGTTCATGTCGTTCATGGCTTTGACACCGGTGGCATGGAAAACGGCATGATCAATCTGTTCAACACGCTGCCGCCGCAGCGTTTTCGTCACACGGTGGTGGCGCTCACGGATTACAGCGGATTCCGCCATCGCATCACGGCGCAGAGGGTCGACTTTCATGCGCTCCATCGTGCGCCGGGCAAGGGGTTCGGCTGGACGATCCGCCTGTGGAGGCTGCTGCGCCAGCTGAAACCCGATCTCGTGCACACGCGCAACCTCGCCGCGCTCGAAGCGCAGTTCGTCGCTGCCGTGGCGGGCATTCGCGCCACGGTGCATGGCGAGCACGGCCGCGATGTCTTCGATCTACATGGCCGCAACTGGAAATACAACCTGTTGCGCCGCGCCGCGCGTCCGCTGGTGTCGAACTACATCGCGGTGAGCCGCGACCTGGAAGACTGGCTGCGCGAGACGATCGGCGTGCCGCCCGCGAGAATCCACCAGATTTACAATGGCGTCGACAGCGTGAAGTTCCACCCGCGCATCGGCGCGCGTCCCGATTTCGCCCATCCCGACAGCATCGTGTTCGGCTCGGTGGGCCGCATGGTCGAGGTGAAGGATTATCCGGCCCTGGTGCGCGCCTTCATCCAGTTGATGCGGCAGCAGCCCGAGCGGTCCGAACGTGCCCGACTGGTCATCGTCGGCGACGGCCCGGTGCGCCAGACGTGTCTCGACATGCTGCAGGGCGCGGGGCTGGCGCATCTGGCCTGGCTTCCCGGCGCGCGCGACGACATCGCGGATATCATGCAGGCCATCGACGTGTTCGTGCTGCCGTCCAGAAACGAGGGGATTTCCAATACCATCCTGGAAGCCTTCGCCAGCGGTCTGCCGGTGATCGCCACCGCGGTCGGCGGCAACGTCGAGCTGGTCGAAGACGGCGTCACCGGGCGTCTGGTGGCGTCCGGTGACATGGCGGCGCTGGTACAGGCATTGCTTTTCTATCTGGACGCGCCGGCGCGCATCGTCGAGCATGGCGCCACCGCCCGGCGGCAGGCGGAACAGCGCTACAGCATTCCGGCCATGGCGGACGCCTATGCCGCGGTGTACGACAAGACGCTCGCGCGCCAACGCTGAAAGCCCGCCGAACGGCGCGAGAACTCGACAGGGACAGGACAACACGAAACTATGTGCGGCATCACCGGCATCTTCGATACGCGCGAACGCAGAGACATTCCCCATGCGCTGCTCGACCGCATGAACGAGACCCAGTTCCACCGCGGCCCCGACGAAGGCGGGCTGCATCGGGAAGCGGGCGTCGGGCTCGGTCATCGCCGCCTGTCGATCATCGATCTGTCGACCGGCCAGCAGCCGCTGTTCAACGAGGACGGCTCGGTGGTCGTGGTGTTCAACGGCGAGATCTACAACTTCCAGGAACTGGTGCCGGAGCTCGAAGCGCTCGGACACGTGTTCCGCACGCATTCGGACACCGAGGTCATCGTGCATGCCTGGGAAGCCTGGGGCGAGGCGTGCGTCGCACGTTTCCGCGGCATGTTCGCGTTCGCGCTGTGGGACCGCAAGGCCGAAACGCTGTTCGTCGTGCGCGACCGCTTCGGTGTCAAGCCCCTGTATTACGCGTTCCTCGACGACGGCCATTTCGTCTTTGGTTCCGAGCTGAAGGCGCTGATGGCGCATCCCGGTCTGCCGCGCGACATCGACCCGCTCGCGGTGGAAGAGTATTTCGGCTACGGCTATGTGCCGGAACCGCGGACCATCTTCCGCCGCGTGTACAAGCTGCCGCCTGGTTTCACCCTCACCCTTAAACGCGGTCATGCGCGTGCGCTGCCGAAGCAGTATTGGGACGTGCCTTTCGTTGCGGTGGCAGTGAAGGACGAAGCCGAGGCGCGTGAAGAACTGGTGGCGCGTCTCAGGGATTCGATTCGCCTGCGCATGATCGCCGACGTGCCGCTCGGCGCTTTCCTCTCCGGTGGCGTGGACTCCAGCGCGGTGGTGGCAATGATGGCGACGCAGTCGGCGACGCCGGTCAATACCTGTTCGATCGGTTTCGACGATCCGGCCTATAACGAGGTCGAGTTCGCGCAGCAGGTCGCCGAGCGCTACCGCACCAACCATCACGTCGAGACCGTCGCCGCCGACGATTTCAGTCTGGTCGGGCGGCTCGCCCAAGTGTACGACGAGCCCTACGCCGATTCTTCCGCGCTGCCGACCTACCGCGTGTGCGAACTGGCGCGCAAACACGTGAAAGTCGCGCTGTCCGGCGATGGTGGCGACGAGCATTTCGCCGGCTATCGGCGCTACCGCTGGTTCCGCTACGAGGAGCGCATGCGCTCGGTATTGCCGCTGGCGTTGCGCCGTCCGCTGTTCGGTGCGCTCGGCAGGCTCTATCCCAAGGCGGACTGGGCGCCGAAGGCGTTCCGCGCCAAGACCACCTTCGAGGCGCTGGCGCGCGACACCGTCGAAGGCTATTTTCACGGCGTCTCGCTGCTGTCGGATGCGCAACGCCAGCGGCTGTTCTCGCCGGCCTTCCGGCGCGAACTGCAAGGCTATCAGGCGGTCGAGGTGCTGCGCCGCCACGCCGCGGTCGCACCGACCGACGATGCGCTGTCGCTGGTGCAATATCTCGACATGAAAACCTATCTGGTCGGCGATATCCTCACCAAGGTCGACCGCGCCAGCATGGCGCATGCGCTCGAAGTGCGCGAGCCGCTGCTCGATCACGAACTGATGGGCTGGGTGTCCGGGCTGCCGGTCGATCTCAAGCTGCGTGGCACCGAGGGCAAGTACCTGCTGAAGAAGGCGATGGAACCCTATCTGCCGCACGACGTGCTGTACCGCAGAAAAATGGGCTTCGCCGTACCGCTGGCTGCGTGGTTTCGCGGGCCGCTTGCGGCGACGATCCGCAGCGTGGTGCTGGGCGAGCGGCTGGCGTCGACCGGACTGTTCAACACCGCCTACCTACGCGAGGTGGTCGAGGCGCACCAGTCGGGGCGGCGCGACTATTCGGTCGTGCTGTGGACGGTGCTGATGTTCGATGCCTTTCTCGGGCAGGTGCTGGGCATGGACGAAAACCAAAGACAGGCAGCATGAAAATCCTTCACGTATTCGACCATACTTTGCCGCTGCACTCCGGCTACACCTTCCGCAGCGCGGCGATCCTGCGCAATCAGCGCAAGCTCGGCTGGGAAACCTTCCACCTGTCCGGTCCCCGGCAGTTGAACTGCGAGGTCAGCGAGGAAGACGCCGACGGCCTGCATTTCTACCGCACGCCGAAACCTGACGGCCTCCTGGCAAGACTTCCCGGCGGCGACCCCTTCGTGGTGATGCGCGCGATCGAACGGCGTTTGCTTGGCCTTGCGCGCCAACTGCAACCCGACATCCTGCACGCGCACTCGCCGGTGCTCGACGCGGTGCCGGCGATTCGTGTCGGCCGCAAACTGGGCATCCCGGTGGTCTATGAGATCCGCGCGTTCTGGGAAGACGCGGCGGTCGACCATGGCAGCACGCGCGAGGGCAGCCTGCGTTACCGCCTCACCCGTGCGCTGGAGACCTGGGCGGTCAAGCGTGCCGACGCCGTCACGGTGATCTGCGAAGGGCTGCGCCGCGACCTGGTGGAACGCGGCATCGTGCCGGGCAAGATCGCCGTGATTCCGAATGCGGTCGATATCGACAAGTTCGACATGGGCGGCAAGCCCGACCCCGAATTGAAGATGAAGCTCGGCCTGGGCAACAGCCGCATCCTCGGCTTCATTGGCTCGTTTTACGCCTACGAGGGGCTGGACCTGCTGATCGAGGCGCTGCCGGCCATCGCCCGGCAGTTCACCGACGTCAAGCTGCTGCTGGTCGGTGGCGGGCCGCAGGAGGCCGCGTTGAAGCAACAGGTCATGGCGCTGGATCTCAAGGATCGCGTGATCTTCACCGGGCGTGTGCCGCATGCCGAGGTCAACCGCTATTACGATCTCGTCGACGTGCTGGTGTATGCACGCCACCCCATGCGGCTGACTGATCTGGTCACGCCCTTGAAGCCGCTGGAGGCGATGGCGCAGGGGCGGCTGATGGTCGCCTCCGACGTCGGCGGCCACAAGGAGCTGATCCAGGACGGCAAGACCGGCGTCCTGTTTCGCGCCGGCCATGCGGGAGATTTGGCCAGCAAGGTGGTCGCACTGCTGAAGTACGAGCAGGGCTGGGACAGCATGAAGCAGAACGGACGCCGTTTCGTCGAAACCGAGCGCAACTGGGCGGCCAGCGTCGCACGCTACCGTGGGGTGTATGGCGCACTGGTCAGGCCAGATATGGAGCACGTGCTTGGCTGATTCGCACACCTTCGCCGGCGGCATCGAGCTCGTCGTGTTCAGTGCGCTCTTTCCCAGTGCGGTGCGGCCGGGCGCGGGGCTGTTCATACGCGAGCGCATGTTCCGCGTCGCGCGGCATCACCCGCTCGCCGTCGTTTCGCCGCAGCCCTGGTTCCCGGGGCAGGGCTTGATCCGCCGCTGGCGTCCCGGCTACCGGCCGCAGGCGCCGGCCATGGAAATGCAGCACGGCATCCGCGTCTATCATCCGCGCTATCTCGCGGTTCCCGGCCTGCTGCGCCGTTTCGACGGCTGGGCGATGGCATGGGCGAGCCATGCGCTGCTGCGCCGCCTCAAGGGCGAGGGCGCGCGGCTGATCGACGCCCATTTCGCATATCCCGACGGCGAAGCCGCGGTGCGCCTGGGCAGATGGCTCGGCCTGCCGGTCACGGTGACCCTGCGCGGCACCGAAGTGCCGCACAGCCGCAACCCCGCGCGGCGTCCGCGTCTTGTGCGCACGCTGCGGGCTGCTGCACGCATCTTCACGGTCTCCGACTCCTTGCGCCGGCTCGCGCTGGAACTCGGCGCCGACGCGGCACGCACCGAGGTCGTCGGCAACGGCGTCGACATCGCGCGCTTCCATCCGGTCGACCGCGCCGCCGCGCGGCGCGCGGTCGGGGTGCCGCCGGATGCGCAGGTGCTCGTCTCGGTCGGTGCATTGGTCGAACGCAAGGGCATGCACCGCGTCATCGACTGCCTGCCCGCACTCATCGAGCGCCATCCGCGGCTGCACTACCTCATCGTCGGTGGCGCCAGCCCCGAAGGCGACAACCGTGCCGAACTCGATGCACAGGTGGCGCGGCTGGGACTTGCAGGGCGCGTACATTTTCTCGGGGCGCTGCCGCCGGACGAATTGAAGACGCCCTTGTCGGCGGCAGACGTCTTCGTGCTGGCCACGCGCAACGAAGGCTGGGCGAACGTTTTTCTCGAAGCGATGGCGTGCGGACTTCCCGTGGTGACCACCGATGTCGGCGGCAATGCCGAGGTGGTGTGTCGCGCCGAGCTGGGCACCATCGTGCCGTTCGGCGACGCCGCGGCGCTGCGGCACGCGCTCGATGGCGCGCTCGACACACCGTGGGACCGGGCAGCCATTCTCGCCTACGCGCGCGCCAATCAGTGGGATGCACGCATCGCGCAACTGTTGCGCGCCTACGCACCGCTGCTGCAGAAGACAGCCGGCACGGGCAGCGTGAATGCGGTGGCGGCGCAATGACGGCACGGACGTCGGCGACCGGACACGATGCGCGCAGCCTGGCGACGCGACTGCGACGCACGGCCTGGCGTCATGGCAAGGCGCTGCGGCAGCGCCTGCGTCCCCAGCCGGTTGCGCTGCATGTGTTCGTCGCCGGCGTGCAGCGCTCCGGCACCAACCTGTTGATGGACGTGCTCGACGCAAGCGCGGAGACGCAGGTGTTTCACGAGACGGATCCGCGCGCCTTCGACAATTACGAGATGCGCGATGAAACCGCGATCCGCGGGCTGGTGCACGCAAGCCCCGCACCCGTATTCGTGATCAAGGCCCTGTGCGAGCTTGACCGCATTCGCGCCCTGATGGATGGTTTCGCACCGGCCAGGACCTTGTGGCTGGTGCGCGACTGGCGCGACAGCGCCCAGTCTGCCGTCCGGTCGTTCGGGAATTTTGTCGCGCAATGGAAGCGACTGGCGCAGGGGGAGGCCAGCGACTGGCGCGGGCGCGGCATGCAGCCGGCCACGCGCGAACTGTTGGCGGCACTATATCGACCCGATGCCAGCGAGGCCGAGGGCGCGGCGATCATGTGGTTCTACCGCAATGTGCTGTATTTCGAGCAGCAGCTCGCCGCCGATCCGCGCGTGCGTCTGCTGTTCTACGAAGATCTGGTGCAACAGCCCGAGCGCGAAGTGGCAGTCATCTACGAATTTCTCGGCCTGCGCGGCTTCAGTTCGGCCATTGCCGGCAGGATTCACGCGCGCTCGGTGAAACGCCGCAGCCCGCGGGATATCGCGCCGGCGGTCGTCGATCTGTGTGACGAACTGCTGGCGCGTTTCAAGGCCGTGGCGAGTGGAGCACGCACATGAGCCTCCCCGCCTGGTTCGCCCGCAGCATCTATCGTGTGCAGGAAGCCGCGATGCGCCGCCCCACCTTCGCCATGCTGGCCGAGATCGAGCGCACGCAATGGCTGTCGCGTGCGGAAATCGAGGCGTATCAGGCGCGCCGTCTCAATCGCCTGCTGGCCAGCGCGCTGGCACACAGTCCGTGGCACGCCGGGCGTCTGCGCAGCGCCGGGCTGGAGGCCGCGGTGCGCGAGCACGCGGTCAGCCTTGCCGATCTTTCGCGGCTGCCCACCATGAACAAGCGCGACGCGCGCGAGAACGCCGATCGTCTGGTGTGGCGTGGCGTGCCGGGCGGCGTGTTTCCCTACACTACGGGCGGTTCCAGCGGCGAGCCGCTGATCTTCCATTTTGGCCGCGAGCGTCAGGCGTCCGATGCCGCCGGACGCATGCGCGCACGGCGCTGGTGGGGCGTTGCGCCGGGGGAGCGCGAGGCCTATCTGTGGGGTGCGCCGGTCGAATTGAACAAGACGGACCGCATCAAGACGCTGCGTGACCGCCTGGTGAATCAGATGGTGATGAACGCGTTCGCCATGTCGCCGACGCGCATGGACGCCTATCTCGACGCGCTCGTGGCGTGGCAGCCGCACTGCCTGTACGGCTATGCGTCGAGCGTGGCCCTGCTGGCGGCGCACGCCGAGGCGCGCGGGCGCACGCTGCGCCTGCCGGCCCTGCGCGTGGTGTGCACCACCGGCGAACCGCTCTATCCGCATCAGCGCGAACTCATCGGTCGCGTGTTCGACGTGCCGGTGGCCAACGAGTTCGGCAGCCGCGACATCGGTTTCACTGCGCACGAAGCGCCAGGCGGACAGCTGCTGCTGATGAGCGAGAGTCATATTGTCGAAGTGCTCGACGCAGCGGGACAGCCGGTGACGCCGGGTGAAGCGGGCGAAGCGGTGATCACGGGTCTTGCCTCGTCGGCACAGCCTTTCATCCGCTATCGTACCGGCGACGTCCTGCGCATGTCGGTGGAACCTGCAACGGGCGGGCAGGGCCTGCACGTGATTGCCGAAGTGAGCGGCCGCCAGACCGATTTCGTGGTGGCGGCCGACGGCCGCATGATGCACGCGCTGGCCGTCATCTACGTGCTGCGTGCGGTGCCGGGTATCGCCCAGTTCAAGTGTATCCAGCACACGCCCGTGCATATGGAAGTGCGGGTCGTGCCGGCGGCGGGCTGGAGCGGACAGGGCCGCGCTGCCGTCATCGACGGCCTGCGCGCGCGGCTGGGTGAAGCGCTCGCGGTCGATCTGCGCGTGGTCGACGATATCCCGCCCGAGGCTTCCGGCAAGCACCGCTACGTCGTCAGCCACGTTCCTCTCGCCGATGCGTTGAAACACGCGGCGGCATGATTTCACAGCAATGAACCGAGCATGAAAGCTTCCGCACTTCTCCAACTGCCGCTGCGCTACAAACCCTGGCAGGGGCGCAATCTGCGTCTGGTGTTCCAGGATCTGGCAGGCCCCGCCCGCCAGTCTGAACAGGATCATCGCACCCATCTGCGCGGCGCCATCGACTGGCTGTGCCGGGCGCAGGATGTGCGCAACGGCAAACCCGATACCGGGGGCGTCGCCGCCGGCTGGAGTTTCGAGGACGGCTGGCTGCCCGGCTATCCGGAAACGACTGGCTACATCATCGAGACCTTCATTGCTGCGGCGCGATATCTGGGTCGGCCGGAACTGGTGCAGCGCGCGCACAGAATGATCGACTGGGAGCTGTCGTTGCAGGCCGCGGACGGCGCCTTTCCCGGACATTTTGGCGAGCCGGGCAGTCATCCGGTGATTTTCAACCAGGGCCAGATCATGCACGGCCTCGTCGCGGGCCATGCCTCGCTCGGCCGCAGCGACTGTCTCGAAGCGGGCGTGCGCGCCGGGCGCTGGCTGGTGGCGCAACAGGACAGCGACGGCTGCTACCGCCGTTTCGAGCACAACGGCGTGCCGCACGTCTACAACACGCGCGCCCTGTGGGCGCTGGCGGCCGTTGGTGTGGTGGCGGACGAACCGGACTTCATCGCCGCGGCACGGCGCAACCTCGACTGGGCATTGACGCAGCAGACCCCCAGCGGGTGGTTTGCCACCAATGCCTTCGTGCCGGGCCGGCATCCCTTCACCCACACCATCGCCTACGCCATTCGCGGGTTTCTCGAAGTTGCCGTTCTGCTCGGCGAGGAACGCTACCTCGCCGCTGCGGAACAGGCGGCGCGTGGTCTGATGGCGCAACAGCGCGGCGACGGCTGGCTTGCCGGAACCTACGACGACGGCTGGGCGCCGAGCGCGGACTACGCGTGCGTCACCGGCATGGCGCAAATGGCGTTGTGCTGGCTGCGTCTGGCCCAGATCACCGGCGACAAGCATTACCGTGACGGCGCGTGGAAGGCGATTGCCTACGTCAAGCGTACGCAACGGCTGGAAGACGACGACGCCGTCGTGCGCGGCGCGATTCCAGGCTCGGCGCCGATCTGGGGCGCCTATTCGCGTTTCGAGTTTCCCAACTGGGCGGCCAAATTCTTTGCTGACGCGCTCATCATGGACATGGCCAACGTCGCGGTGCCACCGGTTCCCGCGGGTGCGAAGGGAGTCGGCCGATGAGCGGTCTGCGGCTCCTGGTCCTGTGCGGGCGCAGCGCCCGCCATCTGTATGTCGCCAACGCGCTGTGCCGCGTCGGCGAGGTCGTCGCCATCGTGCAGGAAACCGGCGGCGACTGGAGTCTGGGCAAGACCCTGAAGAAGCTGCGCCCGGTGAATCTGTGGCGCAAGGCCTGGCGCTGGCTGCGTGACCGGCGCCGTTATACCGGCAATCCCGAGGCGAAGTTCTTCTTCCCCGGCGCCGCCGCGCGCCTCGACCATCCCGAACTGGTACGCGAAGTGCCGCACATCAACCATCCCGACGTGCTGAAGCTCGCGCGCGAACTGCAGCCCGATCTTGTCTGCGTGTTTGGCACTTCGCTCATCCGCGGCGACCTGCTGAAGGAAGGCCGCCTCGGCATCGTCAATCTGCATGGCGGCCTGTCGCCCGCATACCGCGGCGCCGACTGCACCTTCTGGGCGCTGTACAACAACGAGCCCGAGAAGGTGGGATGCACGCTGCACTACATCGACGCCGGCATCGACACCGGCCGTCTCATTGCGCACATCAGCCCCGAGGTTGGCGCCGGCGACACCGAGCTGGTGCTGTTCTGGCGCGCGGTGCAGGACAGCGCCGCAGTCTACGCCGAGGCCATCGAGCGCATCGCCCGCGGCGAGGCGCTCGGCACGCCGCAGCCGGGCAAGGGACGCCTGTATCAGGTCAAGGACCGTGGCCTGCGACATGAGAAGGCGCTCGATGCAAACCTTGCGGCCGGCATGTTGCGGGATATCGCGCTGCCGCGGCGGGTGCGCTGGTTCAGTCGTGAAACATCAGGACAGAAGGCATGAGAGACATTCTCGTCACCGCGATCGTCCTCGGGGTCCTGCCATTCATCTTCAGGCGGCCGTGGGTCGGCATCCTGCTGTGGTGCTGGCTCGGTTACATGAACCCGCATCGTCAAGCCTGGGGTTTTGCCTATGACATGCCCTTCGCCATGATCACGGCCCTCGTCACGATCACGGCCTTCGTGTTCTCGAAAGAGCAGAAGTCGATGATCTGGACACGCGAAACGGTCCTGCTTGTGCTGTTCATAGGCTGGATGTTCATTACCACCGTCTTTGCCTTCTATCCCGACCTGGCCTGGGTGCAATGGAACACGGTCTGGAAAATTCAGCTCATGGTGTTCCTCACCGCCATGATCATCAGGGAACGCCGGCACCTTCACTGGATGATCTGGGTCATTGCGTTGTCGCTGGGTTATTACGGCGTCAAGGGCGGCATTTTCACCATCGTTCATGGCGGGCAGTTCAGGGTGCAGGGCCCCACCGGCACCTTCTTCGGCGGCAACAACGAAATGGCGCTCGTGCTCGCGATGCTCGTTCCGCTCATCCGCTATCTGCATCTGCAGGAGCCGCGCAAGTGGGTGCGTCTTGGGCTCGCCTCCGCCATGGTGCTGTCCGGTATCGCCGCCATTGGCAGCCAGTCGAGAGGGGGGCTGCTGGCCATGGCGGCAATGGGGCTGTTCCTCTGGCTGAAAAGCCGCCACAAGCTGATTACCGGCATCTATATCGTGCTCGCCGTCGGAATCATTCATGCCGTCATGCCGCAGGAGTGGTATGACCGCATGTACACCATCAAGACGTATCAGGAGGATGACTCGGCTCTGGGACGGATCAATGCCTGGCACACCGCATTCAACGTGGCCAAGGACAGGATCACCGGCGGCGGCTACAACATGTTCCAGGCACCGACGTTCCGCCACTATGCTCCGGATCCGTTCAGAATCCACGACGTGCACAGTATCTATTTCGAAGTTCTGGGTGAACACGGCTTCATCGGCCTCGCACTCTTCCTCTTGCTCGCGCTGTTCACCTGGCGCCGCGCCAGCCAGGTCATCAACCAGTGCAAGAACGATCCCGAACGAAAGTGGGCCGCGGATCTCGCCGCGATGATCCAGGTGAGCCTGGTCGGATTTGGCGCAGGTGGCGCGTTTCTGGGGCTGGCCTATTTCGACCTGACGTATCACTTGATGATCATCCTGGTCATCGTGGCCAAGCTGGCCGGGGTGCTGGATCGTGGCCGCCCGGTCGCACAGGAAGACCGGGCAGAAGCGTCATTCCCGCGCCCGCCCGGCTTCAACCGCCAGCGACAAACCTGGCAAGGAGAATGAGCGTGGCGTTCCCGTGGCGTTCGTGCCGGCCATCCGAAACGGACCGCGCATTCGGGATGGCGTCACCGCAAGCCCGCCTGTCCTCGATCCCGGCGGCATAAGGCCGGCACAATCCAGCCGGTGTGCGAGGGTTCATTACCCCATGTTGTTCAACTCGTACCCCTTCCTGTTCCTGTACCTTCCCGTCGTGTTCGCGGCGTTTTTCGTCATTGGCCGGTTCAGCCGCCCGCTGGCGGCACTCTGGCTGTTCGCCGCCTCGCTGTTTTTTTACGGCTGGTGGAACCCGGCTTACGTCAGTCTGCTGATCGGCTCCATTCTGTTCAATTTCGCCATGGGGTCGGCCATTTCCCACGCGCATCAGCAGGGCGGCGCGGCGCGGGCGAAGGGTCTGCTGATCGCTGCCGTCGGCGGTGATCTGGCCCTGCTTGGCTATTACAAGTACGCGAATTTCTTCCTCGCCAGCACCAATCAGCTGCTGGGGACCGGCTGGCATCTACAGGAGGTGATCCTGCCCTTGGGCATTTCCTTCTTTACCTTCACGCAGATCGCCTTTCTGGTCGACGCCTACCGGGGCGAGGTGAAGGAACGAAACTTCATTCATTACGGCCTGTTTGTCACCTACTTTCCGCATCTCATCGCCGGCCCGGTGCTGCACCACAAGGAAATGATGCCGCAGTTCGCACAGCCGCATACCTATCGCCCGCACTGGGAAAATCTGTCGGTCGGGCTGAGCATTTTTTTCATCGGCCTGTTCAAGAAAACCGTGCTTGCCGACGGTATCGCCCAGTATTCGACCCCCGTATTTGACGCCGCCGCCGCAGGACAGACGCTGACGCTCTTCGAGGCCTGGGGCGGTGCGCTCGCCTATACCTTGCAGCTCTACTTCGACTTCTCGGGTTATTCCGACATGGCCATCGGCCTGTCGCGCCTGTTCGGTGTCAGGCTGCCGCTCAATTTTCATTCACCGTACAAGGCGACCAGCATCGTCGAATTCTGGCGTCGCTGGCACATGACGCTCTCGCGCTTTCTGCGCGACTATCTTTACTTCGCGCTCGGTGGCAACCGCAAGGGCCGGATGCGGCGCTACGTCAACCTCATGGTGACCATGCTGCTTGGCGGGTTGTGGCATGGTGCCGGCTGGACGTTTGTGATCTGGGGTGGCCTGCATGGACTGTATCTCTGTATCAATCACGCCTGGACCCATCTCGCCGGCCGTGTCCTGCCCGACCGTTTCCTGACATCGCGCGTGGCGAAGCTCCTGGCCTGGACTGTGACGTTCACCGCGGTCGTGGTCGGCTGGGTGTTTTTTCGCGCCGCCAGTTTCGACGCGGCGATCGCCATGCTGCAGGGCATGGCCGGACTGAACGGCGTCGCCATACCGAATGCGCTTGCGGCAAGACTGGGTGGCGCCTGGCCGCTGCTCGCCGGACATGGGTTCACCACCTATCTCGGTGGCGGCAGCCAGTTCATTTTCACCTGGTCGTGGACGATCGTCCTGCTGGCAATCGTCGTGACCATGCCGAACACGCAGCAGATCATGCGCCATTTCGAGCCTGCGCTGCAGCGTTATCGTGCCGGTGCGCAAAGCGAGTTGCGTCTGCTACGACGCCTGTACCCGGCGCTGTCCTGGAAGCCGCGTATCCACTGGGCCTTGGTGACGGGGGTGATCGCGGCTTCTGGCGTGCTGGCGATGAGTCGGGTCTCCGAATTCCTGTATTTCCAGTTCTGAGCCATGCAGCCTGCTTTTTCGCACAAGCGTTTCGTCTCGGTGTTCGTCGTGGCTTTCATATCGGCATGCCTGCTGGCAGCCGGCGTCAACTATTGCGTCGACCCGTACGGCCTGTTCGGCGCGCGCCGCATCGCCGGGTTCAACGAACGCAAGCCTGCGTCCACCGAACGGGTTCGCGTCACCAAGCCTTACATGGCTTCGCGTGTCAGACCGACGGTAGTGATCGGCGGCAATTCGCGCCCGGAAATCGGTCTGGATCCGCGGAGCGCCTGCTGGGGCAAGAACGACCAGCCGGTGTTCAACATGGGCGTTCCCGGTAGCAGCGTGTTCATGCAGACCCGCTACGTTCAGCATGCGGTGGAGCAGGGCAAATCCCGGCGCATTCTGTTCGGCGTCGACTTCCTCGATTTCCTCGTCGACCGCAACCAGGCCGGGGGCAACATCGACTGGCGCGTGCTCGGGAAGAACTTCGATGGGCGTCTCGGCGCCGGTGCGAGCCTGCAAAAGGTGGAAGACATGCTGAGCGGCCTGTTCTCGCTGACGGCCCTCGCCGATTCACTGACGACCGTCACTGCGCAGCGCGATGCTTACGCCGCGACGCGCCGCGAAGACGGTTTCAATCCGGGCCTCGATTACGTGCCGATCATCCGCAGCGAAGGCCAGTCCGTGCTGTTTGCGCAGAAAAACCGTGAAGTGCGCAATCTGTTGCAGCGGGAGAATCTCGGCGTGCTGTATGCCGACGGTCGACGCGGCCAGCCGTTGCAGGCATTGCGAAATTTCCTGCAGTGGGCGAAGACCGAGGGGGTCGAGGTGGTGCTGTTCGTCAATCCCTATCACGTCGATTACCTGATTCTCATCGAGGAAACCGGAAAGTGGCCCCTGTTCGAGGAGTGGAAACGCCAGCTCGGAAGCATCGCAGCCGAGTTTGGCGTGCCACTGTGGGACTTCAACTCCATCGATGCGTATTCGACGGAACATCCGCCGCCTCCGCGCGACCGGCACGCCATGCTGAAATGGTTCTGGGAACCTGCACACTACCGCCGCGAACTCGGCGACCTGATGCTTGCCACGATGCTCGACCGGACGTGCGGTGTCCCGGTAACCCAGGGGTTCGGAGCAAGGCTCACTCCGGCCTCGCTACCAGGCGGGCTGAACCGGTTGAGGGACGATCTGCATCGTTTCATGCAGACGAACCCCGCGACGGTCGAACGTCTGGGCGATGGCGAATGAACGGATTGACGTCTTTGCAGCGTATACAGCGGGGCGGTTCGGTTCAGTGTCCGTTCTCCTGCAACCAGCGCTCCAGCATCATCGTCACCCAGATCATCACCCCGTAATAACTGGCATGCGGCCCCTGCGACATCGCGAGCATGTGGTCCAGGTAGGCCGGCTGCAGCCAGCCGCGCCGCTTGAAGTTGGCCAGGCTGTCGCCGACCATTTCGCCCAGTGGCGTGTGCTGGTTGCTCCACACGCCGAACGGCAGGCCGAAACCGTGCTTGCTCTTGTTGATGATCTTTTCCGGCAGCAGGTCGCGCAGCGCTTCCTTGAAGAACCAGCGCAGCGTCTGCCCGCGCACCTTGTAATCCACGGGCAGATG
>JANJXF010000088.1 GCA_024709165.1 Thiobacillus sp. | reverse complement strand
GCTACGCACCCGCTGGCACGCCTGCTCACGCGCCAGCCTTTGTCGCGCCTCCTTGCAGGCCCCGGCCTGCGGCGTCGTTGCTTCGCGGCAGGCACGCGATCAGACGCACCATCGGGCGCGTCCAACTGCGGTTTCTAGGTTGAAACAAGCTGGGGCCGGACCGACAGGATTATTCCGCGTAGCCGAACTCACCCACCCACTCGCCGCGGCGATAGTCGATCGCCAGCCAGTTGGGGACATAGGGGCGCGGATTTTCCAGAGGGAAGCGCTCCGACGGGGGATGGGCGCCGCCCTCGGCGACGCTGCAGCGGCGCGTCATGATGGGCTTGAAGCGCACCGCGAGGCGGCCATCGACGGGCGTGGACGCATCGGTGTCCTCACCGAAATACACCCGTTTGCGCAACAGGCAGGAGAACAGCAGCTCCATTTCGGCGACCAGCGGCATCTCGCGCACGGCCAGGGCCTTCTGCGCGGCTCGACTGAGCCTAATTTCCAGCGATTTGTCGTGCAGGGTGATGTTCATCGGTGCCTCCGGCGAATGGCCACACCATGACGTTATCGGTCAGAATCCGCCGCAATGAAGGCCCGCGACGCAAGATGCCGGGTTTCTCCAACGCGCAGCACGAAGAAATCGGACGCAGCGACACCGGCTTCGCGACGCGCTGCCGCCAGCGCCCGCGGCGGTTCGTCGAGTGCCTCGTCGGCCATCTCGAAGGCGCCCCAGTGCACGCCCAGAGACTGGTGCGCGCCAATATCCCGGTGAATGCGCACGGCCTCGGCCGGGTCGACATGCTGCGCGCGCATGAACCAGCGCGGTGCGTAGGCGCCAATGGGAAGAGCAGCCAGGTCGAAGGGGCCAAGACGGCGGCCGATTTCCGCGAAGTCGGGCGAATAGCCGGTATCGCCGACGAAGAAAAAGCGCAGGTCCGGCGCGCTGATGGCCCAACCGCCCCACAGGGTGCGATTGCGGTCGAACAGGCTGCGCGCGCTCCAGTGCTGGGCCGGTGTCAGGGTGAAGCGCACGCCCCTGTATTCGGCATGGTCCCACCAGTCGAGTTCGGTGACGCTGTCGATGCCGAGTTCGGTGAACCACGGTTTCAGTCCCAGCGGCACGAAGAAATGCAGGGTGCCGCCGCTGCGCTGATGCAGTTGCCGCACACTGTCGACGTCAAGATGGTCATAGTGGCTGTGCGAAATCACCACGGCATGAATCTCCGGCAGCTGCGCCAACGTCAGTCCCGGCGGCAGATGACGTTTGGGACCGGCAAAACCCACTGGCGAGGCGCGCTCGGAGAAGTGCGGATCGGTCAGCACGTTGAGCCCACCCAGCCGCACCAGCAGGGTGGCGTGCCCGATCCAGGTGACGCTGGGGTTGCCGGTGGGCCCATGCAGCAGCGCCAGGTCGGGCGCCGCCCGCCAGTCGCGGTGCGCGGCATCCGGCGGCTTCGGCAACCCGTTCAGCCGCCGCGTCCACTGCCAGCGCCAAAATCCGCCGCCGATGCGTGCATCGGGGTCGAGGTTGCGGAAACCGTCAGCGGTGTGATGTGGCTTGGCCGGGTCGTAATGGGGGTTCTGTCCCACGCCGGCACAGCTTGCCAGCAACAGCGCGAATGCCACGACAATCAATCGCCGGCTGACGCCCGTCATAGCCAGCGCCGTACCCGCGCCCGGTAGGCGCGGTAGGCGTCACCGAAGCGCGCCTCCAGATGCGCCTCCTCGTGCCGGATCACGCCGTAGCGCAACACGACCCAGATGAACGGTGCGAACACCAGTGGCCAGGCGGTTTTCAGCAGCAGCGACACGCCTGCCAGGATGAACCAGTCGCCGACATAGATGGGATTGCGGCTGAAGCGGAACGGCCCGCCGGTGCACAGGGCGGACGCCGCCTTGTAGGGATTGACCGTAGTGCGGTGGCGCCAGAAGGTCGCGATGCTCCAGGCCAACAGCGCGAGCCCGATACCGACCGCCAACCCGCCGAGCGCGTTGCCGGCATCCCCCCAGTCGAGCGGCAGCGGCACAATGCGGCGATCCAGCCACCATCCACCCAGCAGCGCCGCAGCATACGGCGCGGGCGGCAGGACCAGCGTCGCAGGCCGGTGTGCGCTCATGCCGACGTTCAGCGCAGTTCGCGCTGCATCGTGGCGCGCAGGAACTCGTTGCGCAACTGGTCGCTGTTGCGGAAGCAGCCGGTGAAAGCCTGCGTCACCACGCGCTCGTCGCCGCGCCGGTCCTCGCCCAATAGCAGGCACAGCTGCTCGGCCTCAACGATGCACGCGGCACCGCGCGCATGGCCGTGCGTGACCAGCGCCTCGGCGATGTCGCGCGTCATCCACTCCTGGTAGGTGAAGCGGTGGCCGATGGCGTCGACCATGCGCGCGAGGCGGCCGAAGCCGTGCAGGCGGCCGCCAGGAATGTAGGCGACGTGCGCAACGCCGCGAAACGGCACGAGATGATGCGGGCACACGCCATGGATGGCGATGCCGCGCACCACCACCATGTCGTCGCGGTCGTCGGCAAAACCTTCGCCGAGCGCATCGGCCGGCGCGATCGCGTAGCCGCCGAGCAGACGGCGTTGCCACAGTTCACGCACGCGCTCGGCCGTGCGGCCGGTATGTACCGAATCCGCCGCGACGCCACAGGCGATGAGCAAATCGTTCACCGCACGTTCGAACGCGGCCGCGTCGAACGGCTTGACTTGCGGAATGCCGAGGCTGCCGCCGGGTCCGCCGCAGCCTTCGTGGTCGCAGCTCATCAATTCAGCGTCGCCTTGAGGAATTCCAGCGTGCGCGTCCACGAATCGCGGTCGGCCTCAGCATCGTACTTCAGCGGCATACCGAACTGCGCGGCATAGCTGTCGGCCTCGCGGTTGGTAAAGGTGTGCTTCACGCCGGGGTAGGCGACGAACATGTAGTCCGCCTTGGCGTTGGCCATCTCGGTCTTGAACGCCTCGACCTGTTCGGGCGGCACGATGGGGTCCGCCTCGCCATGGAAGACACGAATCTTCGCCTTGATCTCACCCGGCTTGGGCGAGACGTCGCTCGCCAGCACGCCGTGGTAGCTTGCCACGGCCTTGAGCGGCATGCCGGCGCGCGCCATGTTGAGTACGACGCCGCCGCCGAAGCAGTAGCCCAGCGCGGCAATCTCGCCCTTCTTCACGTTGGGCTGGCCGTCGAGAAACGTGCGCGCCGCGTCGAAACGCGCATAGGCGAGAGGCGGGTTCCTGTTCACGCTGCCGGCAAGCGCGCCGGCATCCTTGGGATTGTCGGCGGTCTGGCCACCCCCATACATGTCGACCACCAGCGCGACATAACCTTCACCCGCCAGCATGCGCGCGCGCTTGCGCGCGTAGTCGTTCGCGCCCCACCACTCGGGCACCACCAGCACACCGGCACGTTTGCCCTTTGCGGCGTCATCAAAGGCAAGATAACCCCGCATGACGGTATCGCCCATCCGATACTGGACGTCCTTGCCGACGATTGCGGCCATCGCGGAGGAAGAAAGAAGCAGCAACGAAAAAGCCAGCAGGAACTTCATGGAACGCTCCTCGCACAACGACAAAGAAAAAGCATACCCCGTCAGCCCGTGCGACCACAACCGCACCGCCGGCACGGCCATTGGCAGGAACTCGACGCGGCATAACGAATCGTAAAATACCCATATTCCTTCACGTCGTTCAAAATCACGATGTTCAAGCAAACCTTTCTCACCAGCGCGGCCGTTTTCGTTTTCACCATGCCGGCACTGGCCGACAAGGCCAAGATTTCCCGTCAGGTCGCGCTGGAACGACTCGGCCAAGTGCTGTTCTTCGACCCGGGCCTGTCTTCCCCTCCGGGCCAATCGTGTGCCACCTGCCACGCTGTCGGCACGGCGTTCGCCGACCCCGATCGCAGCCTGCCGGTGTCCAGGGGCGTTCTGCCCGGGCGGGTCGGCAGCCGCAACAGTCAGACCGTCATGTACGCACAATTCAGCCCGAACTTCCATTTCGACAAGGAAGAGGAACACTACGTCGGCGGCCAGTTCTGGGATGGAAGGGCCGCCACGCTGGAAGAGCAGGCCAAGGGGCCTTTCCTCGATCCACTGGAAATGGCCAACCCGGACAAGGCGAGCGTGGTGGAAAAAGTACGTCGCGCGGCGTATGCAGACGATTTCGACACCACCTTCGGAGCCGGTGCGCTCGCCGACATCGATCAGGCCTTCGAGCGCATCGCCGAGGCGATCGCCGCGTTCGAACGCACGCGGCAGTTCGCGCCGTTCACTTCCAAGTACGACGCCTACCTCGCCGGCAAGGCCCGGCTCACCGCACAGGAGAAGCGCGGCCTGCGCCTGTTCGAGGATGAAAAGAAAGGCAACTGCGCCGCCTGCCATCCCAGCCAGCAGGGGCCGGACGGCGCGCCGCCGCTTTTTACCGACTTCACCTACGACAACCTGGGCATCCCGCGCAATCCGCACAACCCCTTCTACAAACTACCGTCAGAACTCAACCCTGCCGGCGCGAACTTCGTCGATCTCGGCCTGGGCGGCGCACTGAACCAGCACGAAGAGGACGGCAAGTTCAAGGTGCCCACGCTGCGCAACATTGCGTTGACCGCGCCCTACATGCACAACGGTTACTTCGCGACGCTGCGCGGCAGCGTGGTGTTCTACAACGACCGCGACAGGAAGCCGCGCTGCAAGAGCAACCTCGTCCCCGAAGCCACCGCACTGAAGCAGCAGTGCTGGCCCACACCCGAAGTCGCGGCCAACGTCAACGACGAGGAACTCGGCGATCTCGGCCTCAGCGACTCCGAGATCGACGCCATCGTTGCGTTCATGCACACGCTCACCGATGGGTGGCAACCGGCCCCGCGCCGGCGCTGAAACTGCGCTCACCGTCCTCGGCATCCATCGTCACGAAACGCGCGACGAACGCGCCTTCATAGCCGGGCGGCAAGGCGATGCGCACGCGGTGGCCGCTGCCCGGCGCAACCTCGACCGGGCTGCCTGCCATGTCCTGCATGGAGGCGATGGCCCACTCCCGCGTGCCGCGCGGGTGAACGAGCTCGATACGGTCGCCCACCGAAAAGCGGTTCTTCACTTCGATCTCGGCACGTCCGTCGGCGTCATACGCCAGCACGTCACCGACATACAGGCTGCGTGCGGACTCCGAGTGCCCGCGCAGATAGTTCTGGTATTCGCGGTCCGGATGACGCTCGTAGAAACCGCCCGTGTAGCCCCGGTTCGCCAGTCCGTCGAGCCCACCGAGCAGACCGGCATCGAGCGGACGGCCGGCGACGGCATCGTCGATGGCCTGCCGATACGCCTGGCAGGTGCGCGCGACATAGTAGGGCGACTTGGTGCGCCCCTCGATCTTGAGCGAATCGACGCCGATCTCCGTCAGACGCTGCACGTGTTCGATTGCGCGCAGATCCTTCGAATTGAGAATGTAGGTGCCGTGCTCGTCTTCCTCGATGGGCATGTAACTGCCTGCGCGCGTCGGTTCCTCGAGCAGGAACACGTCGCCGTCCGGCGCCACCCGAGCAGAGTGGGTGTCGAACGCCCAGCGGCAGGAATTGGTGCAGGCGCCCTGGTTGGGATCGCGGTGATTGAAGTAACCCGACAGCAGGCAGCGGCCCGAATACGCGATGCACAATGCGCCGTGCACGAAGACTTCGAGCTCCGTGTCGGGGCATTCCTGGCGGATCTCGGCGATCTCGTCGAGCGACAGCTCGCGCGACAGGATCACCCGCCGTATGCCGAGCTTCCGCCAGAAGCGCACCGCAGCGAAATTCACCGTGTTGGCCTGCACCGAAAGATGGACCGGCATGTCCGGCCAGGCGCCGCGCACCATGTCGATGAGACCCGGGTCGGCCATGATCAGCGCGTCGGGCCGCAGCGCAACCACGGGCGCGAGATCAGCAAGATAGGTCCTGACCTTGCTGTTGTGGGGAAAGACGTTGCTGACGACATAGAAACGCTTGCCCCGGCTGCGCGCGTAGTCGATGCCGATGCCGAGCGCGCGCTCGTCACGGAAACTGTTGTTGCGCACGCGCAGGCTGTAGCGCGGCTGCCCCGCGTACACGGCGTCGGCGCCGAAGGCAAAGGCCGTTTCCAGCATGGCCTGCGAGCCGGCGGGTGCCAGAAGTTCGGGACGCCGCGTTGCAGAAGTGCTCATGCGAAACGATCCGGGCTGGAATGGAGGAGTGTCATCTTCAGTGCCGAGTGTCGCCGTCCGCCAGGAACAGTTCCAGCAAGTCGTTGAGGAAGCGTCGCCCGCGTAAGGTGGGCCGTATCTGCATTGTGCCGGTTTCCAGCAGGCCCAGCTCACGTGCACGTCCGAGCGCGGCGTTGCACACCCCGGGGAGCAAGCCGGTCCGTTCCGTGAACAGCCCGGCCGGCACGCCGGCGTTGAGACGCAGGGCGTTCATCATGAACTCGAACGGCAGGTCGGCGCGCAGGAGCGCGCGCTCGTCGGCGACATGAGTCCCGGCGGCCACCGCGTCCATGTAGCGCTGCGGGTGCTTCACGCGCATCTGGCGCACGATGCGGTCGGGAAAGCTCAATTTGGAATGCGCCCCGGCGCCGATACCGAGATAGTCGCCGAACTGCCAGTAATTGAGATTGTGGCGGCAGGCGTGCCCTGGGCGCGCGAATGCCGAGGTCTCGTAATGCGCCATGCCGGCGTCGGCAAGGCGCGCCTCGATCGCCGCCTGCATGTCGGCAGCGAGATCGTCGTCCGGAAGGTTCGCCGGCGCGGCGTGGCCGAAAGGCGTGTTGGGCTCCAACGTCAGATGGTAGGCGGACAGATGCGGCGGTGCGAACGCCAGCGCGTGCTCGACGTCGGCGAGTGCCTCGGCGAGCGTCTGTCCCGGCAGCGCGTACATCAAATCGAAGTTGAAGGTTTCGAAATGCGTCGCCGCCAGTTCCGCGGCGCGGCGCGCCTCGGCATCGTCATGAATGCGGCCGAGTGCGCGCAGATGGCGCGCATCGAAGCTCTGGATGCCGAGCGACAGGCGCGTCACCCCGGCTTCGCGAAAGCCCCTGAACTTCGCCGCCTCGACCGTGCCGGGGTTGGCCTC
>JANJXF010000002.1 GCA_024709165.1 Thiobacillus sp. | reverse complement strand
GCCGCATGGCTGTCGTTCTTCCTCGCTTCGTTCGTGTCGGCGGCGGCCTGGGGCGCGGTCGACTGGGTCGTGAACAACAGCGATACCGGCTACGATCCGGTTCCGGCCGGCGGCGATGTGGTCTATGTCGTGCGGATCGGCAACAACGGCAACGATCCCGCGCCTTCCACGACGCTGACGCTGACAATTCCCCCCACGACGGATTTTGTCGGTGCCGTCGGCATGAGCTGCACAGGCACCGGTCCGGTGCTCTGTACGGTGCCCGCCTTGAGCGCGGCAGGGAACAGCGGCGACGAGGCGGCGGTCAATGTGACCCTGCGCACGACGGCGCAGGGCACCGTCACGCTGAGTGCGAGCGTGCCGGCTACCGGTGATGCCGACGCCGGCAACAACGCTGCCAGCCAGACCACGACCGTCAACGCCGGTGCGGATATCCAGATAGCTCTTTCCGGCCCTGCCAGTGCGCAGGCGGGTGCCGCGGCGACCTATACCTTCACAGTGACGAACAACGGTCCCAACGCGTCGGGACCGCAAACCCTGTCTTTCCCTGTGCCTGCGGGACTGACCGGCATCACGCCGCCGGGTGGTTGCACGCTGGGGGGTGGAACCTACACCTGTACGGTGGCGGCACTGGGTGTCGGTGCGTCGGCCACGCGTGCATTCGCCGGGCAGATTGCCGCTGCGGGCGGCTCGACGCTCACGCCTTCCGGGAGCGTCGCGGCGGCATCGGGGGCGCTCGATCCTCTGATGGCAAACAACACCGCCACGTTCAGCACGACGGTGACGGCGGGCAGCGATCTTCGCATCATCAAGTCGCGAGCTCCCGCTGGCGCGCTGCTCGTCGGGCAGGCTGTCACTTTCACGCTGACACCGAGCTACACGGGTGACTCACCAACCGCTCTGACCATCACCGACACCCTGCCGGCCAACTACACCCTGGGGGCGTTGACCAGTCCACAGAACGGCTGGACGTGTTCGGCTGTGGGACAGACCGTGACCTGCACCAAGGCGGCAGGCAGCGGCGCGGGTGCGAACGTCGCGCTCGGGGTCGTTGTCATTCCCGCGACGGCCAGCGGTGCCGGTACGGGGGTTCAGAACACTGCCAGCGTGTCGGCCGGCGGCCCGGGCGACCCCAATTCGGCGAACAATTCCGCCAGCGATACGTCCGTGACCATCTCGGCGGCCACCGTCGATCTGCGTGCGAACAAGTCCGGTCCCAACCCGGCCCTGGTTGTGGCCGGCGTGCCGTTCACCTGGTCGATCAGCGCGACCAATATCGGCTCTGCGGCGTTCTACGGCACGCTGACGATGACCGATACGCTGCCCGCCGGCGTCACGGTCACGGCCTATACGCTCAACGGGTGGTCGTGTTCACCGGCGGCGCCGGTTGTCGCCCCGGGTCCCATCACCTGCACGCGCGTCTATACCAGCGGGGCGCCGCTGGCAGCTTCGGCCACCACGCCGACCGTGGGGCTCAGCGCGACCGCTGCCAGTTCGGGCGCGCTCGTCAACAGCATGACGGTCAGCTCACCCGACGCAAACATCGCCGATTCCAATTCCGCCAATGACACCGTTGGCCATACCGTGACGGCCAGTGTGTCGGGCGATGCCGCCGATCTCCGGGTGGTGAAAACGGCCGCGCCCGACCCCGTTGCGGCGGGCGATGTGCTGACGTATACGCTGGAAATCGTCAACGGCGGCCCGCAACCCGCTGCCACGGTTTCGCTGTCCGACAGCCTTGCCAGTCTGATCAACAACAATGCCGGACCGACCGGTGCGGGATTTGTCGGCTTCAGCATCGCGGCTGGCCTTGCCACCGGCGCGGCCTGCAACAGTTCCAGCGGTGGCGGCACCACGCGCAACTTCGCGTGCACGTTCGACACGATTCCGGTCTGTGCCCAAGGCAGCGGCGACTGCCCGGTGGTGACGGTTCAGGTGCGTCCCGGCGGAAACGGCGGCAACCGGACCAACACCGCGAGCGTGACGTCCACTGCAACGGCAGATCCCGTTTGGTCCAACAACACCGGAAGCGTGACGAGCGCAGTTGCACCGCGTGCCGACGTTACAGTCGGCAAAACCGCAACCCCTGCATCGGTGCCGGCCGGTCAGAACCTCACGTACGTGGTCACTGCGACGAACATCGCAAACGGCCTGTCCCAGGCGGCTGCCGTCACGATCACCGATACCCTCCCGCATGACCTGACATTCGTCTCCGCCACCCCGTCGGCAGGGAGCTGCGCGACGACGCCGACGGTCAACGGCACGACCGCGGCTGGCAATGACCAGGTGGTCTGCAACCTCGGCACCATCAATAACGGCGCGCAGCAGACGGTTACCATCGTGGTGCGCCCCAACAGCGGAACACGCGGCACCACGCTCACCAACAATGTGAACGTGTCGACGACGACGACCGAAACCGATGCGACCAACAACAGCGCCAGCGTTGCGACGCTCGTTCAGAACCCTTCGCTCGACCTGCTCGTCAACAAGACCGACAGCATCGATCCGGTCGCGGCGGGCGACAACACGGTCTACACCGTCACGCTGACCAACCAGGGACCGTCGGCGGCGGAAAACGTCGTCGTTACCGACATCCTGCCCCCCATCCGCTTGTCCTATCAGTCCCATACCGTTCCGGCTGGCGGATCGTGCGGCACGGTGCCCGCGGTGGACAGCATCGGCGGCACGCTGTCCTGTACGGTGCCCTATCTGGCGGCAGGGCAGTCGCGCAGTTTCACTGTCACCATGAAGGGCGTCGTGAAGGGCGTCGCCACCAATGCGGTCAGCGTCACGTCCACCGAAGCGAACGCCGGCTTCGACAGTGTGGCGGGCAACAACTCCGTGGAGGAAACCACCACTGTACGCACCAAGGCCGACATGCAGGTGGTGAGCAAGACGCCGTCGGCCGACCCGGTGAATCTGCGCGACGCGTTCACGTTCACGATCAGGGTGCGCAACAACGCCGGTGCGGGGCTTCAGGAAGCCGACAACGTCCGGGTCTCGGACACCCTGCCGGCGAACATGGTGCTTGCGGGCGCGCCCTCGGCCACGGTGGTCGCGGGCAGCGCCGCACCGATCGCGTGTACCGGTGTGGCCGGCGCAACGGCGTTTTATTGCGACCTGGGCGAAGTCAGCAGCGCAGGCGTGGTCGACATCACCGTGCCGGTCCGCGTCACGTCGGTGGGATCCCGGCCGCAGACTTTCACCAACACGGCCTCGGTCACGACTTCGTCGCTCGATATCAATGCGGGCAACAACAGCAACAGCGGCACCGTGTCGGTCAATTCCTCATCCATTGCCGGTCGTGTGTTCCGCGATTTCAACGGCGACGGACTGGTGACTGCGGGCGACACCGGGATTTCCGGTATCGTCATGACGCTCAGCGGCACGAGTCTCGATGGCGTGCCCGTCAGCCGCAGCGTGACCACCGACTCCAGCGGCAATTACGTCTTTGATCATCTGCCGCAGAGCGATGGTGCGGGCTATACCGTCACTGAAGGCGCTGTTTCCGAAGCGCATCTGAACGACGGCATCGACACCGCAGGCTCCGCCGGTGGCAATACGGATACCAACGACCGGATCGCCGCCATTGTCCTGCCGGGCAATACACAGGCGACCGGTTACATGTTCGCCGAGGTGCCGCAGGCGCGCGTCGGTATCGCCAAGGCGTTCACCGTTCGTACGCCAAATCCAGACGGCAGTTACGATCTGGGCTTTAGCCTGGTGGTGCGCAACCACAGCCTGGAAACGCTGAACAATGTGACGATCACTGACGCCCTGGCGGGCGTGGCGCCGCTGTTCGGAACCCACAACAACGGTGTGCTCGCCGATGGCGAATACAAGGTCATCGCCGCGCCGAGCAGCGCCTGCAGCGGCATGCAGGCGGGTTTCACAGGCAGCGGCGGCGCTCAGACCGTCGCAGTCATTCCGGCGATGGCGGCCGGCAGCAGCTGTACCATCGATTTCACAATGCAGATGCGTCCTGTCTCGCCCTGGCCGCCGCTGCGGCCATCGGGGGGGCATTATGAGAACCAGGCCGTGGTCGAGGCGACCGGCGCCCTGTCCGGGCAGACTTCGGCGACCAATCCGCAGCTCGTCGATCGATCCGATAACGGTGCCAATCCCGACGCCAACGGCAACGGGCAGTCGAACGAAAGCGGCGAAAACGACCCGACGCCTGTAAATGTGGGCACGGATTTGTCGGGCTATGTTGCGGCCATTGGAATTGCCAAGCAGCTTAACAGCAATGTCGTTGGGGACGGTGCCGGTGGTCTTGTCGTACCGGTCCGACTCGTGGTTCGCAATCTCGGCACCGAATCGCTGTATGGTGTCTCGGTGGTTGATTCCTTGTCTACCGCCGCGGGTGGGCCTTTTGGGATCTTTGTTCCCGGAGGCGCAGCCGCGGTGCTTGCGGCCGGACAGTACACCGTACAGGGCGCGCCAGTATTCTCGGGCCCATGCACCAACGGTACGGCACAGGCAGCGTTTACGGGTGATAGCGGGAATGCCGTCGTGGCCACGATCGCCGCGATGGCGGTCGACGCGTCCTGTACGATCGATTTTATGTTCCGCTTCAGGCCGACGCTCGCCACGAGCTACACCAACCAGGCCAGTGTCAGCGGCACCTCCGGCTACACCGGCACGACTGTGACGGATCTGTCCGACAACGGTGCGGTACCCGACCCGAATGGCAATGGCGACGCCGGCGAACCGGGTGAAAACGACCCGACGCCGATTCCCGTTCCCCGTATCGGCGTCGCCAAGACTGCGGGCAGTGCGGTCAGCAACGGCGATGGCACCTATAGCCTGACTTTCACGCTGCTGGTGGTCAATGCCGGAGAGACGCCGCTGACTGGCGTACAGATCGACGACGTGCTGGAAGGCGCGCTGCCGCGTTTCGGAACCTACACCGCGAATAGTGTGCCTGCAGCAGGTCAATATACTGTCGTTGGTGCGCCAGTCGTGAGTGCACAGACCAATGGTGCGGCACTCACCGCGGTGGCAGCGGGCGCCTTCACCGGCAGGGATGCGGCATCAGGCCTGCTCGTGCCATCCGCCAGCAGCCTGCCGAATTCTGGTCTCTCGCCGTCGAGTGCGCAGCTCGCGTTCACGATCCGTTTTTTCCCGACCGCCGTGGGGCCTTTCAACAACAGTGCGATGGCGACCGGCTCGCCGCCCGGTGGTGGTACGGTGATGGACGAAAGCGTTAACGGTACCGTTCCGGACGCCAACGCCAACGGGGATCCCAACGACGACACGTCCCCGACATCGGTGACGGTGTCCGCGCAAGCCATCGGTGTGGCCAAGCGTGTTGCAAGCGTTGTGCAGCTTGGCGCGAAGCAGTTCCGCATCGCTTACAGCCTGGTCGTGCAGAACGTCAGCGTCGATACCACTGCCACCTATGTGCAGGTCAGCGACGATCTTGTCGCCGCTTTTCCGACGGCTGTGAGCCGTACTGTCGTTGCGGCACCGACGGTGAGCGCCTGTACCGGAACGGTGCTGAATCCCAGTTCCGCGTTCACCGGCACCGGCATCAAT
Organism: Thiobacillus sp.; assembly: GCA_024709165.1. Lineage (GTDB taxonomy): Bacteria > Pseudomonadota > Gammaproteobacteria > Burkholderiales > Thiobacillaceae > Thiobacillus. The sequence continues at coordinate 9,700 of JANJXF010000002.1, read as the reverse complement.
ACGCTGCTCGCGGGCACGCAGCTCCTGCAACCCGGAGAAGCGTGCACGATCGGCTTCGCGGTCGACGTGGATTTCGGCGCCAATCCGTTGCCGCCTGTCGCGCAGAACAACCAGGCCGTTGCGAGCACGCATCAGTCGCCTAACGGCCCTGTGCTGGTCACCGATTTGTCGGACGACGGTCAAGCGCCAGATTCCAACGCGAACGGCAATGCGGGTGAACCCGGGGAAGACGACCCGACACCGGTGGATTTCAGCCCGGGTGCCCTGTCGGCCATTGCCGGGACGGTCTATCTAGACGCCAACCACAACCGTACCAACGACGATGCGCCGGCGCCGGACCAGGTGCAGGGCTTCCTCGTCGAAGTGCTGAACAGCGCGGGTGTCGTAGTGGGCAGCGCATTGACCGACGCCAGCGGCAGCTATCACGTCGGTGGGCTGTTTCCCTCCACGCCCGGGAATCCGGCAACCGAGTACAGCTTGCGCTTCCGCGACCCGGTCAACAGCGCGATCTATGGTCAGCCGCAGTCGACTGACCCGACGCCCGTACGCAACGGCAGCGTGGACAACGGCGTGATCGCCGGTCTCGCGCTCGTGCCCGGAACCACCACGATCGAGCAGAACCTGCCGCTCGATCCGTCTGGCGTGGTCTACGATGCGGTCACCCGCACACCTGTCGCGGGCGCACAGGTCACGCTCGAATCCGGCGGTGTGCCCGTGGCGGACGGCTGTCTGGTGGCGGGCGTGAACATGCAGACGACCGGACCGTCCGGGCAGTACCAGTTCCTGCTGCTCAATCCTGCGCCGCCCGGCTGTCCGGGCTCGGGAACTTACGCGTTGCGCGTGGTGCAGCCGGCTGCCTATCTGCCGCCCGATTCCGCGATCATCCCGGCTGCACCAGGGGCCTACGTGCCGAGCGTGGGTGGCGTGGATCCCATTCAGAGCCAGCCTGGCGCGCCTACGGGCGCCGCCTCGACGCTTTATTACACGAGTTTCGTGCTGACACTCACCGGTACCGCCGCCACCAGTTCGAGCCAGATCGTCAACAACCATATTCCGCTTGATCCAATTCTTGCTGGAGCGATCGCACTGACCAAGACCACGCCGCTGGTGAACACCGGGGTTGGACAGCTCGTGCCCTACACCATCACTGCGACCAATTCACAGGCGACTCTCGCGGGAAATGTCATGATCCGCGACACCCTGCCGCCGGGTTTCAAATACAAGGCGGGGAGTGCGAGCATCGATGGCGTGCCTGTCGAGCCTGCGGTCAGCGGCCGCGAGATCAGTTGGGACGGGCTGACCCTGGCGGGTAATGCCACGCGTGTGGTGAAGCTGCTGCTGGCCGTCGGTGCAGGCGTGCAGCCGGGCGAATACGTCAATACGGCACAGGCGTTCAACGGATCGGCAGGTGCGGCGGTATCTGCCCCGGCCACTGCCGCCGTGCGCGTGATTCCCGACCCGGTGTTCGATTGCAGCGACCTCATCGGCAAGGTTTTCGACGATCGCAACGCCAACGGCTACCAGGACGAGGGCGAGCCAGGCATTCCCAATGTACGACTGGCCACGGCTCGCGGCTGGCTGGTGACGACCGATGTGGAAGGCCGTTTCCACGTGGCCTGCGCGGCGATTCCGGATGCCGATCACGGCAGCAATTTCGTCATGAAGCTCGATACGCGCACCCTGCCGACAGGCTATCGCGTCACGACCGAGAACCCGCGCGACGTGCGCCTGACGCGCGGCAAGCTCGCCAGGCTCAATTTCGGCGCCACGGTCCATAAGGTCGTACGCGTGGACATGAACGATGGCGCTTTCGAATCCGCGCGCAATACGCTGAAACCAGGCTGGGCCAAAAAGCTCGCTGCATTGCCCGAGGCGCTGAAGGCGAGACCGACCGTGCTGCGTCTTGGCTATACGGTCGGGGCCGATGGCGAAGTGCGTGCGCGTGAGCGCCTGGGCGAGGTCCGCCGGATGCTGCAGGATGACTGGAAACGGGCACGCTGCTGCCATGCGCTGGCGATCGAGGAGGAACTGTTCCTGCCGCCGACGGTGCGGCCCACTGACGCCGGCAGCGCTCGCAAGAACGGCAGATGACCATGAACATAACCATGAACCGAACACTGCTCGCCTCTCTGATCGCATTGCTGTGCACGCCACCGGCGCTTGCCACGGAATCCTGTGACACACAGGCGGGATGCGCCGAACCTGCGCAGGCCGGCAAAACCACTCGCACCAGCCGGGTGCTCGTGCACGATGCAGGCCGTACGGCGGCCAACCTGGAATACCGCCGTCCCGACGAAATCGTCATCATCGTGGAACCACCGGCGCCACCCATGGTGCGTGAGGTGCCGGTCGTGGCCAGCCGGCAAGAAGCCGCGCCGGTTGTCGCGCCGGGTTTCTCTTCCGGGACCACGCTGCTGGGTGATGCGGAGCGAAGCACGCTGGCCGCGCTGGCGCAGCGTCTGGCGGGCAAGCCCGGCCTGCGGCTGCGCTTGACCGGCCACGCTGACGTGCAACGCCTGTCTCCTTCCGCGCAGCAGCGCTATGGCGACAACCAGGGACTGTCCGAAGCGCGGGCGCAGGAGGTTGCCGCATTCTTGCGCGGCCAGTCCGGCATGACGGGCGTACCCATCGAAATCCTGGGGCGTGCCGACATGCAGCCTGTCGCGGACTGCGATCCGCGCAATGCCTATTCGGGCAATTACCGGGACTTGATCGATTATCAGTCCTGTCTTGCACCCAGCCGCCGGGTCGAAATCGAGATCTGGTACGACCAGGTCGTGGGTACGCAAACCGAACCCGTTGCGGACGTGGCCGAACCGCCCGCGGCGATCCCGTGCAAGGACCGCGCAGGCGCCGACGGCGGTTTGCCGTTCCGCATCACGATCGATGGTCAGCCGCTCGAGGCGGAGGATGTTCCAAACACCGCCGACACGACGCGCTGCACGGACATTGCGCTGGAGCAGGCCGATATCCAGGTGCGCTTCGATGGCTTCGAGACCACGCCGGTACTCAATATCGTGGCCGATCCGGATGGTGTTGCGCACGGCGGTGTGGTGCGCTTCACGCCGTACAGCAACTATGTGGCTTTCATTCGCAAGGCGGAAGTTCGGCTGTTCGCCGCCGATGCGTCCACGCAGAAAACGCCCCTCGCCATCATTCCACTCGACCCGCATGTCGATACGGGTGCTGAATGGCGGACGCCCCGGAGCTCCGCGGCCTTGCAGTACGTGCTGCGTGTGTACGACGCGGAGGGACGGTTCGACGAAACGACCCCCAAACAACTTAAACTGCTGGACGCACAGCGCCCGTCCGCCGACCGGGACCAGGCCGCGCGCGAGCGCCTGATCGGCTACGGCGAGAATCATCGTGCGCTGCACGGTATTCCCGTCAGCGGCGGCGCCGTCACGATCAACGGCGATGGTATCGCCGCCACCAGCCGGGTCTCCGTACTGGGGCGAGCTGTCCCGGTGGACGCCAACGGGCGCTTTGCGGTGCGCCAGATCCTGCCGGCGGGCCGGCATGTGGTGGATATCGCCACCGAGACGCCCTCCGGACAACGCGCCGAATTCACCCGGCACCTCTACATTCCGTACAACGACTGGTTTTATGTGGCGCTTGCCGACCTCACCATTGGCCAGCATCGAATCAGCGGTCCGGTCCGGCTCGTCACCGACGACGACAGCAGGCGCGCCGATGGCGATCTCTACGCCGATGGACGGCTCGCCTTCTATCTCAAGGGCAAGATCAAGGGCGAGACGCTGCTGACGGCCAGTGCAGATACGCGTGAACAGCCGCTCGAAGATCTGTTCTCCAACTTCAACAGCAAGGACCCGCGCTATCTGCTGCGCCGTCTCGATCCCAACGCCTACTATCCGGTATACGGCGACGATTCCACGCTGCTGGAAGACGCCCCGACCCAGGGCAAGTTCTACGTCAAGCTGCAGCGGGGCGATTCGCACGTGCTGTGGGGCAGCTTCCAGACGCGGCTGACGGATACGGATCTGGTCAGCTACAACCGTGGCCTGTATGGCGCGCAGCTGCGCCACGCGACACCCGAAGCCACGGCGTTCGGCGAGCGCCGCATGGAGGCCGAACTGTTCGCGGCCGATCCCGGCACCCTGGCCGCGGTGGAGGAGTTCCGCGGCACGGGCGGCTCGCTCTACTATCTGCGCCATCAGGACATCCTCGCCGGTTCCGAACGTCTGCGTGTCGAAGTGCGCGACAAGGATTCCGGGATCGTGCTCAAGTCGACCCCGCTTGTCGCCGGCCAGGACTACGAGATCAACAGCATCCAGGGCCGCGTGGTGCTGCGCAGCCCGCTTTCCGCCACTGCCGACGCCAGTTCGCTGGTGATGACGAACGCGCTTGGCGGTCACGCGGTCTATCTGGTGGCGGCCTACGAACATACGCCTGGCGTCGCTGCCGTCGACAACCTGACCTATGGCGGCCGTGCCAGCCGCTGGTTCACCGACCAGTTGAAACTCGGCGTCACCGGCTATCGGCAGGACGCGACCGGCGCGGAACAGCGCCTGCTTGGCGGCGATATCACCCTGCGTTACCGGCCCGGCACCTGGCTGCGCGTGGAAACCGCACGCTCCGAAGGGCCGGGCAGCGGCGCGCTGGCGTCGCAGAACGGTGGTTTCGATTTCGGCGCCGTGCCACAGACCGCCACCGCGGGCATCGATGCCCAGGCCCACCGTGTCGAGGCGGCGGTCGACCTTGCTGAACTTGGCCTTGTCCGCCCGGGCAGCGCGACGGCGTACTGGATCAAGCGCGACGACGGTTATTCCGCGCCGGGACAGCTCGCCAGCGAAGGCATCGAACAGCACGGCGCACAATTCAGGCTGCACGCAACCGACGCACTTGAACTGTCCGCACGCGCCGATTTTCGGGACGGCGCGCTTTCGGGTGTCAGCCGCGCGGCGGAGATCGATGGCATCTATGCGTTGTCTCCGCGCGTGGCGCTCGGCGTTGGTGTGCGGCACGACGACCGGGATACCGCTCTGGCCGCCGGGTCGAGCGCCCTGCTGGCAGAAACCGGAGCGCGGACCGACGTGGCGGGGCGCGTGACCTGGCATCCTGCCGATGCGCAGGGACAACCCGGGCCGTGGGAAATTTATGGCCTCGCGCAGCGTACCGTCGCGCGTGACGACACCCGCCGCGACAATGATCGCGTCGGCGTCGGTGGCCGCGTGCAGATCAACGATCGCATCGGCCTGTCTGGCGAAGTGAGTGACGGCGATGGCGGGACAGGCGGCAAACTCGGTGCCGACTACCGCCTGTCGGACCGCAACAGTGTCTATCTCAACTATCTGCTCGATTCCGACCGCAGCGACGTCGGTTATCGGGGACGCGTGGGCAACCTGACGGCGGGCATGAAATCCCGTTTCAGCGACAGTCTTTCGGTCTATGCGGAAGAACGCTACCAAAGCGCGGAGGCCGGGCCATCGGGGCTCATCCATGCCTTCGGACTCGATCTCGCGGCGAACGACCGCTGGAACTGGGGCGCGCGGTTCGAGCGCGGTGTAACGTCCGAACCCTCGACGGGCGATCTCGACCGCACTGCCGTCTCCCTGTCGGCGGGCTACCAGTTCGAACGCGTCAAATACGCGGGCGTGATCGAATACCGCACCGAAGACGGCAATGCCAGCGGAAAACGGGACAGCTGGTTGATGAAGAACACGCTGGGCTATCAGGCTTCCGCCGACTGGCGGTTGCTGGGCAGGCTCAATCTCGCCCGCAGCGACGCGGGGACCGGCAGCACCACCGATGCCGACTACACTGAAGTCGTGCTGGGTTTCGGCTATCGTCCGGTGCTGAACGACCGGCTCAATGCGCTGTTCAGGTACACCTACCTCACCGATCTTGCCAGCCCCGGCCAGGTTTCCGCGAGCGGCAGCGCAAACCCGTACGAGCAGCGTAGCCACGTGCTGTCCGTGGACGGTATTTACGACCTGTGGCCCAAGCTTTCACTTGGCGGAAAACTCGGCTACCGCTTCGGCGAATTGCGCGACACCAGCCTGGCGGGCGCCGACTGGTTTTCCAGCCGTGCGTGGCTCGGCATCCTCCGGCTCGACTGGCACGTGGTCCACGAGTGGGACGCCATTGGCGAACTGCGCTATCTTGACGCAAACGAGGCGGGCGATGCGCGTTCGGGGGCGCTGGTCGGCGTGTATCGGCACATCAACGAACACGTGAAAATCGGGGTCGGCTACAACTTCACCGATTTTTCCGACGATCTGACGAGCCTCGACTACCGCAGCCATGGCTGGTTCGTGAATCTCATCGGCAAGCTGTAAGCTGCCGGTTGTGCGGCAACAGGGGGACGCCATGGCGCGGCTTGCGCTTTCCCCGGTGGCCGCTTCGCGCCGGATCAGAGTGTGCGCATCTACTCCATCCGCATCGCGGGACGTTGCTGGCCCGCCACGCCACCGTGGGCGCGGAAGCGTCGCACGGCCTGGAACAGGTTGAGCCACAGCGCTGCCGCCGACAGCGCGAGCGTCGCGCCCGCCAGGGGCGTGGCGGCGGGCCGGAACACGGCAAGCGCAAGCAGGCCGCAGGCGGCGACGTGCAGACGCCACTGCCAACGCTGGTGGCGCGGATCGATCATGTCCTTCATCGTCGGGATACTGCCGGCGCGCGCCTGCAGTTGCGCCTGCAGGTGGAACCAGGCGAGGAAGGGCACGATCTTGTAGAGCATGCCGCATACCACGCTGATCGCGAAGCCGAGGAGAAACAGCACGCCGAGCAGCAGCGGATAAGCGGGGTGCGCCGCCCACGCCGGCCACAGCTGCGCGGCAAACCACAGCGCGACGCAGCCGGCCAGGCTCGCCATGCCGATGCGCCAGAAATCGAGCGTGACGTCCGCAAGCTTGCGACGGCGTCGCACCTGCAGGTGCAGCGTGGCGAGTGCGAAGCCGAGCACCGCCGCAGCGAGTCCGGCCTGGACGAATACGGCGACGGCGGGATGCAGCGCCGGCGCAGCGGCATGAAGTGCGAGCAGGATCGCCATGGTGACCGCCAGCCCGCGGCGCAGCCAGGGCGGATAGGGCGGCGTGAGCTGGAACATGGGCACGACCTGATAGGCGATGCCGATCACCAGAAGCAGCACCCAGCCAAGCAGACCGAGGGCGGCGTGCGCGTCGACGTGCGCCCACATGGGCGGCAGTTCGGCCCAGCCAGCACGCGGCATCGCCAGTGCGATGCCCAGGCAGGCAGTGAGAACGAGCCCGGCGAGCGCGAGACGCATGCCGTTGACGGTGTCGCTGTGGGCAGCCCGTGCAAGGCTTGCGGCAGCCGCTGCCGCGAATACCGCGAGTCCGCCGCCGAGCAACAGCAGGGCGGTCATGAAGGCGAGCGGCCCCGCACCCAGAAACCCGAGAACCAGTGCGCTGCCGCCGAGCGTGAATGGGACATAGGTGAACCATGCCACGGCGCGCGGTGCGCGAATGGGGGTGCCCGCCACCACCGGGAGCATCTGCGTCAGCGCACCCAGCATGGTCATGCCCAGAAAACCCAGGGTGATCAGATGGGTGAGGGCGAGTGTCTGCGGCGCCCAGCGCGAGGCGAGCGCCTCGGGCGTCAGCACCAGCTGTACCCCGGCGGCGAACAGGAACAGCGGCGCGGTGAGAAAAAACCGCAGTGGCAGCGTGAAGGGGGGCGCCTGTTCGAAAGCCAGGCCGGCCTGGATGCGCATATCGGGTCTCAGTGCGTCGCGTCCGGTGTGGCGGGCCGAATCAGGATCGTGTAGCGGCCGTCGCCTTCGCGGATCGTCTGGTGGCGCCAGCCACGCTGGGCAAGCAGCGGGTAAAGCGGAAAGGGTTCGCGCGGAAGCAGCAGGCGCACGGTCTGCCCGGGTTGCGCCGCATCGAGGGCGGCGAACACGCGCTGCATCGGTTCGGGTGGCTCGAGGCCATGCCCGTCGATGAGTATTTCATCAATCGGTTCGGGCATCACGGTCGTCCCCTCTCCGGTTCGCCGGGCGGCGATCCTGGATGCATTCCGGCTCCGGGTATTTCAGTCCGGCAGCGCCTGCATCGCCTGGAGCACGCTGCCCTGTTCGCTGGCGAGCGCCTGGTCGGTCATTGGATAGAGCACGTTTTCCTCCTTCATGTTGTGCTGCTGCATCAGCATGTTGAGGGTTTCCGAATGGCCGAGATAGGCGTTGGCGTCACCGGCGCGCGCGGCGTCGGCCATCTGCTGCATGAGGTCGCGCATCTGCACGTGTTCCCCGCGCATCACCTGGGTCGGTCCCATGCGCATGCCGGTACGGTCTTCGAAAGCGGGAAACAGCACCTCCTCCTCCATCTTGAAGTGGTGCAGCGTGGCCCGTTGGAAGCGGTCGGCCAGGTCGCGCGCGCGTTCCCAGTCGTTTTTCGCCACGGCTTCTTCGGCCGCGGCGAACAGGTCGTCGCACGCGCGATGCCCGTCACCCATGAAGTCTCTGATGCTGCCCATAGCGGTTCTCCCTAAGCCTCGGAAAAATAAATTAATTCAGTTTATCAGGGTATCCTGATCCTCAATTCGTCTTGACTTTGCCACAATATGTCGTAGTCTGCGGTCTCGCTTGACACAAAATGTTGTTAAAAGGAGAGAGACGAACATGACTGCTGCGATCGCCGTTCTACCCCGTGAAGTCCTCAAGCGCGATGGCCGCCGGGCGCCTTTCGACGCCAACAAGATCCGTTCCGCCATTTTACGCGCCGGACAGGCGACGGGCGAATTCGGCGAGGCCGAGGCGGACCTGCTGACCGCACAGGCAGCCAAGGTGTTGATCCACAAATACCACGGCACGCCACCTGGCATCGAGGGCATCCAGGATGTCGTCGAGCAGACGCTGATCGCCGCCAACCACCTCGACACGGCGCGCGCCTACATCGTCTACCGCGAAAGTCACAAGAAGCTGCGCGAGGACCGCAAGACCGTGGTCGACGTCGAGGCGTCGATCAACGAATATCTTTCGCGCAGCGACTGGCGCGTGAACGCCAACGCCAACCAGGGCTACTCGCTGGGCGGCCTGATCCTCAACGTCTCCGGCAAGGTGGTCGCCAACTACTGGCTCAACCACGTCTACCCGCCCGAACTCGGTGAAGCGCACCGTGACGGCTCGCTCCACATCCACGATCTCGACATGCTCGCCGGCTACTGCGCCGGTTGGTCGCTGCGCACCCTGCTGCACGAGGGCCTCAACGGCGTGCCCGGCAAGGTCGAAGCCGGTCCGCCCAAGCACATGTCCTCGGCGGTCGGTCAGATCGTCAACTTCCTTGGCACCCTGCAGAACGAATGGGCCGGCGCGCAGGCGTTCAGCTCGTTCGACACCTACATGGCGCCTTTCATCCGCAAGGACAACCTGCCCTACACCCAGGTCAAACAGTACATCCAGGAACTGATCTACAACCTCAACGTGCCGTCGCGCTGGGGCACGCAGACGCCGTTCACCAACCTCACCTTCGACTGGGTGTGCCCGGAAGACCTGCGCGAGCAGGTGCCGGTGGTCGGCGGCGTGGAGATGCCGTTTACCTACGGCGAACTGCAGGCCGAGATGGACATGATCAACCGCGCCTACATCGAGGTGATGACCACGGGCGACGCCAAGGGGCGCGTGTTCACCTTCCCCATCCCGACCTACAACATGACGCCCGACTTCCCCTGGGAATCGGAAAACGCCGAGCGCCTGTTCGCCATGACGGCACGCTACGGC
>JANJXF010000064.1 GCA_024709165.1 Thiobacillus sp. | reverse complement strand
ACCATGCTCGACATCCTGGTTTACCTCTACGAAAGCTTCCGCATGGCGGAACTCGCACCCGACCGCGACGCGCTGGAAAAGCGCCTGTTCGCCGCCGGTTTCGAGGAAACCCATATCAATACCACGCTCGACTGGTTCGGCCACCTGGCGAACAGCGCCACCCATGAGCGACTTGCGCTGGCGATCGACCGCCATTTCGCGCCCGAGGAGATCGAGCGACTGGACGAAGCCTGCCGCGCCGAGCTGGCGTTCCTGGTCGGCGCCGAAGTGCTCGACCCCGAATCGCGCGAATGGGTCATTTCGGGTCTGATGCAACTGGCCGGCGAAGACATCGACCCTGACCACGTGCGCTGGATGACCCTCATCGTCCTGTGGTGCCGCGGACGCATCGAGCATTTCACCCACCTCGAAGACATGCTGCTGAATCACGAGCCAGGACGCCTGCACTGATGTCCAAGCTCGTCATCGTCGAGTCACCGTCGAAATCCAGGTCGCTGAAGAAATACCTCGGTGCCGGCTACGACATCCTCGCCAGCTACGGCCATGTGCGCGACCTCGAGCCGAAAACCGGCGCGGTCGACACGGAAAGTTTCTCGATGAAATACCAGATCATCGAGCGCAACGCCAAGCACGTCGACGCCATCGTCAAGGCGGCGAAGAAGGCCGACGAAGTGCTGCTCGCCACCGACCCGGACCGCGAGGGCGAGGCGATTTCCTGGCACATCAGCGAAATCCTCAAGGAAAAAAAGGTCAAGACGCCGATGAAGCGCGTCGCCTTCTACGAGATCACCGAAGCGGCGATCCAGGACGCGGTGCGCCATCCGCGCGAGATCGCCGCCGACCTCGTCGACGCCCAGCAGGCGCGGCGCGCGCTGGACTATCTGGTTGGCTTCAACCTGTCGCCCTTGCTGTGGAAAAAGATCAGCCCCGGACTTTCCGCCGGGCGCGTGCAGTCGCCCGCGTTGCGCATGATCGTCGAGCGCGAGCTGGAGATCGAGGCCTTCGTGCCGCGCGAATACTGGACGCTGCACCTCGACAGTCACAAGGGCAGCCAGCCCTTCACCGCCAAGTTGACGCATTTCCGCGGCGAGAAGCTCGAGCAGTTCTCGGTCGAGCACGAGGCGCGCAGCAAGGAATGGCTGGCGACGCTGGAAACGAAAGAAGCCCGCGTCATGCGCATCGAGAAGAAGCGCCGTGCGCGCAACCCGGCTGCGCCCTTCACCACCTCGACCTTGCAGCAGGCCGGCGTGCGCAGCCTCGGCATGACCACCGACCGCGTGATGCGCACCGCGCAGGCGCTGTACGAGGGCATCGACCTCGGCGAAGGCCCGGTCGGCCTCATCACCTACATGCGGACCGACTCGGTCAACCTGGCGCAGGAAGCCATCACGGACATCCGCAAATATGTGGGCGCACACTTCGACAAGGATTACCTGCCGCCCTCGGCGATCGCCTACAAGGCCAAGACCAAGAATGCGCAGGAAGCGCACGAGGCGGTGCGCCCGACCTCGGTCATGCGTACACCCGACGCGGTGAAGGCCTTTCTCACCCATGACCAGGCGCGCCTCTACGAGCTGATCTGGAAGCGCACCGTGGCGTGCCAGATGAGCGCCGCGCAGTTCGACACCGTCGCCGCCGACATCACCGTGGGCGATGGCACCTTCCGCGCCACCGGCCAGACGCTGGCCTTTTCCGGTTTCCTTGCGGTGTATCAGGACGACGAGGAAGAGGAGGAATCCAGGCTGCCCGCGCTCGTCGAGGGCGAAACCCTGCCGGTCGACCGGCTGTATGGCGAGCAGCATTTCACCCAGCCGCCGCCGCGCTACAGCGAGGCGAGTCTGGTGAAGGCGCTGGAGGAATACGGCATCGGCCGGCCCTCGACCTATGCCAGCATCATCTCCACCCTGCAGGACCGCGAATACGTCGTACTGGAGAAAAAACGCTTCCAGCCGACCGACATTGGCCGCTTGGTCAACTGCTTCCTCACCCGGCATTTCACGCACTATGTCGACTATGACTTCACCGCCAAGCTGGAGGACAAGCTCGACGACGTCTCCAATGGCAAGCGCGTGTGGACGCGCCTCCTGGGCGAATTCTGGAAAGCGTTCGACGGCGAGCTGAAAACCAAGCAGGACGTCGAGCGCGGCTGTCCCATTCTGGAGAGCTGCCCCAAGTGCGGCAAGCCGCTGTTCATGCAGGCGAGCAAGCGCGGGCTCTTCATCGGCTGCTCGGGCTACCCGGAATGCGACTACACGCGACCGCTGCATGCCGCCACCGCCGAGGGCGACAACATTCTCGGCAAGGATCCGGCGAGCGGGCTCGACGTCAAGCTGCTCTCCGGCCGCTTCGGCCCCTACGTACAGATCGGCGACATGCCGGAGGACAAGAAAGCGCCCAAGCCGCGTCGCGCCTCGTGGCCGAAGGACATCCCGCTGGAGAACGCCACGCTGGAACTGGCGCTCAGATTCCTTTCGCTGCCACGCGAGGTGGGCCACCATCCGACCACCGGCCTGCCCATCGTCGCCAACAACGGCCGCTTCGGCCCCTACCTGCTGCACGACGGCAAGTTCAAGTCCATCCCCAGGACCGACAGCGTGTACGAAATCGACCTGCCGCGCGCACTCGAAGTGCTCGCCATGGAGCGTGCGCCGCGCGGCGCCGATTCGGCCGCCTCCGTGTTGAAGAACCTCGGTGCGCACCCGGACGACGGCAAGGACATCACCGTGCGCAGCGGGCGCTACGGTCCCTACGTCAAGCACGGCACGACCAATGCCACGCTGCCGAAGGACATCACGCCGGAAGCGATCACGCTTGCGGAGGCGCTCGATCTCATCGCCGCGCGTGTGGCACGGGGCCCGGCGAAGAAGCCCCAGCGCAAGGCCGCCGCGCCGAAGCAAGCCGCGACGGACAAGAAAGCGCAGACGAAAAAGCCTGCCGCGAAAAAACCCGCGGCGGCGAAGACTGCGGCGAAACCGGCGACAAAGAAGGCTGCAACACGGAAATCGGCTGCATGAGCGCGCCCCCGGGTCTGCTCATGGTCAACACTTTCATCGGGACAGCCGGCTACAAGAAGCTCTATCAGGAACTCGGCTATTCCGTCACCGTCGAGGGGTCCGAGCGCCGCGCGCTCGGCGTACTGAAGAAATCGCCGCCGGCGGTGATCGTCGCCGATTTCTACCACCAGGCGGATTTTCGCGACCGCCTGTCCAATCTCGAATCCGTGCTTGCCGCAGCGCAGCGCCTGCCCGCAACGCGGGTCCTGGTCTTTTATGATCCTTCGCACCAACCTGCGCTGGAAAAAGTGAGCGCCCGCTTGCGAGTTGATGCGGCATTCACGCTGCCGGCCGACGAAACGCGCCTGCGCGAAACCCTGCTCGCCTGGAAGTCGGCGGCAAGCTGAGCCACGCCTAAATTTTCATCCCGAGCTGCCGTTACTCCAGGGATGCAAGCCGTCATACCGGAGATCGTCATGCGTCAATTCGCGGTTCTGTCCCTACTTTTCGCCGCGGCGTTCGTCCACGCCGACCCCCTCACGCTGGGCGTCGTGCTGGACCAGAACGAATCGCTGAGCGACACGGGCACGACCCAGCGCTACCGCGCCTTTGCGAGCGAGGTCGAGCGCTCGGTCGGCCAGCCGGTCCGGCTGCAGTATTACTCGCGCGCCTTCATCGCCATCAAGCACGCCAAGGAAGGCGTGCTCGACCTGGTCTACGGTCCTGCGCAGGTGATCGCCAACATCGGCAAGTTCAAGTTCGAACCCATCCTCAAGACCGAGCAGACCACCGCCGCGTCGTTCGTCGCCGGCCCGCAGTACCAGGGCAGCCTGTCCACGAAGTCCGGCGCGCGGCTCGGCATGCCCGACTACGAGTCGCTGATGGGCGGTCTGGCGCGCAGCGAAATCAACAGCCGCGGCCTTGCCCGCGCCGATTTCACCGAGGTCAAGTTCCACCGCATGCCCGAGGCGCCGCTGTACGGCCTGAAGCTTGGCCGCTACGACCTTGCCGTCGCTTCGGCCGAGGAAGCCAAGACCTGGACCTCCGCCAACGGCGGGCGCATCGTCTACACCAGCAGCGCCGTGCCCCTGCGCGCGTTATCGGTGAAAACCGAAAGCGTGGGTGCGCCGGCCCAGCAGAAGCTGGCGAGCAGTCTGCGCAGCGGCAACAGCCTCAAGCTCGCTCTCGCCACCGCCAGCAGGGACGACTTCAAGGGCATCGCGTCGATGCTGAACACCACGCCAACGGCGCTGCCGGGCGCCAAGGTGATCGGCGCCGCCGAGGTGCGCGACCTCATGGCCAAGGGCGTGCCGGTCTACGACGTGCGCGACGACGAGGCCTACAAGAACGGCTACGTGCCCGGCTCCATCCACGTCGCCTACAAGGAAGGCAGCGCGAAAGAGGTCGGCTTCGACCCGGCGGACGACCAGTTCTCCCTCAACCGACTGCCCAAGGACAAAAACACCCCGCTCATCATGTATTGCGATGGTACGGTCTGCTGGAAGAGCTACAAGTCCGCGATCATGGCGATCAAGGCCGGCTGGACGAACATCTACTGGTTCCGCGGCGGCTACCCGGAATGGAAGGACGCGGGTTTTACCATCGCCAGGAAGGACTGAACCCGGATTGCCCATGAGCCGGCTGGGGGCTCGCCTGCGGCGCGAAACGGAAACCCGGATCATTACGGCACCAAGCCGGGGATGACCTTCCTGCAACATCACACCGTTTGCTGAAGCAGATCTGTAATCCAGGGCCAGAGAACGATCCCGGACAGACGCTCATCCGCATGAAGCTCCGAATACTGTCGCCGGTCAACGACATGGACGTCGGCGAGCATCTGCTTGTTTTGCCTGGTCATTCCGGTCCCACGCTGCTTCAAGCGTCGTCGCCGAGCGACGTCTCCTTCCCACCCCACCGTCGTCTCACCAGGCCAGACCAGATATCTGGTTGATTTAAAAGCACTGTTTATAACTGGCGCGGCTGTTGCTATAGCGTGGTTGTGCCCAGTGCGGGCGCAAACGCAGCAGAGCGTTTCAACCCCCAGTCATGTGAAAGACAACCCCATGCTCAAGACTTTCATGCAACCCAGCGCGTCCGGTATTCCCCACGCTGCTTCGGCCCGCGTGCACCCGTCGACTCATGCGTCAGGCCGCGCCACCGAATCCACCAGAAAGGAGCCACAAGCCGGCTCCAGCACCAGCGCGCACAACGACGAAGGCAGCAAGCTCATCGTCGGCCCGAACATCAAGCTCAAGGGCGCGGAAATCACCGACTGCGAGATTCTCGTGGTCGAGGGCCGGGTGGAGGCTTCCATGAGCAGTCGCGACATCCGCATCGCCGAGGGCGGCGTCTTTTCCGGCAAGGCGGAAATCGACGTGGCGGAGATTCGCGGCACGTTCGAGGGCGAACTGACCGCACGCAAACGCCTGGTCATCTACGCTACGGGCCGGGTGAGCGGCATGATCCACTATGGCGCGCTGATGGTGGAGGAGGGCGGCACGCTTTACGGCAACGTGGCCTATCACACCGCCGGCGCCAGCGTGGTGAAGCTGCCGGAGCCAGCAACGAGCGCGCCGGCCGACGCGCCGGCCAAGGAATCCGCTGCATCGCTGGGCGATGCCGCGCTGGTGCGCAGCCTCGGCAAGCGCCACGGCTAGGCACTATTTTCGCGCCTGCGTTGCGGCGAGAAAGCGCGTCAGCGGACCTGGGCGGCGAGGCGCTCTGCCTGATCGACACGCTCCCAGGTGAACTCCGGCTCGGCTCGCCCGAAATGGCCGTAGGCTGCGGTCTTGCGATAGATGGGGCGGCGCAGGTCGAGGCTTTCGATGATGCCGCGCGGCGTGAGCTTGAAGGTACAGCGCACGATGTCCTCGAGTTTTTCATCGGACACGGTGCCCGTGCCGAAGGTGTCGATGAGGAGCGAAACCGGCTCGGCAATGCCGATGGCGTACGCCAGCTGCACCAGACAGCGCCGGGCGAGGCCCGCTGCGACCAGGTTCTTGGCGATGTAGCGCGCCATGTACGCCGCCGAGCGGTCGACCTTGGTGGGATCCTTGCCGGAAAACGCGCCGCCGCCATGCGGACAGGCGCCGCCGTAGGTATCGACGATGATCTTGCGGCCGGTGAGGCCGGTGTCGCCATTGGGGCCGCCGATCTCGAACGGGCCCGCCGGGTTGACCCACAGGCGGAAGGTGGGCGTGCGCAGCGCAGCCGGCACCAGCGGGTCGACGATCTCGTGCGCAACCTGCTGCGTCACCCAGGCCGGATCGAGGTCGCGCGCGATCTGCGTGGACACGATCACCGTCTCGACGCCGGCCATCTTCTGGCCTTCGTAGGCCACGGTGACCTGGCTCTTGGCGTCGGGACGCAGCCAGGGCAGGGCGCCGGATTTGCGCAACGCCGCCTGCCTTTCCACCAGCCGGTGCGCGAGCCACAGCGGATAGGGCATGAGGTCGGGCGTCTCGTCGCAGGCATAGCCGAACATCAGGCCTTGGTCGCCGGCGCCGATCTCGCCGCCGGGAAGCGTGATGCCCTTGTGGATCTGGATCGACTGGTGGTTGAAGCGCACCTGCACCTCACACGCATCGGGGTCGATGCCGGTTGTGGCGTCGCGGTAACCGATGTCGCGCAGCACCTGGCGCGCTCGCGCCTCGGCGCGAGCGCGCACCTTATCGAAGAGTTCCTTGCGCGCGGTCCTGAACTCGCCGGTGATGACGACCAGATTGTCGGCCACGAGCGTTTCGCAGGCCACCTTCGCCTCGGGCTCCTCAGCGAGAAAGGCGTCGAGGACGGCGTCGGAAATCTGGTCGGCGATCTTGTCGGGGTGCCCTTCCGACACGGATTCCGAGGTGAACAGATGACGGCGGAGATTCATGGTGTGCTTCCTTGGACAAGCCGAAAAATCATGCGGTGCGTGCGGTCAATCGCCAAAGCGACGTGACCTCGGCCGCGCGCGCGGCGTGCAGCGGGTCACTGCCGTCCGCGGCGCGTGGGTGGACCGGGCGCGTGTCGAGACGGCCGGCGACGGCGAGCCCGGCCGCGTCGATCAGGGCGAGCAGCGCGTCGCGCGAGCGCAGGCCCAGACGTTCGGCGAGATCGGAGAGAATCAGCCAACCCTCGCCACCCGGCGCGAGATGTGCCGCCAGCCCCGCGAGAAAGCCGCGCAGCATGGCGCTGTCGGGATCGTAGACGGCGTGTTCGAGCGGTGTGTGGGCGCGGCCGGGCAGCCAGGGCGGGTTGCACACCACGAGCGGCGCGCGGCCCTCGGGAAACAGCTCCGCCTCGACGATCTCCACCTGCCGGCCAAGGTCGAGTCGCGCGATATTGTCGCGTGCGCAGGCGAGCGCGCGCGGATCGCGATCGGTGGCGATCACGCGCCGCACGCCTCGGCGCGCCAGCACCGCCGCGAGTACGCCCGTCCCGGTGCCAATGTCGAAGGCGAGCTCGGTGGCGGGCAGCGGCGCCTGCGCCACCAGCGCGACGTATTCGCCGCGCACCGGCGAGAATACGCCGTAATGGGGATGGATGGACGCACCGAGCGCGGGAATCTCGACGCCCTTTTTTCGCCACTCGTGCGCGCCGATCACGCCGAGCAGCTCGCGCAGCGACACCAGCGACGGCGCATCGCCCGCACCCCAGGCTTCGCTGCACGCCTGCCTGACGTCCGGCGCGCGGCGCAGCGGAATCGTGTAGTCCGCGTCCAGCGGCAGCAACAGCATGCCCAGCGTGCGGGCGCGCTGGGACTGCGCCAGGCGATACAGGTTGAAGGCTTCGGTTGGCGTCGCGGCAGATTTGCGGCGCGTGCGCTCGATGCGCCGCGTCATCGCCTGCAACAGC
This sequence comes from Thiobacillus sp., assembly GCA_024709165.1. Lineage (GTDB taxonomy): Bacteria > Pseudomonadota > Gammaproteobacteria > Burkholderiales > Thiobacillaceae > Thiobacillus. Next base: position 22,582 of record JANJXF010000064.1, on the reverse strand, counting down.
TGGCGCGCGTTCTGGAAATCGCCGCGCCACAGCAATGCGGTGCCTTCGCTTGCCGCGCGAAAGGCTGCGTCTGCGCCGATGCGATCGTCCACCACCTCCACCCGGCGCGGCGGCGTCGCGCTGCGTTCCGAGCGCCAGCGTGCGGTGCACGTCGTGCCGGCTTCGCTCCAGCTCACGAGCGGCGCATTCGGATCAGGCATTGGACGTCCCAGGCAGTCAGAGCTTGGCGCTGCGCCCGCCGTCCACGGCAAGGATCTGGCCGGTGACGTACTGCGTGTCCATGGCGAAGAAGCGCACCGCCAGCGCGATGTCGTGCGGGTCGCCGGCGCGCTTCAGCATGGTGTGCGAGATGATGCGCTGGCGCGACACCTCGTCGAAATTCGCGTCGCCGTCGGGCCACATGACCGGACCCGGCGCGATGCCGTTGACGCGCACCTCCGGCGCGAGTTCGCGCGCCAGCGACCTGGTAAGTCCTACCAGCCCCGCCTTGGCGACGGAATACACGACGTAACTCTTCATCGGCCGCTCGGCGTGGATGTCGGTGATGTTGATGATGCAGCCGCGCCGCTTCCTCAGTTCGTGCGCAGCGGCCTGCGACAGGAACAGCGGTGCCTTGAGGTTGCTGCCCATGAGATCCACCCAGTCCTTTTCCGTGATGTTGCCGACCGGCGTGGGATAGAAGCTCGACGCATTGTTGAGCAGCACGTCCAGCCCTCCGAACGTGGCGACAGTCTGGCTCACCAGGGCGGGCAAGCCGTGCGTGTCGTGCAGGTCGGCCTGGATCAGCGCCACCGAGTCCGCGCGAATGGCGTTGAGTTCGTCCTGCAGGGCGCGTGCCTCGGCTGCCGAACTGCGGTAATGGATCATAAGGCTGGCGCCCACAGCGTGCAGTACGCGGGCCGAAGCCGCGCCCACCCGCTTGGCCCCGCCGGTGATCAGTACGACTTTGCCATGCATCGCGATTCGCCCTTATAGTCGACGGACTCAGATTATCCCAGAAAGCCGATGCTGCCCGCCCCTTCCGCCGACGCGCTCGCGCACAGCCAGCGCGTGGTCGCGCACCTTGCCACGCTCATCAATGAGGCCGGTGGCTGGATCCCCTTCTCGCGCTTCATGGACGCGGCGCTGTACGCGCCTGGCCTCGGTTATTACAGTGCCGGTGCGATGAAGTTCGGCGCCGCCGGCGACTTCGTCACCGCGCCGGAACTGACGCCCCTGTTCGCCCGCACGATCGCCCGCGCGATCGCCCCGGTGCTGGCGCAAACCGGCGGCGACGTGCTGGAACTGGGCGCCGGCAGCGGCCGGCTGGCAGCGGACATCCTCGGCGAGCTCGCCACGCTCGACGCGCTGCCGGCGCGCTATTTTATTCTGGAGGTCAGCGCCGACCTGCGTGCACGCCAGCGGGAAACGTTTCAACGCGAAAGTCCGCAACACGCCGATCGCGTGCAATGGCTCGACACGCTGCCGGGCCGTTTCCGCGGCGTCGTGCTCGGCAACGAGGTGCTCGACGCGCTGCCGGTCGAGCTGGTGCACTGGACCGATGCCGGCCCGCTGGCACGCGGCGTGACACTGGCCGGTGAGCGCTTCGCCTGGCAGGATCGTGCCATCAAGGATGTCCGCCTGCGCGCACGCGCCGAGACGCTCGCCCTCGCGCCCGGCTACGTTTCCGAGATCAACCTCGCCGCCGACGCCTTGCTCGCCTCCCTCGCGGCAAGTCTCGATCACGGTCTCATCCTCATGATCGACTATGGCTTCGGTGCCGGCGAGTATTACCACCCGCAGCGGCACATGGGCACGTTGCGCGCGCACTATCGCCACCATGCGCTCGACGATCCGTTCCATCTGCCCGGCCTCACCGATCTCACCGCGCACGTCGACTTCAGCGCCGTCGCGCGCGCCGCGACGGCCGCTGGACTGGACCTGGCGGGCTATACGACACAGGCGGCGTTTCTGCTCGGCAGCGGGCTCCTCGAACTGCTGAGCCAGACCTCCCCCGCCGACACGCCAGCCTACCTGCCGCAGGCCAATGCGGTGCAGCGGCTGCTGTCCCCCGCCGAAATGGGCGAACTGTTCAAGGCCATCGCCTTCGTCCGCGGCGAACTTGCACCCCTTGCCGGCTTCACGCACAGCGATCGCCGGCATACGCTGTAGATCACACTGCGTGCCCGGTCCCGGCGTGCGACAATTTGCCGCACCGTGTGCAGTGCCCGGACGCGGGACAATCCCACCATGTGTCCCCGCGTCGGGGACGAAAACAGCACGAAGGAGTCCACATGAAAACCACACTCGCTGCCCTCGTCCTGGGCTTCGCCAGCCTGCCCGCATGGGCCGCCGGCGTCACAGTGAGCGACGCCTGGGCGCGCGCCACCATGCCTGGGCAGAAGGTCAGTGCCGCCTACATGCGCATCGTCGCCAGCGAGGATGCGCGCCTGATATCTGCCTCCAGCCCCACGGTGCCTCGCGTTGAGATACACGAAATGAAAATGGACAGCGGCGTGATGCGCATGCGCGAAGTGAAGGCGCTCGATCTGCCGAAAGGCAAGACGGTTTCGCTCGAACCCGGCGGCTATCACATCATGCTGATGAACCTCGCCAAGCCCATTGCCGCAGGTGAACGCGTGCCGCTCAACCTCGTCATCGAAGCCGGTGGCGCACGGCAGACCGTGGAGGTGCAGGCGGAGGCGCGTGCGCCGGCGGGCAGCGCACAGCCGCAGCAACACCACCACCACTGATTCCCCCGGGCAGGCGGCGCCTGCATCCCGGCGGCTCTTGGCGTAAAATCGTGCCCGTTGTTTTCCCGGAGCCGCCATGACCACCGCCCACACTGCCGCCGACAAGGCCAACATCCTGTCCGAGGCGCTGCCCTACATCCAGCGCTTCTACGACAAGACTATCGTCATCAAATACGGCGGCAACGCCATGACCGAACGCCACCTGATGGAGGCCTTCGCCAAGGATGTGGTGCTGCTCAAGCTGGTCGGCATGAACCCGGTGATCGTCCACGGCGGCGGTCCGCAGATCGCCGGCCTGCTTCAGCGCATCGGCAAGCAGAGCGAATTCATCCAGGGCATGCGCGTCACCGATGAAGAGACGCTCGACGTCGTCGAGATGGTGCTCGGCGGTCTCGTCAACCAGGACATCGTCACCCTCATCAGCAAACATGGCGGCCGCGCCGTCGGGCTCACCGGCAAGGATGGCAAGCTCATCCATGCCAGAAAAATGCTGGTTAAGAGCAAGGAAAAAGCCGACGAGATGCTGGACATCGGCCAGGTCGGCGAGATCACTCGCATCGACCCCGAACTCCTCCGCCACCTCGACACGCACGACTTCATTCCCGTGGTGGCACCGCTCGGTGCCGATGCCGAAGGCAATGCCTACAATATCAACGCCGACGTCGCCGCCGGCAAGATCGCCGGCGCGCTGCAGGCCGAGAAAGTCATCTTCATGACCAACACCCCCGGCGTACTCGACAAGCAGGGCGAGCTCCTGACCGGCCTCGCGCCGCGTGAGGTCGACGCCCTCATCGCCGACGGCACGATTTCCGGCGGCATGATTCCCAAGGTCGGCTATGCGGTGGATGCCGTCAACAGCGGCGTGAAAAGCGCCCACATCATCGACGGCCGCGTTGAGCACGCCCTGTTGCTGGAAATCCTCACCCCGGAAGGCGTGGGCACCCTCATCAAGAGCGCCTGACCGCTGATATGCGTTACTGGCTGAGTAGCGCCGAATCAGGCCACGGAATCGCCACGCACGCCTTTATATTGATGGCGTTCGGCGAATCGACACAAACAGCCGTATAGCCCGTTTTTTGCCGTTGGGTGGGATTCTGGGTGGGACTGTCCGCAAGTCTGCCCAACAAAAAAGCCCGGATTGCTCCGGGCTTCGCGTTCACGCGCGGAACGTTCTACATATCCGACGCCCTCGCGCGCGCGCGCGTATTGGTATCGAAATCCCCAGGCCCTCGCGCCGCGAAACCTTCGGGAAATTGCCGCCGCACCTTGTTGTTTCCGGCTGCAATTTCTTGATTTTCCAGCGGGTTAGCCAACTGACTCCCCCAGGGCGTGCCGCCGTATTTCGCCCTATTTTATTCCGGTCAATCCCTGCCCTTGCCAGTACGCTAGCGCCTGCTCGATAGCGTCGGCTTGCGACAAGGCCAGCCCATCCCGCATGGCCGCGTCAATGATTTGGCAAGCCCTCTGCGTCGGCATGTAGTCAATTCGCCGCAGCTTGCGCCGATACTCCCGCCGCCACGCACGCCGATATTCCTTGCATTGACTGGTGCCGAATCGCGCCAGGGCTTCCTCCGTGGTCATGGGTTCATTGCCTGCCATCACTCGCCCCTTTCCTGATTCAGTTCCGGCCAGCGTTCCCGGCCTGGTCTTGTGTCTGGATCATCCGCGCCCGGTGCATAGCCTTCGCAGCGCCGGAGAATGTCCCGCACTGGCTCATAGTCCCGGCTCGCCACAATCTCACCCCGCCATGCCGCGAGACAGCGCCGCCCCTCCAGGTTGGCGCACTGGTTACAGGTGCGCCGGTCATCGGGGAAAGGGTCAGGCTCCGGCGCGTTGCTCTCGCTGTTGATGTTTCCCGGGGTATCAGGGGTATCAAGGGTGCAAGCCAGTGTTGGCGCGGGTTTCGCTGATACCCCATCGGGGTTGCACGGGGTATCAGGGGTATCAGTGCGCCGCGCCAGCCGTTCCAGCAGGTCAGCCAGTGCCATGATCGCCCCCCAGCTTGTCCGCTTGGATGGGATACAGCCTCACGCCGCGCCCATTTATGCGGTAGAACCGCGCCCGCTTGCCGTCCGCGCTAGGTTCGCGCAGCACGCCGGATGCCTGTAAGGCATCAAGCGCCCGGTTGAAGTCAAAGCCCTTCAATGCCTCGCGCATCCCGTCCGACGTGAACAGGTATTCGCGCCCCTCGCTGGTATCCCGCCACCAGCCCGCCCGGTCGCGCACTTGGGTTTCGCCGTCGCGGTCAGCATCCGAGAAACGCCCGTCGCCGTGCCGCTCGATAAAGCCTGAAACCCTGTCCAGGATTTGCCGCCGCTCATCATTGCCACGTCCGCGCGCTGCCCGCCATACCCTGAAACCTTCAGCCGCCGCGTTGAGTGCCGCGCCTTCCGGCCAGCCGGTGATGCCGTACTCGGTCGCCATTTCACCCGCCAGCGCCAGCAGGGCGAAGCGGCCCGCCGCTCGCTTGTCCTGTCCCTCGCCCCCCTCGGCGGAAAACTCGGGCAGCGCCTTGAGTGTTTCCAGCGGGGCGCAAAAGTCCCGCCCGTCGCGCGTCAGCCGTTCAAGGAAAGCCCGCCCGGCATGTCCGTGGTGCGTCACCGCAGCCCGCTTGATCACATCCGAAAAGGCCGTGCCGCTGGGCAGATCGTGCAGGGTGTCCCAAGCGCCATGAACGCGCGCCGCCGGTATATCCAGCAGCCGCACCGCCTGCCCGGCCTTGGCCCGGTGTCCGCCTTCCTGCATCGTGGTGGCGATGGTGCGTTCGCCGCTAGACAAGACAAAACAGCGCCAGCGCGTCACCGCCCGCGCACTGCCCGTCCGCCCGGCCCGCTGCTTGCCGCGTCCGTTCCCGAGTGAATAGACAATCGCCCCGACTTCGCGCGGATCGCACTCGCTGATTTCGTCCAGGGCCAGCAGGCAATCATTGAACAGCGCCGCCGCGCCTTCCATGCCGTTGGCCGTCGCCCGCCAGCTTCGGCGGTAGTTCGCGCCGCCCCATACGGAACAGCCCGCTTCCAGCAGCGTCGTTTTGCCGGTCGAAGAGTCGCCCACGAAATGCACCCCGCCGCCCTCGGCATTGCACCGCATCAGCATCGGCCCGGCGAAGGATGCCGACAGCGCCAGCAGCAACAGCGGGTTGCCGACGGCGCGCGCCGCGATTTCCTCGCGCCATCCGGCCAGCGTCCCGGCTCGGGTGTGTTCATCGTGTCCGCGCTCGCCGCTCTGGAAGATCACGCCCGACGCCGCCGTGCCGATCACCGCATCCGGCAGCACGAAGGAATCGCCGCACCAGCCGACTTGCAGCGCGCACCGCATCTTCCGCTTCGGCGGCTTGGATTGCAGATAGTTGGCTAGCAGGGTCTTGGCGGTCGGGTCGATTTCTACCCCCATCGCCAGCAATTCGCCGCGCAGGTCATCGCCGGAACCGCGCAGTAGTTCCATCGGCATGGCCCACTCGCGCCAGCGCCCCAGCGTGTTCCTGAAGCGCAGCAGCCGCCCGAAGTTGTTGTCCTGTCCGTCGAAGGTCACGGCCTCGATATGCAGGGGCGAGCAAACGCGGTTTTCGGTCGGGGTCGGGGGCGCATCGTCCTTGCCGGGCTTGATGCCGAAGTGCCAGACGCCAGGGCGATATTTCCCGCCGTCGTGTTCCAGCCAGTCATCGAAAACCCGGAAGCATGGGCGCTCATCCAGTCCCGGCACTTTGCTTGCCGCCGTGTCTGATACCCCTGATACCCCGTCAGCATCGGCAGGGGTATCAGCGAAAAGCCCGTCGTTATTGGCTTGCACCCGTGATACCTGTGATACCCCGTCATTCAGCAATGCCACGCGGGGATCGTTGGCTTCGGTGTCCGCGTCTTTCAGGCCTGCCAGAATGGGCGCTGTTGCGTTTTCGGTAGTGGGTTGAGCCTCGCATATCATCGAAGCCGCCGCGCTCGTTATGGAGCGTTTTACAGCGTCCAGGCCAGACAGCGCCGCCATGTCGTTAAAGTCCGTGTTGCTCATGCCGTCACCCCCACGAAACTCGGGATCACCAGCAAGCCGCCCACCGCTCGCGCGGCTTCGGTCGCCTTGGTTAGTCCGGGATTGCCGGGGGTGTGCCTGTCGTCGTCGGCGCACAGGATCAAAGGCAGGTCGGGGAATTTCTCGCGCATCGCCTTTGCCACCGCCAGCAGGTTGCCCGCGTTGAACGCCACCGCTACCGGGTAGCCGGTCGCCTCATGGATCGTCGCGCCGGTTGCGAAGCCCTCGGCGATGCACAGCGCCGCCGCGCCCTTGGTGTCGCCGATGCTGAAATAGCAGCCAGCCACCCGCCCGCCGGTCAAGAACCGCTTGTCGCCGTCGCCGCCGATGAATTGCAGCGAGTGGAGCACGCCGTCGGCTCGCATCGGGATCAGCAGCATCCCCTTGTGCATCCTCGCGCCGCGGGCCTTGATACCCTTGCGGGTCAGGTAAGCATGATCGTCAGGCGCGGGCGTTGCCGTGTTCCAGATCGCCGCCGCGCGCTGTTGGGCTTCGGCCTTGCGTCGGGCTTCGTCGGCTTCGCGCTCGCGCCGCAGCGTTGCCAGCCTGTCCCGGTGCGCGGCTTCCTCGGCAGGCGTCAGGGTGCGGCCAATTTCCGCCCGCCATGTCTGGGTAAAGCCCGTGCGCCAGTCGCCGAAGCATCCGGCGGGAATGCCGTCGCTGAACAGCAGGTACCAGCCCGCGCCGTCGCCCCGTTTGCCGTTGCTGGAAAAGCGCCGCAGCTTGCCGTCGGCTTCGATCACGTCCGGGGGCGTCACGCCCGCCTCCTGGATTGCATTGCGGAATTGCTGAACCGGATCAAACATGGTGCAGCCCTCCCGTCAGCAGACGAAGTGCAGCAAGGCCGATGCAGCAGGCCAGCCGCCGGAAGTGCTGCCCGTGGGCTTCGTGATATTGGCGGGAATCTTCCAGCGAGTAGGCCAGCTTGAAGGCCGACGTGCTGATAAAATTGAACCTGTTATGTAGTCTTGAAGCCGCACGGGCCTTGCCGCCTGTTGCGGCTTTTTTGTTTGTATTCATCGCCGCCCCTTAAGCCTTGCGGCTCTTCTCGATTTGGGCGGCAATCCAGGCTTCTACTTCCGCCTCGATCCAGCCGACAGCGCGGCTATTGCCCAATCGAACAGGCTTGGGGAATGTTCCCGCTTTGATGCGGGCATACAAGGGGGATCGGGTTAGCCCGACTCGCTTTTCTACCTGCCGACGGCGCAGGATAGATAGCGCGGTTTGAATTTGCTCTGCCATGCTGAAAGCTCCTATTTAGGCGCTTCCCGGCCCATCCGGGAATGCATAGCAGGCTTTATGGGCGTGAGAAAAATGCCTTACAAATTACTCACGCCGTTACCAGCGAATCAGTTGTGATTTATTTCGCGGGCCAATTTTTCACGGCGTCCGCAATCATGCTGTCCCATTTCTCTATATCGCCTTCGTGTTCATACATTTTGAAAGCCTTACGCGACACATCTGCCCATCCGTTGAAACGAAACTTGTAGTAAATCTGCCGCAGGGCTTCCGCTGGGTCGGGGCCAAGTGTTCCGCTTCCCTTGGTTTCAAGGAATGTTGTCCACGGCTCACGCTTGGCGAGTTGATTGCAGGCCCACTCCACGCCATAGGCTTGATCGGCTGGCTTTACGAGACGCTCGACTTCAACCACTAGCACCCCCATATTCACAAACGTCCATTTTGATTTCGGCCCGCGTTTCTTGGGTTCCGGGTGTAGCTTGCGAGCCAACGTCAAGGCCAATTGATAGAACATAGCAGGCCCTTCCTGGATGCCGTAGTGCTGACACAGCAGCAATAGCTTTGCGTGATCTTCGCTCACCCGCTCCGCTACTTGTTTCTGGATTTCGGCTTCGTCAAAAATAAGGCCAGCACACGGGTATCCGTCTGTCTTGAATGAAACTTTCTTGATTGTCATCACGCGCCCTTTCGCGCCGCCCCTTGATCGGGTGCCGCACCAGCCGGGCAAGGGTGTCCCGGTTTTCGCCCCGTCGGGCTAGGCGCGGCAAACTCGTTATGCCACCCGGTGCAATTGGGTCACGTTCGCGCCGGTCGCCAGTGATTCAATTCTTGCCGCCCAGGCTTCCAGCGCCGCCTTGCGTTGCGCTTCGTAGCTGTTGTGGTTGTAGTGGGCGAACACGCCGGATAGGACGTGGTTTGCAATCTTGTGGCCCAAGAAAGGTTCAAAGCCCAGATCAGGCAAGCGGCTTATCAGCGTCCGCCGAAAATCATGGACATGGCATTGCGTCACGTTCGGCAACTTGCCAGCCTTGAACATCGTCAGTAGTGAATTGTTCACCGCCCGCCCGTAAATGGCTTGCTTGGGGCGCAATGGCGACGCAAAGACATGGCGCTTCTTGCCAGTGATAGGCTTCAAGGCTTGCAGGATCGCCACCGCTTGCGGGGCAAGGTGGACAAGGTGCGCCCGCTTGGATTTCGTTCGTTCCGCTGGCAGTCGCCACAGGCCCGCGTCTAAATCGAATTCCGTCCACTCGGCTTCGCACACTTCGCTTTCACGCTGCCCGGTCAAGATCAGCAGTTTCATTGCCGCGACGGTCACAGGATCGGACTTGCATAGTTCCCGGTTATCCAGCGCCCGCCAGATCGTCGCCAGTTCATCCAGCCGCAGGGTTACATCGCGCTTGTTGGGCTTTGCATCGAAAGTCGCCCGCGTCAGTTTTTCAATCGGGGAATCGGCTATCCACTCGCGTTCCGCAGCGAACCGCCAAAGGCGCTTGGCTTGGGTCAATACTTCGCCCGCCAGTTGCTTCGCGGTTTTGCCTTCGCGCTCGCCTTGGGCGATGGTATCCAGCGCCGCGATTACATCCTGCCGCGTCACGTCGCGGATCTTCCGGCCACCGATCAGCGCGGCCAGCCGATCCAGCCGGTAGCGGATCGCCGGGGCGCTCTTCTTGCCCGCCATGATTTTCTGCATAAATGAATCGACGGCATCCTTTACCGTCGGCTGCATCCGCTCGGCTTCTACTTCGGCCCGCTTTGCGGCCTCGGCTTGGCGCTCTTGCTCTAGTAGGGCTTCCCATTCCGCCGCCGGATCATGCCCACCGCGCCGCGCCGCCTTCCATGCGCCAGCAATCGAACGGGCTTGGGTTAACGACTGTTGCCCATGCCGTAACCATTCTGGAATGCTGTTGCCCGGTGCGCCGTCGCGGGCATACCCGCCAATAGTGTATTTTGTGCGCTTGCCTTGATGCTCATATTCGATAACCCATGTTTTCGTCCCATGCGGTCGCACTCGCAAAAACAATCCGTCACCGTCGCCCAAAAGCCGGTCGCGCTTCGGGTCGGGCTTTGCGGTTTCGCAGGTCACAGCGGCAAGTTTTCCCATGTCGGTTCCTTGGGTGGGGTTTTGGGTGGGAATGCGGTAAGGCTTGGGTGGGATTCTACGGGAACAAGCGGGAACAGACAAACGCCTGTAGTGTCGATAAAACAAGGCGTTGAAGGAATGGCAAGGAATCAAGAGGAATTTATATGCGCTACTGGCTGATGAAAAGCGAGCCGTCGGAATACAGCATCGACGATCTCGTCCGTGATGGGTCCACGCCCTGGTTCGGCGTACGCAATTATCAGGCACGCAACTTCATGCGCGACCAGATGAAAGTCGGCGACAGGGTGCTGTTCTACCATTCGTCGTGCGCCGACCCGGGCATCGCCGGCCTGGCCGAAGTGAGCGTGGCGGCCTATCCAGATGCGAGCCAGTTCGACGCCGACAGTGATTATTTCGACCCCAAGGCCACGCCGGAAATCCCCCGCTGGTTCAACGTCGAAGTCAGACTGGTGAAAAGAACACGACTGATGCCGTTGAAGGAACTCCGCAGCTACGCCGAACTCGCCACGATGCGCATCCTGCAGCGCGGCAATCGCCTGTCGATCACCCCCGTCGATCCGGCGGAGTATGCCTTCATCCTGAAGAAGCTTTGATGCCTGAACTCGCGCCGGTGCTGCTGGCTGCCTACGTTGGCCTCGGCCTGCTGGTCGGTTTCGTCGCCGGTCTGCTCGGCGTGGGCGGGGGGCTCATCATCGTGCCGGTGCTGATCATGCTGCTGCACGCGCAGGATCTCGCAGCGGGCATCGAACCACAGATCGCGCTCGGCACCTCGCTCGCGTCCATCCTGTTCACCTCGCTGTCCAGCGTGCGTGCCCACCATCGGCGGGGAGCCGTCGACTGGTCGCTGGTCGGACGCATCGCACCCGGCATCCTCGCCGGCACGCTTGCCGGCGCACTCGTTGCCGCACAGGTACCGGCAACGCTGCTGAAGCTGTTTTTCGTCGTCTTTCTGTTCTACGCGGCGGCGCAGATGTGGCTGGATTTCAAGCCGGCCCCGCATCGCGGCCTGCCGGGGCGTACCGGCACCACGCTGGCCGGCAGTGTGATCGGTGCAGTATCGAGCTGGGTCGGCATCGGCGGCGGCACCCTGTCGGTACCCTTCATGCTGTGGCACAACATCCCCCTGCACCGCGCCATAGCCACCTCCGCTGCAATCGGTTTTCCCATCGCCTTCGCCGGCGCCCTCGGCTATGTGCTCGGTGGCCGCAACAACGCCGGTCTGCCTGCGGCCAGTCTCGGCTTCGTCTATCTCCCCGCGCTGGCAGGTATCGTCGCCGGCAGCGTCCTGACCGCGCCGCTCGGCGCCGCAACTGCGCATCGCCTCCCGGTACGGCCGTTGAAACGCGCGTTCGCGCTGCTGCTGCTGGCGCTCGCGTTGCGCATGGCGTGGACGGTGAATCGATGAATCGCTAGGGTTTTCTTTCGATTTATCAACTATATAGAATTCTCTGAACAATTCAGAGAAGCTACATGCTCACACGTCGAGGTTGCGCACTCCCAGTGCATTGCTCTCGATGAAATTGCGCCGCGGCTCGACTTCGTCGCCCATGAGGGTGGTGAAGATCTGGTCGGACGAAATCGCGTCCTCGATCTGCACTTTCATCAGGCGGCGCACCTTGGGATCCATGGTGGTTTCCCACAACTGCTCGGGGTTCATTTCGCCCAGGCCCTTGTAGCGCTGGATGCTCATGCCGCGCTTGACCTCGCCGAGGAACCAGTCCATCGCCTCGCGAAAGCTTGCGACCGGGGCTTCCTTTTCGCCACGGCGAGCGCGTGCGCCGGGGCCGATCAGGTCACGCAGAAGGTCGCCGACCTTGACGAGCTGTGCGTAGTCGCCGGTGTCGAGCAAGTCGGCTTCGAGGAAGCTGACATGGATGTTGCCATGCGCGTGGCGGGTGATGCGCAGGCGGTGGCTGTCGGCCTCGGAGACGTATTCGGCCGCCACCTCGAATTTGTTCGGGTCGAGCGCCGCGCCAAGGCTGGCCTCGGCCATCATCGCAGCGCCACTGTCGTCGAGCGACAGGCGCGGGATCTTCATCAACGCCTGCAACACGTCATCGGGCAACAGACGCCCGAGTCGTTCGGACACCGCTTCGGCGAGGAAATATTCGCGCGCCAGGCTCTCCAGCGCTTCGCCGGCAATCGGCATGGCACCTTCCATCGGCGTCAGCTCGGCGTCCTTCATCGCTTCGGCCATGAGATGCTCCTTCAGCGCGTGCTCGTCCTTCAGATACCGTTCGGAGCGGCCATGCTTGACTTTGTACAGCGGCGGCTGCGCGATGTAGATGTGGCCGCGCTCCACGAGCTCGGGCATCTGCCGGTAGAAGAAGGTCAGCAGCAGGGTGCGGATGTGCGCGCCGTCGACGTCGGCGTCGGTCATGATGATGATGCGGTGATAGCGCAGCTTGTCCGGATTGTAGTCGTCCTTGCCGATGCTGGTACCGAGTGCGGTAATCAGCGTGGCAATTTCCTGGCTGCCGATGACCTTGTCGAAACGCGCGCGTTCGACGTTGAGAATCTTGCCCTTCAAGGGCAGGATCGCCTGGAACTTGCGGTCGCGGCCCTGCTTGGCGGAACCACCCGCGGAGTCGCCCTCGACCAGATACAGTTCGGACAGGGCAGGGTCCTTCTCCTGACAGTCGGCGAGCTTGCCGGGCAGGCCCAGGCCGTCCATCACGCCCTTGCGGCGGGTGATTTCACGCGCCTTGCGGGCGGCTTCGCGCGCACGCGCGGCTTCGACGATCTTGCCGCACAAAAGTTTGGCGTCATTGGGGTTTTCCAGCAGGTATTCGGCGAGTTTCTGGCCGACGATTTCCTGCACCACCGGCTGCACTTCGCTGGAGACGAGCTTGTCCTTGGTCTGACTGGAGAACTTGGGCTCGGGCACTTTCACCGACAGCACGCAGGTGAGGCCTTCGCGCATATCGTCACCGCTGGTTTCGACCTTGGCCTTCTTCGCCAGCTCGTTTTCCTCGATGTACTTGTTCAGCACGCGCGTCATCGCCATGCGCAGCCCGGTAAGATGGGTACCGCCATCGCGCTGCGGAATGTTGTTGGTGAAGCACTGCACCGTTTCCGAATAGCTGTCGTTCCACTGCATGGCGACTTCGACGATCATGCCGTCCTTGTCGCCGACCGCATGGAAAACCTTGGGGTGCAGCACCGTCTTCACACGGTTCATGTATTCGACGAAACCCTTGACGCCGCCGGAATGCGCGAAATTCTCGCTCTTGCCGTCGCGGTGGTCGATCAGTTCGATCTTGACGCCGTTGTTGAGAAAGGAGAGTTCGCGAATGCGCTTGGCAAGGATGTCGAAGTGATATTCGATGTTGCCGAAAATCTCGTCGTCGGCGAGGAAATGGACCTCGGTGCCGCGGTTGTTCGTCTCGCCGACGATGCGCATCGGCGAGACTTCGACACCGTTCTGCACCTCGATGACACGGTCGATGACCTTGCCGCGGTTGAACTCCAGCGCGTGCTTCTTGCCGTCGCGCCGTACCAGGATCTTCATCCATTTCGACAGGCCGTTGACGCAGGACACGCCGACGCCGTGCAGGCCGCCGGACACCTTGTAACTGTTCTGGTTGAACTTGCCGCCGGCATGCAGCACGGTCAGCACGATCTCGGCGGCGCTGCGCCTGGGCTCGTGCTTGTCGTCGAGTTTGACGCCGACCGGAATGCCGCGGCCGTTGTCCGAAACCGATATCGAATTGTCGGGATGGATGATGACCTTGATGTCGTCACAGTAGCCGGCGAGCGCCTCGTCGATGGCGTTGTCGAGGACCTCGAACACCATGTGGTGCAGACCGGTGCCGTCAGAGGTATCGCCGATGTACATGCCGGGGCGCTTGCGCACCGCTTCCAGGCCTTCGAGCTGCTGGATGCTGTCTTCGTCGTAACCGCCGTTCGCGGAATCGGGTGTTGCTTTCTCGGACTTCTTGCTCATGCTGTGACGCCCAGAAGGGCGCATTCCTGTTGAAGTTGGCGTCGATCGGACCGGATCGTCAGATACGCATCGGCATCACGACATACTTGAAACCGGGCTCATCCGCGCTCGTGATGAGCATGCTGCTGTTGGCGTCACCCAGCGACAGGGTGACGGTTTCGGTGTTCACCGCGCCCATGCCCTCGAGCAGATAATTGACGTTGAAGCCGACATCGAGCGGATCGCCCTGATACTGCACCTCGATCTCGTCGGCTGCTTCTTCCTGTTCGTTGTTGTTGCACACGATACCGAGCGTGTTCTCGCTCAATACCAGGCGCACACCGCGGAATTTCTCGTTCGCCAGGATGGCGGCGCGCTGCAATGCCTGCATGACGATCTGCCGGTTGGCTTCGAGCCGGCGCGGCTGTTCGGCAGGGATCACGCGCTGATAGTCGGGGAATTTGCCGTCAACGACCTTGGACACGAGTTCCGTATGCGGCAGGCTGAATGTTACCTGATTGGCGCCGATGCGCAGTTCGACCGTCTCGTCGACGTCACCGAGAAGCTTGTTGAGTTCAAGCACCGTCTTGCGCGGAATGATGAGTTCGCGCGCTTCGCTGTCTTCGTCGAGTGCGGTCTGGGCATAGCTCAGGCGGTGGCCGTCGGTGGCAACGACGCGCAACTGTCTGCCATCGAGCACCAGCAGCATGCCGTTCAGATAATAACGGATGTCCTGGCTCGCCATGGCGAACTGCACCAGGTGCAGCAGGCGACGCAGGGTTTTCTGCGGAAGCTTCAGCGAAGGCCCGAGTCCAACGCCCGTTTCCACGCGCGGATAGTCCGCTGCGGGTAGCGTCTGCAGGGTGAAGCGCGATTTGCCGGCGCTCAGCACGACCTGGCTGTCCTTGCCGTCGAGCTTGACGCGCACGCCTTCAGGCAGCGCGCGCACGATGTCGAACAGCTTGCGCGCCGCGATGGTGATGGCGAAGTCTTCACCCCCGGCTTCGACATCGAGTTGCGTGCTGACCTGCAATTCCAGATCGGTGGCAAGGAAAGTGAGCTTGCCGCCCTTGCGCTCGATGAGGAGATTGGAAAGGATAGGCAGGGTCTGGCGCCGTTCGACAACACCCACCACATTCGAGATGGCTGCCAGCAGTGCGTTGCGTTCGCTTTGTACCAATAGCATTGATCTATACCTGGAAATCGTAATTAAGGGCGTCCAAATCGGTGTACAAGTCTTGTCGTTCCGCCAGATCAATGGCTTGCACCATTATCGGCCTGTGGACAAAGGTGGGGCAATACGGGAGAGCCGGGGATGATTCCGGGCGGCACGGCAAGGCTTCGCGAGTTGTCCACATTTCGTCCTCAGCCTGTCAGCGTTTGCAGCAACACCAGGTAGTCCCGCCCGATGTCGACTTCGGTTTCGCGCAGTTCGGCAACCTTGCGACAGGCGTGGATGACCGTGGTGTGATCGCGTCCGCCGAAGGATTCGCCGATTTCCGGCAGGCTCTGGTTGGTGAGTTCCTTGGCCAGCGCCATGGCGATCTGCCGCGGTCGCGCGAGATTGCGTGTGCGCTTCTTCGAATACATGTCGGCGACCTTGATTTTGTAGTAGTCGGCGACGGTCTTCTGGATGTTCTCGATGGAAACGATGCGTGACGTCGAGGCAATGAGATCGCGCAGGGCTTCCTTGACCAGTTCGAGCGTGATCGGTTTTTCGTGGAAGCGCGAGAAAGCGATCACGCGCTTCAGCGCGCCTTCGAGTTCGCGCACGTTGGAACGGACCTGCTTGGCGATGAAGAAGGCGACCGCTTCCTCCAGGCGGACGTTTTCCGTCTGCGCCTTGGCCAGAAGGATGGCGACGCGCATCTCGAGTTCGGGCGGTTCGACCGCCACGGTGAGGCCCCAGGCGAAACGTGACTTCAGCCGGTCGTCGAGACCGGTGATTTCCTTGGGAAAGGTGTCGCAGGTGATGACGATCTGCTTCTTGTTCTCGATGAGGGAGTTGAAAACGTAGAAGAATTCTTCCTGGGTGCGATCTTTCTTGGCGAGGAACTGGATGTCGTCGACCAGCAGCAGGTCGAGCGACATGTAGCGGCGCTTGAGGTCGTCGAACTGCTTGTTGAGGTAGGCTTTCACCACGTCGTCGACGTAGTCGTTGGCGTGGATGTAATTGATGCGCGCAGTCGGGTTGTTCTTCAGCACGTTGTTGCCGATCGCCTGCAGCAGATGGGTCTTGCCGAGTCCGACACCGCCGTAGATGAACAGGGGATTGTAGGCGTGGCCGGGATTCTCTGCGATCTGCAGCGCCGCCGCGCGCGCAAGCTGGTTCGCGCGGCCGGACACAAAGGTGTCGAACGTGAAGGTCGAATTGATGCGTAGTCCGGGCTGGGGAGGGGCAGCGGGAGCAGGAGCAGGAGCCGCCACGGCCACAGCGGGCTTTTCGAGCGTGCGCGGCTGCACAGGTTTTTTGCCCAGGGCGTAGGTGATGGCGACAGGACGGGAAAAAAATTCCTGCGCCCAGCCGTCGATATGCTCGGCAAATTTCTCCCGTACCCAGTCCATGACGAAGTGATTGGGTGCGAGGATGCGGACTTCCTCGCCGGCATCCTCGAACACGAGCGGTTTGATCCAGGTGCTGAACTGCTGCTGGGTCAGGCTGGCGCGAAAGCGCTCTTGGCAGAGATCCCAGAAGGCATTCATCATATGGCAGCAGACGCGGCGAACGGCTCGGAGGACAAACCCTAATGTTACCCCGCTTCGGCCAGGTTATCCACAGACCGTGCGGTCGTGCTTGACACCGGCGGGGCGGAGCGGGTCTAATAAACGGTTTTTCAACGGATTTTTTTGCGGCGGTCGTGGCGGTTGACGTCACCCGGCGCAGCGCCGAGAGGACCACCATGAAACGCACTTATCAGCCTTCCACCATCCGCCGCAAGCGTACGCACGGTTTCAGGGCACGCATGAAGACCAAGGCCGGCCGCGCGGTGATCAACGCGCGCCGCGCCAAGGGCCGCGCCCGTCTCGCAGTCTGATCGGCGCGCCTCGCCGGCAGGCGGAAGGCGTGCGCCTGCGTGACGCACGGCTGACGCGCCCCGCCGAATTCGCGTGGGTATTCGCGGACAACCAGCGCGCCCGCACCGACAGCCTGGTCGTCCTGGCACGTCCCAACGGGCTAATGCACGCGCGACTGGGCATGGTCGTCAGCAAGCGTCTGTTGGCCCGGGCGGTCGACCGCAACCGGGTGCGGCGTTGCGTGCGCGAAACCTTTCGCCTGCTGTTGCCGACCCTGCCGGCGTGCGATTTCGTTGTTCGCCTGATCGCACGGCCGCAGCCGGGCAAGGAAGCACATGATCTGGGCCGCGCGTTCGAGCGTGCCGGCCAGCGTGCATGGGCGAAGTGGCCGACCGTCGCAGCGTCTCCCTCCAACTAGACCCAAGCTCGTGTCATGGACAATCAGCGGCTGATCCTCTTCATCGTTTTTTCGTTTTCGCTGCTGCTCTTGTGGGAAGCCTGGCAGGACAAACATGCGCCGGCTCCGGCGGTGCCGGCGGTTACCGCCCCGGGTGAGGCTTCCGTGCCCACGCCAAGCATCGCTCCTGCTGCCACAGCGCCCGCGGCTGAGCCCGCGACAGGTCTGGCGCGTGGCGCGCGCGCGGAGGTCGAGACCGACGTGCTGCGTGCGACGATCGATGCCAACGGCGGCGACCTGCGTGCGCTGCAGCTCTTGAAGTACCGCGAAACGGAAAACAAGCAGCATGTGTTCGGCCTGTTCGAGGATGCGCCGGGACGACCTTATGTCGCGCAATCGGGTCTGATAGGACAGAATCTGCCGACGCATCGGAGTGTTTTCGAAGTGCGTCCCGCCACGTATCGGCTGGCGGACAATGCAACGCAGGTGGAAGTGCCGCTTGTCTGGCAGGATCCCGCTACGGGTGTGCGCGTCGAGAAAACCTGGGTGTTTCACCGCGGCAGCTATGACGTGGAACTGAAGACGCGGGTGGTCAACGGCGGCACGCAGCCCGTCGATCTCACACCGTATTACCAGCTCATGCGCCACGGCCAGGCGCCACGTGGGGAATCCTTCTTCCTGTATACCTATACCGGGCCAGCGCTGTATACCGAGGCGACGAAATTCCAGAAAATCGCATTCAAGGACATCGAAGCGGGCAAGACCGGGCATGTGAAGACAGCCACGGATGGCTGGGTGGGCATGGTGCAGCATCACTTCGTCGCTGCCTGGCTGCCCACAGCAAAACAGACACGCGAATATTACACACGCGCACTCGGCAGCGATCAGTATGCGGCCGGCGTCATCGTGCCGGCAGGCCAGCTTGCACCGGGTCAGGAAAAATCCTTCACCATGTCGCTGTACGCGGGACCGCAAAGCCAGGCAGTGCTCGAAAAGACGGCGCCGGGTCTCGACCTGGTGCGCGACTATGGCTGGCTGACGCCGGTCGCCTACCCGATTTTCTGGTCGCTGGAAAAGATCGAGCGTCTGGTCGGCAATTGGGGCTGGGCGATCATCATCCTCACCATCCTGATCAAGCTGGCGCTCTATCCGCTGTCGGCGGCCGGCTACAAATCGATGGCGAAGATGAAGAAGCTCACGCCGCGCCTGCAGCAGTTGAAGGAAACCTTTGGCGACGACCGCGCCAAGCTGCACCAGGCCATGGCGGAGATGTACAAGACTGAAAAGATCAATCCGCTTGGCGGCTGCCTGCCGATCCTGGCGCAGATCCCGGTGTTCATCGCGCTGTACTGGGTGCTGCTGGCGGCGGTGGAAATGCGCGGGGCGCCGTGGATCGGCTGGATCGCCGACCTCACGGCACCGGACCCCTGGTACATCCTGCCCGTCGTCATGGGGGTGACCTCGATCCTGCAGGTGAAGCTCAATCCGCAGCCGATGGACCCGATGCAGGCAAAGATCATGATGATCATGCCGGTGGCGTTCACCGTGATGTTCGTGTTCTTTCCGGCCGGTCTGGTGCTCTACTGGGTGGTCAACAACATCCTGTCGATCGTGCAGCAGTGGGCGATCAACCGGCAGGTCGAAGGCGGCGCGGCAAAAACGGGGTGATTGTTGATGTGGCCGAAAGGCCGGACTGAGGTCCGGCCTGCGGTTCAAGCTAAACGAGGGCGAGCTTGAACAGCGTGTCCAGCGGCTGCGGCGTGTGCACCCAATAGCCCTGCACGTAGTCCACGCCAATGTCCTTGAGCCAGGTGTAGGTCGCTTCGCTGTCCACATACTCGGCGATGACCTTGAGACCGAGCGCGTGCGCGACATCGACCATCGAGGCGGTGAGCGCCTGATCGGTGGGATTGTCGAGCAGGCCGCGGATGTAGACGCCGTCGATTTTCAGATAATCCAGCGGCAGGCGGCGCAGGTAGCCATAGGAGCTGTAGCCGCTGCCGAAATCGTCGAGCGCGGTGCGACACCCCATCTCGCGCAGGCGGCGCAGCGACGCGACGGCCGTGTCGAGGTTGCCGATGGCGACCGTTTCCGTGACTTCGAATATCAGCCGGTCGGCAAGGTGCGCATAGTCCCCAAGCACGTGCAGCATGGCGTCGACGTGCGCGGTATCGACCAGGCTCTGCCCCGACAGATTGATCGAAAGGCCGCTGAGACGGCCGAGGGCGCCGGCATGGCCGTCCATCCACGCAAGCGCCGAGCGCAGCACCCAGGCGTCGAGCTGATGGATATGGCCGCTCTGCTCGGCCATGACGACGAAACTCTGCGGCGTATGCGGCGGGTCGAGGTCGTCGCGAATGCCGAGAAGGATTTCGTAGTGGGGCAGCGCATCGTCGGTGCACGGGCGAATCTCCTGGGCGCGCAGGAAGAGCGCATCGAACGGCAGCGCTTCAAGGCGACTGGCGGGCTCGGGGATGCTGGCGAGGCGGGCGATGTCGAACACATTGGATTTTCGCGCAGCACTGCATGCCTGGTTGACGTGGCGCAGCACGTCCGAGGGCAGGGCCGCGTCGGTGGGTGCGAGGATGGGCAGCACCGTACCGCGCATGTTCCAGTCGGGATGCAGGGCTTCCATGTCCGCGTGGAGCCGGGCGAGGCGTTCCCCGAGCCGTTGGGGCGATTGCGGGCGGAACAGGGTGAGAAAGGAGACGTCGTTGAGGCGGCCGCATTGCTCGCCAGACTCGAGTGCGGCGTGCAGGGTCTCGCCGGTACGCTGGCGCAGGACGGCAAGCGTGTCTTCATCGAGCCCGGAATGACCCAGGCGCAGGGACGGGATCTCGATGAGTGCGCAATAGGGCGGCGGCTGCGTGACCGGATGCTCGAGGATGCGTTCGAGTTCGTCGATGAGCGCGTTGCGGTTGAGGCAACCGGTGCTGGCGTCCTGCCAGGTGGCGGCATGGATTGCGTGCAGGCTGGTGGTCAGCGCCGCGCTGGCGGTACGTTCGAGGAACGCGATGGTGTAGTCGGACGCGCTTTCGACGCGGCCGGAATCGAGTGCGTCCCGCAGCGCGTCGGCCGACCACTGCAACAGCTGGGTGGCAGAACGGTTGAGCAGCGCCCAGCGTCCGGAGAAGCAGCCGAGGATCTCGTAGGGGATCGCCTGGCTGTCGTCACGCACGATGCACCAAGTCGAAGCGAAGGGAAACGGCGCATCGTCGGGGGCGCCAAGTGCATGCAGTTGTTCACTGCAACGCGCAGCGCGCTCGCGGCGGAAACGCGCACCGATTTCCTCGAGCAGGGCATTGGCCTGTGGCAGCGAATCATCGGGCCGTTCCTGCCCGAGCAGCCACTGCAGCGTGAGGCTGGCTGCCTGGTGATACGCCGGGTCGAGAAACTGGCCCTGGTCGTCGGCACCGAGGTGAAGGACGTCGAGCGCGTTGATGAGCGCCCACACGGGGTGGGTGGGCTGCGCCTGATAGGTCAGGCCGTTGAGGGTGTATTCGAGCAGCAGTCCCTGGGCCTGCAGCATCAGCGCGCGCACCTGGGAGGCGGCGGCGAGCCTTTCCGGGCCGGGGTCGATGGGCGGCGGCTGGCGCAGTTGCGCGAGCAGGTCCTCGACCGCCGCGGTATCGAGGCCGGGCAGCGTGGGGGCCGCCGACCGCAGCAGGGAAAGCTGGATGGGTTCGTTCTCTGTGGGGGCGGCGAGCGCCTGCGCGGGCAGGAAACGGCTGAGGATGCGGTCGCGCGTGAGCAGGCCGGGGACCGGCGCGATCGGAGTGCCGGACACCGGGATCGGGTCGGCGCCACTGGCGACAGGCAGGGGGCCGAGGTGCTCGGTGAGGCGCGAAACCAGACGCGCAAGCTCTTCGACCTGCGCGGCGCTGGCGCCTGGGGCGGGCGGGCTTTCCGATGTGGCGTGCAGCCATTGCGCGAGGCTGTCGCCGGATTCGCCATCGGGCGCATGTTCGGGGAGAACCTGCGCCAGATGCTGCAGCATGGAATCGTACAGCGCCGTGGCATGCTGGCTGAATGCCTGCGCCATGTGCGTATAGCACAGCGCACGCGCGTCGGCATCGAGACCCAGCGGGTTGATGAAGTCCGCCAGCACGTCGAGCACCGCCTCGGCATGATAGGGGTGCAGGGCCTGCTGCTTGCTGGTTTTCTGCAGGGTGGCGTACTGCCAGTTGAACGTGACGGGCAGCGGCTGCAAGGCTTCGGTGACGGTGTGGGCGATCCCGCTGCGGCGGATCCAATCGTCGACGCGTTCGATGTCGATGAGTTCGAGGTTCTCGCTTTCGGCCACGTGCTGCCGGTCCGAATAGCTTTCGCGCAATTCGGGATACATGGGATAGGCGCGCGTGAACTGGTGCGTGAGCCGGGCGCGCAGTGGCTGAAGGGCGTATTTCACCGCCTCGAGTTGGCGCTCGGGCACGGTGTGCGGAGGGGGCTGCAGCGACTGGTAAAAGCTGTCGACGACAGCGCGCATGCCGTCCATGAAGCGCGTATGGCAGCTTTGCTGGGTTTGCAGGATCGCCAGCCGAGCGGCAAGGGGCGGTGCGTCCTCGCGATTGACGGCATACAGTGCCGCGAGGATGTGGGGCGGCGCGTCACGCAGCGAGAGCAGGACCCGCGCGCCTTGCTGGTGAAGGATGTGACAGTGGCAGAGATGATGGCGGTTGGCCCAGTCGAAGTCGAGCCGGACCGCACTGCCGGCGGCAGGTGAATGCGACGGTTCGCGCAGAAAATCAAAAGTGAGGCCACGCTCCGAAAGCGAAGCGATCGTGCCGAAACTGGGCGGCTCCCCGGCGAACTGCAGCACGGCTGGAAGCTGGATCGGGCGAGGTGCGAAAGAGGGTTGCTCGGGTTCGGACACGTCTGGGGCGGATGGCAGCGCGAAAGGACCGGGATAAATTGAATTATCGGAACAATTGGCGGAAAAATTAACCGCTTGCGGTGCAAAACGCCTGCGCCGGATCGGGAAAGAGCAAAAATCGCACGTTTCCGATGCCGCAACCGGCGTGCTCGGGAGAGCGCGCTAGAATGGACCCTTGTCGAAACTGCCGTGCCAACGGCGCGATTCTTACCGTGAAACAGCGCGAAGCGATCCCGTGTCCCCCTCGCCCGCTTGCGGGAGAGGGAAACGTTCA
>JANJXF010000087.1 GCA_024709165.1 Thiobacillus sp. | reverse complement strand
GCGCACGCCGCCATGTTGCACCACGTCGGCGTCCTCTCCAAGGACGATCTCGACGCCATCCGCCGCGGCATGGCGGAGCTGCTGGATGACATCCGCGCCGGCCGCTTCGCCTGGTCGCTCGACCGCGAAGACGTTCACCTCAACATCGAGGCAGCGCTCACTGCGAAGATCGGCGACGCCGGCAAGCGCCTGCACACCGGCCGTTCACGCAACGACCAGGTGGCGACCGACGTGCGTCTGTACCTGCGCGACGCCATCGACCGCCTCGTCGCCGGCCTGCGCGCCTGCCAGACCGCACTGCTGGATCTGGCCGAGCGTCACACCGATACGGTGATGCCCGGCTTCACCCACCTGCAGGTGGCGCAGCCGGTCACCTTCGGCCACCACCTGCTCGCCTACTTCGAGATGCTCGCGCGCGACGCCGAGCGCATGGCCGACTGCCGCCGCCGGGTCAACCGCCTGCCGCTGGGCGCGGCGGCGCTGGCCGGCACCAGCTATCCGATCGACCGCCAGTTCGTCGCCGACCAGCTGGGCTTCGAGGCCATCTGTGAAAACTCCCTCGATGCGGTATCGGATCGCGACTTTGCCATTGAATTCACTGCCGCCGCGGCGCTGGTGATGACTCACCTCTCCCGTCTGTCGGAAGAACTGATCCTGTGGATGAGCCCGCGCTTCGGCTTCATCGATCTGGCCGACCGCTTCTGCACCGGCTCGTCGATCATGCCGCAGAAGAAGAACCCCGACGTGCCCGAGCTGGTGCGCGGCAAGACCGGTCGCGTCAACGGCCACCTGGTCGCGCTCTTGACCCTGATGAAGGGCCAGCCGCTTGCCTACAACAAGGACAACCAGGAAGACAAGGAACCGCTGTTCGACACCGTCGACACGCTCACCGACACGCTGGCGATCTACGCCGACATGCTCGGCGGCGTGACGGTGAAGCCGGAGGCGATGCGCGCGGCGGTGATGCAGGGCTTCGCCACCGCCACCGATCTGGCCGATTACCTGGTCAAAAAGGGTGTGCCCTTCCGCGACGCCCACGAAGTCGTGGCACGCGCAGTGCGTGCCGCCGAAGCCACCGGCCGCGATCTCGCCGAGCTGCCGCTGGCCGAGTTGCAGGCGTTCAGCGCCATCATCGCCGGCGACGTCCATGCCGTGCTGACGCTGGAAGGCTCGCTCGCCGCGCGCGACCACTTGGGCGGCACCGCGCCGGCACAGGTGCGCGCGGCGATCGCGCGCGCGCGGGCGCGACTTTAGGGCGACTCCGCCAGCACCACCGGCGGCGCATGCTCGCGGCAGATGCGCCGCACCTCGGGACTGGACAGCTTCTCCTGCATCAACGCGCAGAAATAGCTGCGCGGTCCCAGCCGCTGGTTGTGGCGGCAGGTCGCGCACACGCCGAAGCTGCGCTTTGCCGTCTGCACCTGCACCTGGGCAAGAACCTGGCGCAGCACCACGATCGCCGAAGTCACCCGCGCCGGGCTGGCGGTCTGCACGATATCGCGCCAAGCGCCACCGGCGGAAAGCGTCTTCAGCAGGGTGGTCCCGCCTTCGGTGAGGATCAGCCGCACCACCCGGCCATCGCGCGGATCGGCGTAGCGCGAGATCAGGCGACGCCGTGCCAGCACCAGCACGGTCTGCGACACCGTGCCCTTGGTAAGACCCAGATACTCGGTCAGTGCCTGCGGGGTGTTGGAAAAACGATTGGCCTGGTTGAGATAGAACAGCACCTGCAGGTGCACCGGTTGCAGGTGCTGCGCGGCGCCCGCCTGGCGCAGGTCGGCACGGGTCAGCAGCGAGAGCCGCTCCACCAGGTCGAACAGGGTGAGCGCCTGGCTTTTCACGGGTGAGACTAGAAACCGACCGTGCCGCCACCCTGCGCGGCGATCAGTTCCGTGAGTCTGGTGAACAGCGGCGTGCCGTCACGGGTATCCACCCAGTCGCCGTCCTGGGGCCGGAAGTGGAAACCGCCGGAGCGCGCGGCAACCCAAAGTTCGCGCGCCACGCCGTGGCGGTTGACGACGATCTTGCTGCCGTCGTCGAACTCGATCTCGACGATGCCGTCGGCCGGCGTCTCGAAATCCAGATCGGCCACTTCCAGCACCCGTTCGATGTGGGCCAGCGTCGCGTCGGCCGCCCGGTTGAAGTCGATATCGTTCATGGTGTCCGTGCTAACATTTCGCGCATGAATGTGCGCGTCATATATATAGTGTCCCTGCTGCTGTGCGGCCTTGCGCTTTCCGCCTGCGGCTCCAAGGGCAACCTGTATCTTCCCGAAAAACCTCCCGCCCCGCAACGGATCCCTCAGTGAACACCCTGCATCGCATCGACGGCCATCTCCATCTCGAGGACGTGGCGCTGGATTCGCTCGCCGAACGCTTCGGCACCCCGCTCTATGTCTACTCGCGCGCCGCCCTCGAAGCCGCCTGCCGCGCCTACGCGAACGCCTTCGCCGCCACCCCGCACCTCATCTGCTATGCGGTGAAGGCCAACTCCAGCCTCGCCATTCTCAACCTGTTCGCGCGCCTGGGTACCGGGTTCGACATCGTCTCGGGCGGAGAACTGGCCCGCGTGCTGGCCGCCGGCGGCGACCCCGGCAAGGTGGTGTTCTCCGGCGTCGGCAAGTCCGCCGCCGAGATGCGCGCTGCGCTGGAAGCCGGCATTCTGTGCTTCAACGTCGAATCAGAAAGCGAACTGCACCGCCTGAGCCGCGTCGCCGGAGAGCTCGGCCGGACCGCGCCGGTTTCGTTGCGAGTCAATCCCGACGTCGACGCACGAACCCATCCTTACATCTCCACTGGCCTCCGGCAGAACAAGTTCGGCGTACCGATCGCCCAGGCACACGCACTCTACCGGCTGGCGGCGAGCTTGCCGCACCTCGCCATCGTCGGCATCGACTGCCACATCGGCTCGCAGCTCACCGACCTTTCACCCCTGGCGGACGCCGCCGACCGCGTGCTTGCCCTGGTCGATGCCCTCGCTGCCGACGGTATCGCCCTCGATCACATCGACCTCGGCGGCGGCATCGGCATCCGCTACCGTGACGAGACGCCACCCGATCTCGCCGCCTACGGTCGAGTGCTGGCGCAGAAATTCATGGGGCGGCGCGAAACGCTGCTGCTCGAACCGGGGCGCTCGCTGGTCGGCAACGCCGGCCTGCTGCTCACCCGCGTCGAGTACCTGAAGCCGGGCGAAGAGAAGAATTTCGCCATCGTCGACGCGGCGATGAACGACCTGATGCGTCCGGCGCTGTACGAGGCGTTCCACGAGATCGTCGCCGTCAACGAAAGAAACATGCCCGCCAGGCGCTACGACGTCGTCGGCCCGATCTGTGAAACCGGCGATTTCATTGGCTTTGCGCGTGATCTAACGATTGAGGAAGGCGATCTACTCGCCATCCTTTCGGCTGGCGCCTACGGCATGAGCATGGCTTCCAACTACAATTCGCGCCCGCGGGCAGCCGAGGCGCTCATCGACAAGAATAAAATCCACCTCATCCGCGAACGTGAGACGTTAGTCACCATGATGGTCGGAGAACGGCTTATTGATTGAGGTTTAACCCGACACACCCGGTGGGCACGTGGGTCCATTTTGGTGTCGTTCCGATACATTTTGCTTCACTGCGACATTTTTTCGCGGTCACTCCGCGCTTCGCGTTGACTATTCGTTGAACACCCAGAAAAACGCTCTAGAATGGAATTCACCAAGCGGAGCCTCGGTATCGCCCGTCTCCATGCGGGTTTCGGGCATTCGGTTGCCTGCCGGTACCACGCTTTGGAAGTGCATGTCTGACTGCACGTTGCTTCAAAAACGCAGTGACTGGTAAGTACGTTCAACTTCTGAAGGAGTGTTAGAGATGGCAACAGCGAAGAAACCCGCCGCCAAACCAGCGGCCAAGAAGGCAGCAGCCAAGCCGGCTGCGAAGAAGGCCGCTCCGGCCAAGAAGGCAGCGCCGGCAAAGAAGGCCGCCGCCAAACCCGCAGTGAAGAAAGCCGCCGCCAAGCCGGCTGCGAAGAAAGCTGCTCCGGCGAAGAAGCCAGCCGCCAAAAAGGCAGCCCCGGCGAAGAAACCCGCAGTGAAAAAAGCTGCACCCGCCAAAAAAACTGCACCGGCGAAAAAACCCGCAGTGAAGAAAGCTGCACCCGCCAAAAAGGCAGCCCCAGCGAAGAAACCCGCAGTGAAGAAAGCTGCACCCGCCAAAAAAACTGCACCGGCGAAAAAACCCGCAGTGAAGAAAGCTGCACCCGCCAAAAAAACTGCACCGGCGAAAAAACCCGCAGTGAAGAAAGCTGCACCCGCCAAAAAAGCTGCACCGGCGAAGAAGCCCGCCGCCAAGAAAGCCGCACCGGCGAAAAAACCCGCAGTGAAGAAAGCTGCACCCGCCAAAAAAGCTGCACCGGCGAAGAAGCCCGCCGCCAAGAAAGCCGCCCCCGCCAAGCCTGCATCGACGCCCGCGCCCGCCGCGGCGCCTGCTGCCCCCGCACCGGCGGTACCGGTCATCAAGCCTTTCGGGCTCTAACAGGTCGGGCGCTGCCCAATCTGAAACGGGGGCCTGGCCCCCGTTTTTTATTCTGCGCGCACGTTCGAAGCCGTCGCCCGCATGGCAGCTGCACCACCCGCGACGAGTTTCCGGTGGGATGATCTCGCAGGGCAGCGCCGGCTTGGGTTTCGCAGTCTACGCCCACCAAGACGCGCCCGACTGACGAAACCGCTGACGGCCTGTCGACGCCTCGTCAGATTTTTCCCTGCCCGACGCTCGTTCCATCGTCGTCCGCACTCGAAACAATCCGCCTTTTCATGACCTTGGCGCACGCGTCGCGACTGGCATGAACACTGCAACAGTCCTTGCAAGGACAACGCAAGGAGACCCGAACATGATCGAAATGGAGAACGGCGGCTCGCTCGACATCAACCTGCGGGAAGACAGCCACGGGCGCGACCGCGTCGTGCTGACCCTCGGGCAGAGCTGCACGCTCGAACTCAGCCCACACCAGGCGCGCGTGCTCGCGACCGAGCTCATCATGGCGGTGAACCGCGCGGAGGTGCGCAGCAATCTCAAGCACAGCCACAACATGACCCGTGGCGGCGACTCCGGTTCACAGCGGCGCGGTCCGTTCCACCAGGTGTTCGCGAAATGATTTCAAGGCCAGTCGGTTTCGGCTGGACCGGGGCAGCGGGCGCGCAGGCCTGAGCTTGCCCGACAAGACGCCCCCGCATTGTCGGGGGCCCGCCATCCGTGATAGGGTGGCACTAGGCGCGAGGTTCGTCCTCGCGCTTTTTTATTCGTCAACGCTTCCGGGAATCAGCATGGCCGTCATCGAACTCACCAAGGACAATTTCGAATCCACCATCAACGGCAACGACGTCGTCATCGTCGACTTCTGGGCGCCGTGGTGTGGCCCCTGCCGTGGTTTCGCACCGGTGTTCGAAGCGGCGTCCGACAAGCACGCCGGTATCGTGTTCGCCAAGGTCAACACCGAAGTGGAGCAGGAACTGGCCGGCTTTTTCCAGATTCGCTCGATCCCCACGCTGATGGTGTTCCGCGAGCAGGTCATCCTGTATTCCGAGGCCGGTTCCCTGCCCGCCAGCGCGCTGGACGCCCTGATCGAGCAGGTGATGGGTCTGGACATGGCGCAGGTCCACAAGGACATCGCCGAACAACAGGTCCAGGGAGAGGCCTGATCAGGATCGGGCGTCACCCGACAACAGTTGCCGCAGCAGCGGCAGCGTGATCGGGCGGCGCGTTGCCAGGCTGAAACGGTCGAGCGCCTCCAACACCCCCAGCAGGCTTTGCATGTCCCGCGCGGTGTAGTTGAGCAGATGATCGGCGACCTGCGGGTCGAGGCGGAATCCCAGCGTCTCAGCATGATGCACCAGCGCGGCACGCTTCTCCGTATCGTTCAACCCCTGTATGTGGAACACCAGTCCCCAGCCCAGGCGGGTGGCCAGTTCCGGCAGCACCGGCAGGTCGGCCGGGGCCACGGTGCCCGCTGCGAGCCACAGCCCGCCCGCCTCGCGCACCCGGTTGAAGCTGGCGAAGGCGGCGCGCTGCTGCGCTTCGCTCCAGCTCTCCACCGCATCCGCCACCACCACCTCGGCGGCGGCGGCCCCGCCGATACCCACCGTCAGACCGCTGGCCGCGCACGCACGCGCCCACGCGGCGAGCAGATAGCTCTTGCCGCTGCCCGGCGCGCCCCACACGTAGACCATGCGCTCGGCAGCCTCGCCATCGAGCATGGCGCGCAGTTGCGCCATCAGCTCGACGTTGCGCCCGACGATGAAACGGGCGAGATCGGGCGTGGCAGTGGGGCGGACATCGAGGACGAGCTGCTGCATGGCGGCGTTAGTGTACCGCTTCGCACGCATCGGCCCCGCCCCCTCCCGGTGTCAGCCGTCGAAGACGATGGCGCAGGCGCATCCTGGCGCTATACTTTCCGGCTTTCGTCGCACCCCGAATCCAGACATGCCTGCCGCTTTTCCCGTCCCGGTGAAACCCGTCATCCAGGTGCCCCCCCTGGTGGAGGAAACGCTCGATCCTGCCGAACGCGAAGCGCTGAAGACGCGCATCAAGGCGCTGATGAAGGCGCAGGACGCGGTGCTGGTGGCACACTACTATACTTCCGGCGACCTGCAGGATCTCGCCGAGGAAACCGGCGGCTGCGTCTCCGATAGTCTGGAAATGGCGCGTTTCGGTCACGCCCACCCGGCAAAGACACTGATCGTCGCCGGGGTGAAGTTCATGGGCGAGACGGCGAAAATTCTCAATCCGGAAAAACGCGTGCTCATGCCCGATCTCGGCGCCGAATGTTCGCTCGATCTTGCCTGTCCGGCGGACGAGTTCGCCGCCTTCTGCGACGCGCATTCCGATCGTCTTTCAGTCGTCTATGCGAACACCAGCGCGGCGGTGAAGGCGCGCGCCGACTGGGTCGTGACGTCGGGCATCGCGGCAAAGATCGTCAAGTACCTGCATCGCCAGGGCCACAAGCTCCTGTGGGCGCCTGACCGTCATCTGGGCGAATACGTGCGCGAGGTCACCGGCGCCGACATGGTCCTGTGGCAGGGCTCGTGCGTGGTGCACGAGGCATTCAAGGCGCAAGCATTGAAGACGCTGCGCGCCGCGCACCCGGACGCGGCGGTGCTGGTGCACCCCGAGTCGCCGCAGGCGGTGATCGCCCTTGCCGACGTGGTCGGCTCGACCACGCAGCTGATCGAGGCGGTGCGCACCCTGCCCAACCCGGAATTCATCGTCGCCACCGACAACGGCATCTTCCACAAGATGCACGCCGTTGCCCCCGGCAAGCGCCTGATCGAGGCACCGACGGCGGGTGTCGGCGCGACCTGCACCTCGTGCGCGCATTGCCCGTGGATGGCGATGAACGACCTGCGCAGCCTCGTTGCCGTACTCGAGCACGGCAGCAACGAAATCCGCATCGAGGAATCGGTCCGCGCCCGCGCCGCGGTGTCGATCCAGCGCATGCTGGACTTCGCCGCGGCGGAGAAAGCCGGCCGCATCCAGCTCGGCGACTGAGGCGCGACGTCATGGCCGGTGGCAGTCTGCTCGCCCTTCTCGACGACATCGCCAGCGTGCTCGACGACGTCTCGGCCATGACCCAGCTCGCGGCAAAAAAGACTTCGGGCGTGCTGGGCGACGATCTCGCGCTCAATGCACAGCAGGTCTCCGGCGTGCGCGCCGCGCGCGAGCTGCCGGTGGTGTGGGCGGTCGCCAAGGGATCGATGCGCAACAAGCTGATCCTCGTTCCCGCGGCGCTTCTCATCAGCGCGGTCGCACCCTGGGCGATTCTGCCGCTGCTCATGCTGGGCGGCGCCTTCCTCTGCTACGAAGGCGTGGAAAAGCTGGCCCATAAATACCTGCACCGCGCAGATGCAGCCGCGCACGCGGCGGATCTCGCACAGGCGCTGACCGACCCGGCGGGGGACCTGGTTGCGCTGGAGCGTAACAAGATCCGCGGCGCAGTGCGTACCGACTTCGTCCTGTCGGCCGAAATCATCGTCATCACCCTGGGCACGGTCGCCACGGCGTCGTTCGGCGTGCAGGTCGCGGTGCTGGCGGGGATCGCGGTGTTGATGACCGTTGGCGTCTACGGGCTGGTCGCCGGCATCGTCAAGCTCGACGACGCCGGGCTGTATCTCGCGACACGCCCGGACGCGGTCGCACGCGCGGTCGGCCGCACCCTGCTCGGCGCCGCGCCCTGGCTGATGAAAGCGCTCGCCGTCGTCGGTACCGCGGCGATGTTCCTGGTCGGCGGCGGCATTCTCACGCACGGCATCCCGTCCCTGCACCATGCCGTTGCACTGCTCACCCCGCAAACTGGCGCCGCCGGCGTGCTGTTGCCCTTGCTTGTCGACGCCGGTGTCGGCATCGTCGCGGGAATGGGTTTGCTCGCCGGCATGACGCTGGCTCGCCGCCTTGTCCGTCGCTGATCTTCTCTCCCTCGTACGTGGCCGTTGCCAATTCACTGGCAGTACAACCACGGTCTGCCCCTTGCGGGCCCTCCTGCGGTAGGGTGCCGCAGGAGGGCCGCCCCCGGCCCGAAGGCGGGAGGGCTCGAGCGCCCGTTTCGCGCCGCAAACGAGCCTCCCGCCGACAAGTGAACAATCCGGGTTGACGACGGGTCCAGGCTTCGGATGGTGCTCGCCGGTGCCGGGAGCGCGAGAATGCCGAAGCGCGCAATGCGGCTCACACAGCCGCGGCTTCTCTCAGCGCACCGCGCGCGCGGCTGACGATGGTTGCCGCCAGCAGCAGCGCCATTGCCCCCAGACCCCAGTTGATCCAGTCGCCGGGTGGCACACCGAGACCCAGCGCCAGCCCAAGCACGCCGAACCACAGAGCACGATCGCTCTTGCCCATCGGTCCCTGAAATTGCCGGCGCGCGCCGACCTGCAACGCGACGACACCGGCCATCTCGCTCACCACCGCGAGCACGACCACGCCCTCGATCAGCGGCACCCACACCATCGGCACCCATGCCAGCGGCAGATAGAGCGCCGCATCGGACACGACATCGCCAAGCTCGTCGAGGATGACGCCAAGCGGCGAGGGCTGGCCGTGCTCGCGCGCCAGCATGCCGTCGATGGTATTGAGCGCCACGCGCAGCAGCAGGAAGCCCGGCAGCAGAAGCAGCGTCCAGGTGGCGAAGGGCTGCCACGCGATCAGGCCGCCACCGATGAGCGAGCACACGACGCCCGCCAGCGTCACCTGGTTGGCGGTCACGCCCCGTGTGGCCAGGCGTCCGACGAGCGGACGCAACAGCACCTGCAAGCGCGGTTTCAGATCGTGCACGGAAGCCAGGACACCCTCCCCTCGTCGTGGTTTCGCGCGATTGTAGCCGCTATCCCTTAAAATACACGTTTTGCAGATGATGGCTGCGGAACTGCTCCGCGGCGTCCGCCTTTCCAGCATGACTGCACGCCTGCGCGAGATTCCCTACAACTACACCTCCTTCTCCGACCGCGAGATCGTCATTCGCCTGCTCGGCGCGGACGCCTGGGATGTGCTCAACACCCTGCGCGCCGAGCGCAAGACCGGCCGCTCCGCGCGCATGCTGTTCGAGGTGCTGGGTGACATCTGGGTGGTGCGGCGCAACCCCTATCTGGAAGACGATCTGCTCGACAACCCCAAGCGCCGTGCGCAGCTCGTCGAGGCGCTGCGTCATCGCCTGCACGAGATCGAGGCGCGCCGCCAGGGCAACGAGCTGGTCGGTCAGCTCCTGACGGTGACCGGACGCGCGGTGCGCGAGTTCGAAACCTGGTTCGCCGACACCGCCAGTCTGCGTGCCCGCATCCGGCGGCGGTTGGCCGGACTCACCCGTCGCGACAACGTCGCCTTCGACGGGCTCGCCCGCGTTAGCCACGTCACCGACGCGACCGACTGGCGCGTCGAATATCCCTTCGTCGTGCTCACCCCGGACAGCGAAGCGGAAATGGCGCCACTGGTTGCCGGTCTCACCGAACTCGGTCTCACCATCATCCCGCGCGGCGGCGGTACCGGCTACACCGGCGGTGCGGTGCCGCTCACCGACCGCGCAGCGGTGATCAATACCGAAAAACTCGAAACGCTGGGCGCGGTTGAGATGCTGCACCTGCCCGGCTGCGAGTTCGCCGTACCGACCATCCACTGCGGCGCCGGTGTCGTCACCAAGCGCGTGATGGAAGCCGCCGACACCGCCGGCCTGGTGTTCGCGGTCGATCCCACCTCGGCCGACGCCTCGACCATCGGCGGCAACGTGTCGATGAACGCCGGCGGCAAGAAGGCCGTGCTGTGGGGCACCGCGCTCGACAACCTGGTGTCGTGGAGGATGGTCACCCCCGATGCCGACTGGATCGAGGTCACGCGTCTCGACCACAACCGTGGCAAGATCCACGACGCACCCTCGGCAAGCTTCGAAATCCGCCACTACGCCGCCGACGGTCGCACGCCGAAAGGCTCGCCGGACATCCTCACCATTCCCGGCAGCCATTTCCGCAAGATCGGCCTGGGCAAGGATGTCACCGACAAATTCCTCGCCGGCCTCCCCGGCATCCAGAAGGAAGGCTGCGACGGCCTCATCACCTCGGCGCGTTTCATCCTGCACCGCCTGCCGGCACACACCCGCACCGTGTGTCTGGAATTTTTCGGCAGCGCACGCGACGCCACCCCCGCCATCGTCGAAATCAAGAACCACTGCGACGCCCACCCCGAGGTGCTGCTCGCCGGTCTCGAACACCTCGACGCACGCTACCTCAAGGCGGTCGGCTACGCCACCAAGGCGCCGCGTGCCGGACGCCCGAACATGGTGTTGCTGATCGACGTCGTCTCGGACAACGAGGCCGCGGTGGGCGAAGCCGCGTCGAAAATCGTCCAGATCGCCAACCTGCGGGGCGGCGAAGGCTTCATCGCAGTGTCGCCCGAGAAACGCAGGATCTTCTGGCTCGACCGCGCCCGCACCGCCGCCATCGCGGCGCACACCAACGCCTTCAAGATCAACGAGGACGTGGTCATCCCGCTCGAACGCCTAGGCGACTACACCGACGGCGTCGAGCGCATCAACATCGAACTGTCGATCGGCAACAAGCTCAAGCTCGCCGACGCGCTGGCGGAATTTTTTGCCGGTGATCTTCCCCTGCTGGAAGACGACGACACCGTCGCCGACCCCGCGCAGGTGGCCGAAAAGCAGGCTCAGGCACAGGTTCTCATCGCCACCGTGCGCGAACACTGGGCCGGCTATCTCGCCGACCTCGACGCGCCGCCCCCTCCCTCCGCCAGCGGCAACGGCGGCGAGACCGGCACCGTTTTCGCCGCCCTGCGCGACAAGCGCCTGCGCGTGTCCTGGAAGCGCGAGCTGCGCCGCGAACTGCACCAGCTCTTCGTCGGCCGAGAATACCTGCCCATTCTCGAGGCCTGCGACCGTATCCACAAGGAGGTGCTGAAGAGCCGGGTGTTCGTCGCCCTGCACATGCACGCCGGCGACGGCAACGTGCACACCAACATCCCGGTCAACTCCGACGACTACGCCATGCTGCAGGCGGCCAATGCCGCAGTCGTCCGCATCATGAGGCTCGCCACCGAGCTGGGTGGCGTGATTTCCGGCGAGCACGGCATC
>JANJXF010000074.1 GCA_024709165.1 Thiobacillus sp. | reverse complement strand
GGTGTCGCACGATCTGAAGGCGCCGCTGCGCGGCATCGAAGGGTACGCGCACCTGCTCGCCTGTGAACACCGCACCGATTTGCCGCCTGACGCGGCCGAATGCATCGATTTCATCGGCGATGCTTGCATGCGCATGAACCGTATGATCGAGGACATCCTCGCATATTCGCGCGTGCAGATGCGCCCGCTGCAAACGGCTCCGCAGCCGGCCACGGAACTGGTGCAGGACGTGGTGGCCGAGTTCGCCGCGCAGGTGCGCGCGGGTGCCGAAGTGGCGCAGGATATCGATCCCGCGGTGCTTGAATGCGACCGCGAGGGGGTGATGCAGATCCTGCGCAATTTCCTGTCGAATGCCCTGAAGTTCGCCGGTGCGCACGCCGTGGCGCGTATTCGCATCGAGGGACGCAGGCTGCCACGCGGCTATCGCTTCGCTGTGCGCGACAACGGTCCGGGATTCGACATGCGCTACCACGACCGCATTTTTCAGCTGTTTCATCGCCTGCCGGAGGCCGATACGCAGCCGGGAAGCGGGATCGGACTGGCGCTCGCCACGCGGGCGGCGGAGCGCATGGGCGGGCGGGTCTGGGCCGAGAGCGTCGCGGGGCAGGGCGCGGCGTTCTTCTTCGAACTGGAGGAAGGAGCACTGGCATGAAACTGCTGTACGTCGAGGACAATCCGTTCGACCGCGATCTGACGCGGCGCGCACTGCTGAAGCAGTTGCCAGGTCTGGAATGGGACGCCGCGCCCAGCATCCGCGAAGCCATCGCGCACATCGACGCGCGCCCCCCCGAGGTGCTGCTGCTCGACATGTGGCTGCAGGACGGCTGCGGTCTTGATGTGCTGCTGCACGTGCGGCGTCGCGGTCTGGACATTGCCGTGGTGGCCGTCGCGGGAGCCGGCGACGAGGCCAGCGTGATCCGCTTCCTGAAGGCCGGGGCACAGGATTACCTGCCCAAACACGGCGACTATCTTGCACAGCTTGGTGCGCGCCTGCTGGAGGCACAACGGCGTTTCCGCGCCAACCTGCGGCCGCACTCGGTGCTTACCGTGCTGTACGTCGAATCCAGCCCGGACGACATCGCGCTGACGCGCCACCACTTCGAGCGTCGGGCTCCGCATCTGGAACTGGTGACCATGCCGGACGGACCGGCTGCGCTTGCCTGGCTGGAAGCGCCGGGCAACCGTGCCGATGTCGCGCTTTTGGACCTGCGCCTGCCCGGCATGTCGGGTCTGGAGCTGCTGTCGGAACTGCAGGCCCACCACGCCCTGCCATGTCTGGTCATCACCGGTCGCGGCGACGAGGCCGACGCCGCGCAGGCGATGCATCTGGGCGCGACGGACTACCTCATCAAGGAGCACGGCTACATCGTGGCGCTGCCGCACGCGATCGAGCACGCGTACGTGCTGGCCGCCTACATGGCGCTGCGGCAGCGCAGCGATGCGGTCGTGGACACCGTGGCGGCGCGTGTTCCGGATCGGCCTGGCAGCGCGCGTTGAGAGCGTTCGGCATGGGGGCGGGGGCGAAGCGGCAGGGGGGGCGTCCGTGACATACGCGCAGGGGACGTCACCCGTCAGTCCGGGCGCGGCACCCGCACCAGGCGCGTGCCGGCGATGCGGTCGTGGAAAAACTGCCGGTCGCGGTCGGCCAGCGCCCACCACAGGCCCGCGCCGCCTGCCAGGATGCCGGCCAGTGCGAGCGCGAAACGCAGCGCCGCCTGCCGCAGGCCGATGCGCCTGCCATCGCGGTCGACCAGGCGGATGCGCCAGGTCTTCATCGCCAGGGTCTGCCCACTGCGCAGCCAGAAGGCGGCGAAATAGCCGAACATCACCGCGACGAGCCAGACTCGGTACAGGTGGCGCTGCCACGGCGCATGCAGGTCACCGACCAGCGGCAGGACGATGAAGGACGCCACGAACACCACGGCCGCGACCAGCAGGGATTCGTAGACCATCGCGGCCAGCCGGATGCGCAGCGGGGCCGTCGCGGAGCCGGCCTTGTCTTGCAGGGGGACGGTTTCTATAGTGGGTTCTGGCACGGGATGTGGTTTCCATTTTCTTGCGGGAGGGGCGGTGCATATCGTAAGACAACTCGGTGCGATGCCCGGCGTCATTGCCGCGGGCGAGTATGCCTACCACGGGGACGATTTCTCCTTCGACGGGGCACTTACCGAGGAGTTCGTCCACATCGTCTCGATCATGTGCCGGGTGAACACGCTGGTGGCGCATATGCAGTCCGAAGTCCTCGATTCGTTCACCGGACAAACCGGCCTGCGTCCGGTACAAGGATGGGTTGTGCGGGGTGCACGCCTGAGCTTCTGCGCTGTCGGCAACTATTTTGCCATGGTCGACAACCGCGAGGGCGTCCTCGACGATGTGGTGCGCATCCTGCGGGCGCGAGTCGGCGACCTGCGCAGCGAGGGGCTGCCAGGACTTTACGCGCGCCTCGGGGGTGACGTGCATGAAGCCCTGTACTGATCGCTTGCGGCAAAGAGGGGGGCGTCCATGAATCTGGCCGTCCTGCTTGATCTTCCCGGGGCACTGGCGGCCTTCCGCTTCAGCGAAGGCGGCGAACTTGCGGCGCATGTCGTGCGCGACGGCACGGGCATCACGCCGCTGACGCTGGAACTGTTGGCACGTTCCTGCGTCGCGAATCTGGCCATCGCCGGCATGGAAGCCCGCGGCTGGGAAGCGCTCACCGGGCAGGCAGCGTTCCAGCCGCTGACGGGGCTGTCCGTGATCGGGCTGGAATGGTCGGTGATCGCCGGCCGGGACGCCGCGGTGGTGGTGCGCAATCGTGACGTCAGCTACGAGGCCGCGTTCGCGGCCCTGCGGCGGATCGAGGGTGGTGCGTGATGCTGGCGGGCATTGCCGCGCTGCCGGGGGTCGTTGCGGTATGCCGTTTCCGTGACGATGGCAGTCTGATCGAGGTGGAGGGACGGTTGCCGGTCGAGCGTATCGCGCATCTCGCCCGCTTTGCCCAATGGTACCGGCGCATCGTGGCGGGCAATGTCGATTTGTTGTCGTTGCTGGGCGGCGCGCAGGGCTGGTCTCCTGCACAGGGCTGGATCATGCGTGGCGCGGCATGGAGCGCGTGCGGCATGGGTAATCTGTTGTGCGCATTCGAGTCGGCCGACGGCAAGCTTGACGACATCTTGCGCGCGCTCGACGCCGCGGTGCACGACTGATCAGGGTTCTTCCTGTGCCTTTCCCGCGAGCAGGGCCAGGACGGTGGTGCGAATCGCGTCGCGGCGGGCTTCGCATTGCAGTTCGGCGTGAAAGGCGCCGTCGCGATAGAGGTAGACGGTCGGCAGATGGAATATGTCGTAGCCACGCGCCACACCGGTAGCTTCGGCGATATCGACTTCGTACAGGTGGTTGGCGATACCGGCCAGCGCTTCGGGCAGAATCCGCTTCCACATCCGGCACGCGCCGCAGTGCGGCGCCGTGAACAGGACCGTGGCCACACCGGATGTGGCGGCGATGCGACGGTGAAAGTCTCCTTCCGACAATCGCACGAGGCCATGGGCTCCCGGGATAGAATCGCGTTTTTTCTGCGGACCGGTCGCCATGCTGTTTCTCGAGCTCTTCGGATTTCTGCTGCTTATCCTGGTGGCGGCAGAGATCTTTGTCAACGCGCTGGAACACCTCGGTGAGCGTCTGCACATTTCGGAAGGGGTGACCGGCTCGCTGTTTGCCGCCGTCGGCACGGCGATGCCGGAAACCCTGGTACCCTTGCTGGCGATTTTCGCCGGTACCGGCAATGCGGAAACGAGCCATGAAATCGGCGTTGGCGCGATTCTCGGCGCACCGCTCATGCTGTCGACGCTGTCGCTGTTCCTCATGAGCGCTGCCGTCGTCCGGCGGCGTGGCCTGAAGGGGCATCTCTCTCCGGAGAGGGGCGGGCTGAAGCGCGACCTGGACTTCTTCCTGTTTGCTTTCCTGCTCGCCTTCGTCGCCATGTTCGTCCCGCATGGCGAAGGCTGGGTGCGCGGCACACTCGCCTTCATTATGGTGATGATCTATTTTTTCTATGTGCTGCTGACCCTGCGCGCATCGAGCAAGCTGGTGGAGGAAGGACATGGCACCGAGGCCGGGTCAGCCATGCTGCTCACCCGCCTGGGCCTGCCGCAGAACCTACCGGTCATCGTGGTGCAGCTTGCACTGGGGCTGGGTCTGCTCGTCGCAGGTGCAAAGGGGTTCATTCATGGGGTCGAGGCCGCTGCGCCGATCATCGGTATTTCCGCGCTGCTGCTGTCTCTGATGATCATCCCGATCGCCACCGAGTTGCCGGAAAAGGTGAATTCGATCCTGTGGATCCGCAAGCACAAGGATACCCTGGCGTTCGGCAACATCACCGGCGCCATGGTGTTCCAGGGCACGCTGCTGCCTGCCATCGGCATATCGCTCACGCCGTGGGCGCCGCAGAAGGAAGTTCTGCTCGGGGTGCTGGTGACCCTGGTCGCCGCGTTCTGGCTGCGCTGGATGGCGGCTAGCGGTGGTCTGCGCGTGTGGCACCTGTTCGTCAACGGTGCGCTGTACGTGACGTATCTGACGGTGGTGTTGCTGTAGACGTGCGACCGAGAATCGGACAGGGCCGGTGAGATAAGGTGCGGATCAAGACGGCGGCTCGCGTCTGAAGGGGCCTTCCAGTTCGTCCACGTAGTGCGTGATGGCATCGGTTTCGCGTTCGAGGAAACGGTCAACCGCGTCGCGGAATTCGGGGTGCTCCAGCCAGTGCCAGGAATCCGTGACGGTGGGCACGAGACCGCGCGCGAGCTTGTGCTCGCCCTGCGCGCCGCCCTCGAACACCAGGAGCCTGTGCGCGATGGCGTATTCGATGCCCTGCTGGTAGCAGGTCTCGAAGTGCAGCCCAGGCACGTATTCCAACGCGCCCCAGTGGCGGCCGTACAGCCGTTCGTGATCCTTCATGCAAAACGAGCAGGCGATCGGTTCGCCGTCACGATCGGCGATGATGAGGAGCAGGTCATCGGGCATCGCCTCGCGCAGCATCGTGAAGAATGAACGATTGAGATGCGGCTCGCTGCGGTGGCGGGCGTAGGTGTTGGCGTAGCAGCGGTAGAAGAAATCCCAGTCGGCGTCGCTGCTGTCGCGTCCCTCGACCCAACGGAAGCGTATGCCGAGACCGGCGAGTTTTTTCCGCTCCTGGCGGATCTTCTTGCGCTTGCCGTGGGTGAGCGCGGTGAGGAAATCATCGAAGCTCGCATAGTTCGCGTTGCGCCAGTGGAACTGGAAACCGCTGCGGTGCAACAGGCCGGC
The DNA here is from genome assembly GCA_024709165.1 of Thiobacillus sp. GTDB lineage: Bacteria > Pseudomonadota > Gammaproteobacteria > Burkholderiales > Thiobacillaceae > Thiobacillus. Next base: position 22,807 of record JANJXF010000074.1, on the reverse strand, counting down.
GGCAGCGAGTGCGCCATGGTCGGGCCCAGCGGGAAACAGGACGTGCAGGGACGAGCAGGCGAGATCACGCACGAGTTGCAGGGCAGCCTGGATGAGTGTGGCGCGGTCGGCGTCGCTGCGGGCCAGCAACCGCGGGCCGGGCACCGGCGAGAAGGGCACGCAGCACACCAGCTTGGGGTAATAATTCAAACCATGGCGCCGGTAGGCGTCGGCCCAGCTGAAGTCGAACACGAACTCGCCCCAGGAGTGATGCTTGAGGTAGAGCGGCATGGCGGCGGCGAGGTTGCCATCGCGATACAGCACGAGATGCAGCGGCTCCCAGCCGACGTCGGCACCGACGCAGCCGGTGGCCTCGAGTGCCGACAGGAAGGCGTGCTGCACGAAGGGCGATTCGCCGGCGAGCGCGTTCCAGACGACCGGGTCGAGGTCCGCAATGCGCTTTACAACGCGGACGATGGCTTCCGTACCTTGGGGGTTTGCTTCAAAATGCACGTTTTTGCGGACCTTCTTCCACAACGATGAATTTGCACGAATATCAGGCCAAGCAACTGCTGCGGTCTGCAAACCTTAGCACGCCGCGCGGTGTGTCCGCTGCAAGCGCCGACGCAGCCATGGACGCAGCCCGCGAACTCGGCGGCGACGCCTGGGTGGTGAAGGCGCAGATCCATGCCGGCGGGCGTGGCAAAGCGGGTGGCGTCAGGCTGGTGAAGAGTCTCGATGCCGTGCGCGAGGCTGCCGCGGCGATGCTGGGACAGAAGCTGGTGACGATCCAGAATGCCCCGGACGGCCAGCCGGTGAATCGGGTGCTGGTCGAGGAGACCCTGCCGATCGCACGCGAACTGTATCTGTCGCTGCTGGTGGACCGCGAGCGCGAGCGCATCGCCATTGTCGCCTCCGCCGCCGGTGGCATGGACATCGAGGAGGTCGCCCGGGCCACGCCGGAGAAAGTGTTCGGCGAAACCTGCGACCCGCTCCTCGGTGTACAGGACTTCCAGTGTCGTGCGCTGGCTTTCGCGCTCGGGCTTGCGGGCGAGGCCTACAAGGACTTCTGCCATCTGCTGCCGCAGCTGTATCGGGTGTTCGTCGCCAACGATCTGTCGCTGCTCGAGATCAATCCGCTGGTGGTGACCACTGACGGGCACGTGCTGCCGCTCGACTGCAAGATGAGCGTCGACGACAACGCGCTGTATCGTCGCAAGGCGCTGGCCGAACTGCGCGACGACAGTCAGATCGACGCCAAGGAGGCCGCGGCGCATGCGGCCAACGTCAATTATGTGGCGCTGACCGGCAACATCGGCTGCATGGTCAACGGCGCGGGCCTGGCGATGGCGACGATGGACCTGATCCAGCTCGAGGGTGGTACACCCGCAAACTTTCTCGATGTTGGCGGCGGCGCCACACCGGAGACGGTGGCGCAGGGATTCAAGATCATCTTGCTCGACGCCAGCGTGAAAGCGGTGCTGATCAACATTTTCGGCGGCATCGTGCGTTGCGACGTGATCGCCGAGGGCATCGTCCAGGCGGTGAAGGAGGTCGGCGTCAAGGTGCCGGTGGTGGTGCGGCTGGAGGGCACCAATGCCGAGTTGGGCCGCACGCTGCTGGCCGAATCGGGGCTGGCGATCCTCGCGGCCGAAAGTCTCACCCAGGCGGCGAAACTGGCTGTGGAGCGCGCACAATGAGTATCCTCGTCAACAAGGACACGAAGGTCATCTGCCAGGGCTTCACCGGCAAACAGGGCAGCTTCCATTCCGAACAGGCGATTGCCTACGGCACGAACATGGTCGGCGGCGTCACCCCCGGCAAGGGCGGGCAGATGCACCTCGGCCTTCCCGTGTTCAATACCGTGCGCGACGCGGTGCGCGAGACCGGGGCGCAGGCGACGATGATCTACGTGCCCGCCGCGTTCGCCGCCGATTCCATCCTCGAGGCGGCTGACGCAGGCATCGAGGTGATCGTCTGCATCACCGAGGGCATCCCGGTGCTGGACATGCTGAACGTGAAAGCTGCGCTGCGCGCCAACGGCGCAAAGCTGATCGGACCGAACTGTCCCGGCGTCATCACCTCGGGCGAGTGCAAGATCGGCATCATGCCCGGCGTCATCCATCAAAAGGGCAAGATCGGCATCGTCTCGCGCTCTGGCACGCTGACCTACGAGGCGGTGCACCAGACCACGCAATTGGGCCTGGGCCAGTCGACGTGTGTGGGCATCGGCGGCGACCCGATCAAGGGGCTTGATTTCATCGATTGCCTGGCGCTGTTCGAAGCCGACCTGCAGACCGAGGCGGTCATTCTGGTCGGGGAGATCGGCGGCAGCCGCGAGGAGGAGGCGGCCGAGTTCATCCGCTCGAACATGAAGAAACCTGTGGCCGCCTACATCGCCGGCCGCACTGCGCCCAAGGGCAAGCGCATGGGCCACGCCGGCGCCATCATCGCTGGCGGCGGCGGCACCGCGGAAGCGAAGATCCGTGCGCTGGAGACTGCCGGTGTTGTCGTCGCGCAGAGTCCGGCGGGGCTGGGCGAAGCGGTGCAGCAGGCGCTCGGGGAGCGGTGAGCCCACCTTGGTGAAAGCCGTGAAAACGATCCCCTGTTTATCTTCCCAGTGGGCGGAAGGGGGTCGAGGAGCGAGGCGTGGCGATTCTCTAAAATTGTGACATGAAGCTCGGCATCGCCCAACTCAACCTCACCGTCGGCGACATCGCCGGTAACACGGCGCAGCTACTCGCGGCGGCGAAGAACGCACATGCCGCCGGCGCCAAACTGCTGCTCACGCCCGAGATGTCGATCTGCGGCTATCCCGCCGAGGATCTGGTGCTGCGGCAGGATTTCGTGGCGTCGTGCGATGCGGCGGTGCGGCAGCTGGCCGCCGATGTTCCGTCCGGTCTCGCGCTGATCGTCGGTTTTCCCGAACGCAGCGACGACGGCTTGTTCAATGCCGCGGCCGTGCTGCGCGGCGGGCGCATCGAGGCGGTGTACCGCAAGCATCATCTGCCAAACCATTCGGTGTTCGACGAGCAGCGTGTGTTCGACAGCGGCAACGCGCCCTGCGTATTCGAATGCGGCGGGCTGCGCTTTGGACTCAACATCTGCGCCGATGTCTGGGAGCCCGGGCCGGCGACGCGCGCCATGGAAGCCGGTGCCGACTGGCTGCTGGTGTCGAACGCGTCGCCGTATCACCTCAACAAGGAACGCGAGCGCCAGGCGATGGCGCGCGTGCGCCAGGTCGAAACGGGGCTGCCGCTCGTATACGTGAATCTGGTGGGTGGACAGGACGAACTCGTGTTTGACGGTGCCTCGTTTGTGCTGGATGGCGACGGCAGAGTGGCGGCGCAATGCCCGGCGTGGCAGTCGGGGGTGTTCTACGTCGAACTCGGTGATGGCACCTGCGCCGGGCCGCAGTACACGCTGCCGGACGAGGGTGCGGCGGTGTACGACGCGCTGGTGCTGGCGGTGCGTGACTATGTCGGCAAGAACGGTTTCCGCGGCGTGCATCTCGGTTTTTCGGGCGGCATCGACTCGGCGCTGACGCTGGCGATCGCTGCCGATGCCATCGGTCCCGAGCGCGTGCACGCGGTGATGATGCCGTCGGACTACACGGCGTCGATGAGCATCGAGGATTCGCGCGACATGGCGAAGCGGCTCGGCGTACACTACACCGAGATCGCCATCCGGCCGATCTACGAGGCCTTCATCCGACAACTGGCGGACGATTTTGCCGGGCTGGCACCCGACACCACCGAGGAAAACCTGCAGGCGCGCGCGCGCGGCACGCTCCTGATGGCGCTGTCCAACAAGTTCGGCACCCTGGTGCTGACCACCGGCAACAAGAGCGAGATGGCCACCGGCTACGCCACCCTCTACGGTGACATGGCGGGCGGCTTCGCGGTGCTGAAGGACGTGGCAAAGACACGGGTGTACCGTCTCGCCAACCACCGCAATGGCCGGTCGGCGGTCATTCCGCAGCGCATCATCGACCGCCCGCCCTCGGCCGAGCTGCGTCCCGAGCAGATCGACCAGGACAGCCTGCCGCCCTACGAGGTGCTCGACGCCATCCTCGAAGCCTACGTCGAGCGCGACCTGCCGGCGCGCGACATCGTCGAACTGGGTTTCGACCCTGCCACGGTGAAGCGCGTCATCCGCATGGTCGACCTCGCTGAATACAAGCGCCGCCAGGCGCCACCCGGTCCGCGCATCACGCCGCGCAATTTCGGCAAGGACCGCCGTTATCCCATCACCTCGAAATACCGCCCTGAAGGAGAGCTGTCTTGAAAAAAATCGAAGCCATCATCAAACCGTTCAAGCTCGACGAAGTGCGTGAGGCGCTGTCCGAGATTGGCGTCACCGGCCTGACCGTCACCGAGGTCAAGGGCTTCGGTCGTCAGAAGGGCCACACCGAGCTTTATCGCGGCGCCGAGTATGTGGTCGATTTCCTGCCCAAGGTGAAGGTGGAGATCGTGGTGGCCGACAATCTGGTGGAACGCGTGATGGAGGCGGTCATCAACGCCGCCCGCACTGGCAAGATCGGCGATGGCAAGATTTTTGTGACCGCCGTGGAGCAGGTGGTGCGCATTCGCACCGGGGAGTCGGGCGAAGCGGCGATTTGAGCGCCAGCGCGCCGGGGAATCACCAGAACCGGTACCAGGCCTTGCCCTCGGTGCTGACCCCCTTGGCATAGCGGCTATTGGGGAAGTTCAGCTGCAGCACCCGTTTCGCGTCGTCGCGCAGGTCGGCGAGCTGGAGCCTGTCGTAGGCCGCCACCATGATCGCCAGCGCTTCCTCGGTGGCGGGCGCTTCGGGATAGGTCTTCACCACTTCCTGGGCGCGGTTGGCGGCGGCGACCCAGGCTTCACGCTTGATGTAGTACTTGGCGACATGAACCTCGTGGCGGGCCAGTGCGTTGACCAGATATTTCATGCGCGCGGTCGAGTCCGGCGCATAGATGCTGTCGGGAAAGCGCGTGGCCAGTTCCTTGAACGCAAGAAAGGCGTCGCGCGCGGCGCGCGGGTCGCGCTCGGACATGTCCTGGTCGACGAGGTTGCCGAGCAGGCCCAGATCGTCGTTGAAATTCGCCAGGCCCTTCAGGTAATAGGCGTAATCGACGTTAGGGTGGTTGGGGTGCAGCTTGATGAACCGATCGCACGCGGCAATGGCGGAGACCGGCTCGTTGTCCTTGTAATACGCGTAGGCGATTTCCAGTTGCGCCTGCTGGGCATAGCGGCCAAAGGGATAACGCGATTCGAGGCTTTCGAACAGTTTGACGGCGCGTTCGTAGTTGCCGCTGTTTAGATTATCCTTCGCTTCGGCGTAAAGTTTCTGTGCCGACCAGCCCGAGGTCTCATCCTTGACTTCGGGGAGCAGGCCGCACCCGCCGAGAACGAGCGTGGTGGCTGCGAGCGCGGCGGCACAGGTTTGCCGCAGGCCCTTCACCCGATGGGATGTGTTGAAACCGGATGGATTTCGCGTGAGCATGGAACGAGACAAGGACGATTCGACCGAGGATTATAAGGGAAATCGGGAGGGCGACGTCCGCGAGCTCGTCATCCCCGATGCCCAGGGCGGATTGCGCCTGGACCAGGCCCTGTCGGCGCTGTTGCCGGAGTTTTCGCGCAACCGCATCCAGAACTGGATTCGCGCGCGCAGGATTTCGGTGGACGAGGCCTGGGGCACGACGAAGATGAAAGTCAGCGGCGGCGAGTCGGTGCGGGTCGAGGTCGAGCCCGAGCCGGGCACCACGCCCGATGCGCCGGAGGCGATCCCGCTCGACGTGGTGTTCGAGGATCCCCTGCTGCTGGTGATCGACAAGCCGGTCGGCCTGGTGGTGCACCCGGGCAGCGGCAATCCGCGCGGCACCCTGCTCAATGCCCTGCTGCACCGCGTGCCGCAGGTCGCCGAGCTGCCGCGCGCGGGCATCGTGCACCGTCTCGACAAGGACACCTCGGGTCTGCTCGTCGTCGCCAAGACGCTGCAGGCGCACACCGATCTCGTGCGCCAGTTGCAGGCGCGAACCGTGAAGCGCGAATATCTCGCCCTCGTGTATGGCGAGATCGATCATGGCGGAACGATCAATGCACCTTTGGCGCGTGACCCGTTCAACCGCACCCGGCGCGCGGTGCACAGCATGGGCAAGGAAGCGATCACGCATTACGAGGTGGTCGAGCGCTTCCCGGGCGTGACGCTGGTGCGCTGCATGCTGGAGACCGGGCGCACCCACCAGATTCGCGTGCACATGCAGCACATCGGCCATCCGCTGGTGGGCGAGACGGTGTATGCGGCCAGTCGCCGCAGCCATCTGAAGATTCCGTTTCCGCGCCAGGCGCTGCACGCCGAGAAACTCGGGCTGACGCATCCGCGCACCGGCGCAGCCATGCACTGGACGTGTCCGCTGCCACCGGACTTCGCCGCCCTGCTCGAAGCGCTGCGCCGGGATAGCTGATGAAGGCTGAGGCGATCCGCCCCGACTGGCCTGCGCCAGCGCGGGTGCGGGCGTGCATGACCACGCGCATTGGCGGTGTGAGCCGGGCGCCCTGGTCCAGTTTCAATCTTGGCGACCACGTCGGCGACGACTCTGCCCACGTCGCGGCGAATCGCGCGCATCTGCGCGAGATGCTCCCCGCCGAGCCGCCCTGGCTCACGCAGGTGCACGGCACACGCGTGGCCGAACTGGGGCGCGACAAAGATTTCCAGGCAGATGCCGTCGTGGCTCGCGCGGCGGGGCAGGTGTGTGCGGTGCTGACGGCAGACTGCCTGCCGGTGCTGTTCTGCGACCGGGGCGGGAGCGTCGTGGCGGCAGCGCATGCCGGCTGGCGCGGACTGGCTGCGGGCGTGCTGGAGGCCACGGTGTCCGCGATGCGGGTGCCGCCGGGCGAGATTCTCGTCTGGATGGGCGCGGCGATCGGCCCGCAGGCGTTCGAGGTCGGCGACGAGGTGCGCGAAGCTTTCGTCGCACAGCATGCCGGGGCCGCAGCCGCCTTCGCTCCGCACGCGCCGGGCAAGTGGCTCGCGGACATCTATGCGCTGGCGCGCCTGCGTCTTGGTGCAGCGGGCGTGCACGCAGTCCATGGCGGCGGGCGTTGCACCTTCGGCGAGGCGGATACCTTCTTTTCCTATCGCCGCGACGGCGTCACCGGCCGCATGGCTGCACTGGTCTGGCTGGAATAAGGTACACATGCGCGTGCGGAGCGAATCAGGGATCGGTCTCCACGCGCATCGACAGATCCACCGCGTGGATATGTTTGGTGAGTCCGCCTATGGAAATGCGGTCGACACCGGTTTCTGCCACGGCGCGCACGGTCTCCAGGGTGATGTTGCCTGAAGCCTCGAGCAGTGCGCGTCCGGCGGTGAAGCGTACGGCTTCGCGCATGGCGTCGAGGCGAAAGTTGTCGAGCAGGATCAGGGTCGCGCCGGCGTCCAGCGCCTCGGCCAGCTGGTCGAGCGTCTCCACCTCGATCTGCACGTTGACGGTGCCGCCGGCGAGTCTGAATGCCGCATCCAGCACCGGCTTGATGCCCCCGGCCGCGGCAATGTGGTTTTCCTTGATGAGGATGCCGTCGAACAGGCCGATGCGCTGGTTCAGTCCACCCCCCACGCGCACCGCATATTTCTGCGCCAAACGCAGACCGGGCAGGGTCTTGCGCGTATCCAGGATGGCCGCGCGCGTGCCGGCTACCGCGTCGACGTAGGGACGCGTCGCCGTGGCGACGGCGGAGAGCGTCTGCAGGAAGTTCAGCGCCGGGCGCTCGGCGGTGAGCAGCGCACGGGCGTTGCCGGCGATTTCCACCAGCACGTCGCCCGCTGTGACCCGGTCGCCTTCGGTGATTTTCCAGTCGATGACGCACGCAGGATCGAGCGCGCGAAAGCAGGCGTCGAACCACGGCTGGCCGGCGATCACGGCGGCTTCGCGACTGATGACGTGGGCGCGCGCCGTCTGCGTGGCGGAAATGAGTTCAGCGGTCAGGTCGCCGCTGCCAATATCCTCGGCCAGCGCACGGGCGACATCGGTTTCGACCGAGGCGAGCAACAAATCGGACATGGCGGGTTGAAAACGATCAAGTTGGCCCTACTTGGGAAGCATTGAATATACCCCAGAGGTCAGCCATGCGTTTCGACAAGCTCACCACCCAGTTCCAGCAGGCCTTTTCCGACGCCCAGAGCCTGGCCGTCGCCGGCGACCACGCCTACATCGAGCCGCAGCACCTGCTGCTGGCGCTCCTGAACCAGGAAGGCGGCGGGGCGGGGGCGATTCTCGGGCGTGCCGGGGTGCAGGTGCCCGCGCTGAAAGCCTCGCTGACGCAGGCGCTGTCCCGCCTGCCGCGGGTGGAAGGTCAGGGCGGCGAGGTGAGCATTTCACGCGACCTCAACAACTTGCTGAACCTCACCGACAAGGAGGCGATGAAGCGGGGCGACGCCTATATCGCATCCGAGCTCTTTCTGTTGGCGGTGATCGACGACCGCGGCGAGACCGGGCGCCTGCTGAAGCAGCACGGCGCTTCGAAGCCGGCGCTGGAGTCCGCCATCGACGCCGTGCGCGGCGGCGAGGGGGTGCAGTCGCAGGAAGCCGAAGGCCAGCGTGAGGCGCTGAAGAAATACACCCTCGACCTCACCCAGCGCGCGCGCGACGGCAAGCTCGATCCGGTGATCGGGCGCGACGATGAAATCCGTCGCTCGATCCAGATCCTGCAGCGGCGCACCAAGAACAACCCGGTGCTGATCGGCGAGCCGGGCGTCGGCAAGACGGCCATCGTCGAGGGCCTTGCGCAGCGCATCATCAACGATGAAGTTCCGGAAACGCTGAAGGGAAAGTCGGTGCTGGTGCTCGACCTCGCCGCGCTGCTCGCCGGTGCCAAATACCGCGGCGAATTCGAGGAGCGCCTGAAGGCGGTGCTGAAGGAGCTCGCCATGGATGCGGGCCGCTACATCGTGTTCCTCGACGAAATCCATACGCTGGTCGGCGCCGGCAAGGCCGAAGGCGCGATCGACGCGGGCAACATGCTGAAACCGGCGCTCGCCCGCGGCGAACTGCATCTCATCGGTGCGACCACGCTGGACGAATACAGGAAGTACATCGAGAAGGACGCCGCGCTGGAGCGTCGCTTCCAGAAGGTGCTGGTCGACGAGCCTTCCGTCGAATCGACCATCGCCATCCTGCGCGGCCTGCAGGAACGCTACGAACTGCATCACGGCGTCGACATCACCGACCCGGCGATCGTCGCGGCGGCGGAACTCTCGCACCGCTACATCACCGACCGCTTCCTGCCGGACAAGGCTATCGATCTCATCGACGAGGCGGCCGCGCGCATCAAGATGGAAATCGACTCCAAGCCGGAATCGATGGACAAGCTCGACCGCCGCATCATCCAGTTGAAGATCGAGCGCGAGGCGGTGAAGCGGGAAACCGACGAGGCGTCGCAGAAGCGCCTGGCGCTGCTGGAAGAGGAAATCGATCGCCTCGGCCGTGAATACGCCGATCTGGAAGAAGTGTGGAAGGCCGAGAAGGCGCAGGTGCAGGGCAGTGCGCACATCAAGGAAGAAATCGACCGTTTGCGCGGCGAGATGGCCGACCTGCAGCGCCGCGGCCAGTACGACAAGCTCGCCGAGATCCAGTACGGCAAGCTGCCGCAGCTCGAAGCTCAACTCAAACACGCGGAATCCGGTGACGACAAAACCGAGTTCAAGCTTCTGCGCACCCAGGTCGGCGCCGAGGAGATCGCCGAGGTGGTGTCGCGCGCCACGGGCATCCCTGTGGCCAAGATGATGCAGGGCGAACGCGACAAGCTTTTGCACATGGAAGACAAGCTGCATGCGCGTGTCGTCGGCCAGGACGAGGCCGTGCGCGTCGTGTCCGATGCGATCCGCCGTTCGCGCGCGGGTCTCTCGGACCCCAACCGTCCGCTGGGCTCCTTCCTTTTTCTCGGCCCTACCGGAGTGGGCAAGACCGAATTGTGCAAGACGCTCGCCGAATATCTGTTCGACTCGGCCGACCACATGGTGCGCATCGACATGAGCGAGTTCATGGAGAAGCATTCCGTGGCGCGCCTCATCGGTGCGCCCCCTGGCTACGTCGGTTACGAGGAGGGCGGTTATCTCACCGAGGCGGTGCGTCGCAAGCCCTATTCCGTCATCCTGATGGACGAGGTCGAGAAGGCGCACCCGGACGTGTTCAACGTGCTGTTGCAGGTGCTCGATGATGGCCGTCTCACTGACGGCCAGGGCCGTACCGTCGACTTCCGCAACACCGTCATCGTGATGACGTCCAACCTCGGCAGTCAGATGATCCAGTCGATGGCCGGCGACGACTATCAGGTCATCAAACTTGCGGTGCTGGGCGAGGTGAAGTCCTATTTCCGCCCCGAGTTCATCAACCGGATCGATGAGGTCGTGGTGTTCCACGCACTCGGCGAAACGCACATCGCCAGCATCGCGAAGATCCAGTTGAAGGCTCTGGAGGCGCGCGTCGCACAGATGGAAATGACGCTCGACGTCACCGGTACCGCGCTTGCCGAAATCGCCAAGGCCGGATTCGACCCGGTATACGGCGCGCGCCCCTTGAAGCGCGCGATCCAGAACCAGATCGAGAACCCGCTGGCGAAAGAGATCCTTTCCGGCCATTTCGCACCGAAGGACACGATCCGCGTCGATGCCGCGGACGGGGTATTCAGGTTCGAGAGAGCGTAAGCCAGCACTGGAGAGGGGAAGGGCAGGGGGCGGGATTCCGCCCTCTCTGCATTGGGTGTACCGAAAACACCGGCCGCAAAACGCGACGCCCGCTACTGCATTGCGTACGGGAGGGGGTGGGCGTCCTGCCGGGCAGGGAACTAGAATGGCACACCTTCGTTTCCATGCGGATTCCCTTGCTCTCGCGTGTCGTCAAACCGCTGTCTTTTCTTCTCGCGCTTCTCGCAATGCCGGCGCACGCCCTGACAGTCGAAGTCGACGCACCGGACGAGCTCAGGGTTCTGCTGGAACGGCATCTGGAGACTGCCCGCGCGAGCCGTCTTGGCGAGCCGCTGGACGATGCGGAAGTGGCGCGCCTGCGTGTCGTGAGCGTGGAGACGGCACGGGAGCTGCTGGCGACGGAGGGCTATTTTTCGCCACAGATCACGAGCACGCTGATTGGGGCGAACGAGGCCCAGGTATTGCACTACGTGGTGACCCCGGGGCCGCGTACGACGGTGCGCAGCGTGAAGATTGATTTCGTCGGCGCGCTGGCCGTGGAGGGCTCGGCGGTGCGCGGGCGTGTCGAGCGATCCTTCGCCCTGCCACCGGGTGAACCTTTCCGACAGGCCGACTGGCAGACGGCGAAGGCGGCGCTGCTGCGCCCGTTGCTGACGGTACGCTACCCGGCGGCACGGCTGGCGGCGAGTGCGGCGCATGTCGATCCCGACGCGCAGGCAGCGGATCTGACGCTGACGGTGGACAGCGGTCCCGCGTTTTTCTACGGTGAGCCGGTGATTCGCGGCAGTGCGCGCTATCCGGAATCGGTTGCGCGCCATCTCAACCCGGCGAAAGCCGGCAGGCCCTTTCGTCAGCAGGACCTGCTCGACTATCAGATCGCGCTGGAGGCAAGCGGCTATTACGCGCAGGCGACGGTGCGCATCGAACCCGATCCCGCACACGCGGCCGCGGTACCGATCGAGGTCGATCTGGTCGAACGGCCGGAGAAGCAGTTCAGCGTGGGGGCCGGCGTCAGCACGGATACGGGGGCGCGGGTGCAGGCGGGCTGGCAGTATCGCGATTGGCGCGACGAAGGACTGCGACTGCGGTTCGAGACACGCCTGGAAACCAGTAAGCAGACCGGGCTTGCGGAATTCGCCTGGCCGCGCAGCCGCAAGGGCTACGAGAACAGTCTGGGCGTGCAGTTGCGGCACGAGGACATCGAGGGGCAGGAGACCCACGCGTGGCTCGTGGCGGCCAAGCGCAACCGCAAGGATGGTGCGATCGAGACCACGCTGGCGCTGCAATACCAGACCGAGACGCAGACCATTGGTGAAGCACTGGACGCGCGCAACCAGGCGCTGACCGCACATTACGGCTGGACGAAGCGTGCGGTCGGGCGCGCGTTCTTTCCGCGGCGCGGTTATGTGCTGACACTGCAGGCGAGCGGTGCTGTGGACGCATTGCTGTCGGACACCAGTTTCCTGCGCCTGTATGGGCGTCATACCCAGTATTTTTCGCTGGGTGAACGTGCGAGGCTGATCGTGCGCGGCGAACTCGGCAGCGTGCTGGCCGATACGCGGGACGGCATTCCGACCGATTTTCTCTTCCGTGCGGGTGGCGACAATTCGGTGCGCGGCTACGCCTACCAGAGTCTGGGCCGTACGCTGGAAGGCGGCGTCGCCTCGGTGCGGCATCTCGCCACAGCCAGCATCGAGGCCAATCATTTCTTCGACGAGACATGGGGCGCCGCGATGTTTGTCGATGCGGGCGATGCGGCCGACTCGCCGGGCAGCCTCTCGCCGGTGTACGGCATCGGTATCGGTGCGCGCTACCGGTCGCCGGTGGGACCGATCAACCTCGATCTGGCGTGGGGTGAGGAGACCCGGGAATTCCGCCTGCACTTTTCGCTGGGGGTGTCTTTTTGAGGCGGTGGGCGTGGACGCTCTTGGGTGTGCTTGCCCTGCTGGTGGCGCTCGCGGGCGGAGCCGCCTGGCTGCTTGTCACTCCCGAAGGGTTTCGCTGGCTGGTGATGCACGTTGCGGCGGCAAGTGGCGGAAAAGTGAATGTGGAAGGCGTCGACGGCCACCTCGGCGCGCCGCTGTCGATCCGCTGGATGGGCATCGTCACCGATACGCGGCGGATCGAGGTTGAGAACCTGCGCCTCGAATGGCAGCCGCACGCGTTTCTGCAGCGGCGTCTGGAAGTCGGCGTGTTGGCGGCGCAGGTGCTGCGGGTAACGGTGGTGAAAAAGGATCCGACGCTGCCCGAACTGCCTGCGAGCCTGCGTCTGCCGGTCGACGTCGCGGTGCGCACGCTCGATCTCGCGCGGCTGGAGTGGATCGACGCCGGCAAGATGCTGCTGCTGCGCGATCTGCACGGCAGCGTCGACGACGATGGCACGCGCTACCGGCTGAACGGTGTGCAGGCGCAGACACCCTGGGTGGGCGTCACCGGTGAACTGGACATCGCCAAGGACGCGCCGTTCGTCCTGCGTGCCACGCTCGATGCCGAACGGCGCGAGCCAGTACCGATCGGTGCGCGGCTCGTGCTGGGGGGCACGCTCGCGGCACCGCAGTTCCGCCTCGACGCGGCAGCCACCGGCATGCGCATGTTCGCGCAGGGCGAGGCAGCGCCGTTTGTGGCGGTACGTCTGCCGCGTCTGGTGGTGGCCGGCGAGGGCCTCGACCCGCGGCTTTTCGCTGCGGATGCACCGGCCGCCGATTTCGCGTTCTCAGGGGTGTTCGAGGGACGGCCCGGCGAGCGTCTGCTTGGCACGTTCAGCCTGGTGAACCGCATGGCCGGCCGGTTCGACCAACGGCGCCTGCCGCTTGCCAGCTTGACGGGTGCGGTGTTCGGCGATCTTGCCACGGCGACGTTCAGCGACCTGGCGATCGATCTTGGCGCTGCCGGAAAGCTCGCCGGTGATGGCGCGTGGCGCGACGGCCGCGTGACACTCGATCTCGCTTCGCCACGCCTCGATCTCGCCGGTTTGCATCGCGACCTGTATGCGACGAAGCTTGCCTCGACACTGCGGCTGGAGGGCGACGCCGCGCAGCAGACGCTCGACGCCGAGGTACGTGAATCCTGGGGACAGGGCCGCGTCAGGCTGCGCCATGCTGATGCCTTGCTGCATCTCGATGCGGCCAGTTTCCAGGGCGAGGCGGGACGCCTCGGCGCGCATGGGAAACTGCGGCTCGACGCCACGCGGGTGTTTGATGTCACGTTCGACGCCGCCCGGATCAATCCGGCGCGCTTCGGCCGCTTTCCACGCGGGCGCCTCAGCCTGCGTGGCGAGGCCAGCGGCGCCCTGGCGCCAGTCCCGCACCTGACCGCGCAATTCATCCTGCCGCCGGGCGACCTGGACGGCCGACCGGTGCGCGGGCACGGACGCCTGCGTTACGCCGACGCGCATCTTGCCGACGCCGACCTCGATATCGAACTGGCCGGCAACCGCGCTCGCGTGAAGGGCGCATACGGGCGCAGCGGCGACCGTCTCGACTGGGAGTTCGATGCGCCCGCGCTGGCGCGGCTCGGCTTCGGACTCGCCGGACGTGTCCGTGGCCACGGGCATCTCACCGGCGATCCGGCGCGTCCGCATATCGTTGCGCAGCTCTCCGGCAGCGGCCTGCGCTTGCCCGGGAATGTGGCGGTCGACACACTCGGTGCCGATCTCGACCTGCAGGCGGATGCAGCCGGCCCCTTCAACGGCCTGATCGAGGCGCGTGACTTTGCGCTCGGTGACCGGCGGCTCAGCTTCCTGCGTGCCCGCGTGCAGGGACGGCGCGACGCACATGCGCTGACGCTCGATGCCCGCCTGCCCGCGTGGCGTCTTGCCGCGACGCTCACGGGCGGCCTCGACGCGGCGCAAACCTGGCACGGCCAGCTGGCCGAGGCCGAGCTCCGCGGCCCGTGGCCGGCGATGCTCGCCGCCCCTGCGGCGCTCAGCCTGTCGCGTCAGCGGCAGCAGGTCGATGGGCTGGCTCTCGACGTCGCCGGCGGCCAGTTGCGCGTTGCGCATTTCAGTTTCGATGGCGCGGGCGTCGTCAGCCGCGGCACGCTCGCCAATCTGCCGCTCGCGCCCTTGCAGCCCTTGCTGCCGACAGCTGTGCCGTTCACCACCGATCTGCGCGTCGGTGGCGACTGGGATTTGCACCTGGGCGAGCGTGCCGACGGCCAGCTGAGATTGCGCCGCAGGTCAGGCGACATCCGTTTCGTGGAGCCAGCGCTCGATGTCGGGCTGACCCTGCTCACGCTCGATCTGACCGCCCAGGCGAGCCGCGTCGCCGCGCGTGTGGAGGCGGCGAGCCGCGAAGCGGGGCAGTTGCATGCCGAAAGCACGGCGACGCTGGTGCGCGACGGCGGGTTCTGGACCCTGCCGCGCAGCGCGCCGGTCGCCTGGATCGCGCGCTTCGACGTACCCGATCTGCGTCTCGTTCGTCCCTTCCTGCCCTTCGGTGTGCGCGCCGAGGCACGCCTCGATGCGGAGCTCGCCGGCAGCGGCAGCCTTGCCGCACCCAGCGTCGAGGGGCGTATCAGCGCTAGTGCCATCCGTTTTTCCATGCCTGAGGAAGGCGTTCTCGTCCGCGACGGCCGTCTTGAGCTTGCACTTGCGGGTGATCGGGTGCGCGTCGCACGCGGCGAGCTTCTTGGCAGTGGCGGGCGCATCGTGGTGAGCGGCGACGCCGAGCTGCGCAATCCGAAGGCGGGTATCGATCTCGTGTTCGAGCAATTCGTCGCGAGCAACCGCAGCGACCGCCGCCTCACCGTCTCGGGGGCGACGCGCCTGATGCTCGACCCGCAGCGCATGCGACTTGCCGGCACGCTCACCGCCGACCGTGCGCGGCTCGAGGTGCCGGAAGCGATGCGTCCGGCATTGTCCGACGATGTCGTCGTCGCCGGTCACCTGCCACCGGGCCGGGTGAAAGCGCGGCAATGGCCGCTCGCGCTCGATCTCGACCTCGGCCTGGGGCGCGATTTCCTGTTCAAGGGGGCCGGCCTCGATGTGCGTCTCGGCGGGCGCTTGCGCGTATTCACGCGCGAGCAGCTGCTGCGCGGCGAGGGGGCGATCCAGGTGGAGGAAGGCCGCTACGCCGCCTACGGCCAGACGCTCACCATCGAGCGTGGCGTGCTGCGCTTTATCGGTCCGCTCGACGACCCCGGCCTCGACGTGCTGGCGGTGCGCAAGACGCCGGCGGTCAAAGCCGGCGTGCAGGTGCGCGGCACGGTGCAGCGGCCACAGGTCACGCTGTACTCCGACCCGCCGCTGCCGGACACGGAAAAGCTCGCCTGGCTGGTTCTGGGACATGGTCTCGACAAGGGCGGCCAGCAGGAATTCGCGCTGCTGCAGCTCGCTGCCGGCGCGCTGCTCTCGCAGGCCGAGTCGGTCAGCTTCCAGGCGCAGCTCGCCGAGGCGCTGCGTATCGACGCGTTCGGTGTGCGCGCGGGCGAGGGAGACGATCTCGGCAGCACGGTGGTGAGTGTCGGCAAACGCCTGTCCTCGCGCGCCACCCTGAGCTACGAACAAAGCGTCGATGGCCTCAATCAGGTGGTCAAGGTGCTCTACCAGCTGTCCCCGCGGGTGCGTCTGGAAGCCCAGGCGGGGGAACAGAGCAGCTTCGACGCCTTCTATACGCGCGAATACGACTGACGCGGCAGGGAACAGGCGTGCCCGGGCGAGGTTTTTGGGTAGAATCGTTCCCATGTCCGAATCCGTCTTCTATCCCATGATTGTTGCGCGTATCGTGCCCGTGCCGGCCGGAGGTCGCTGCTGATGCGCATCCTGCTTTCCAACGACGACGGTTATTTCGCCCCCGGGCTTGCCGCGCTCGCCGAGGCGCTCAAACTCTTTGCCGATATCACGGTGGTGGCACCGGAGCGCGACCGCAGCGGCGCGTCCAACTCGCTTACCCTCGACCGCCCGCTGATATTGCGACAGGCCCCCGGTGGTTTTTATTATGTCAATGGCACGCCGACCGACTGTGTGCACCTCGCTGTCACCGGCATGCTCGACCATCAGCCCGACATGGTCATCTCCGGCATCAACCACGGTGCCAACATGGGCGACGACACCATCTATTCCGGCACCGTCGCCGGCGCCACCGAAGGTTATCTGCTCGGCGTGCCGTCACTGGCGGTGTCGCTCGCCAGCCACCATGGCAAATATCTGGATACCGCCGCGCAGATCGTCGTCGACCTGGTAAAGCGCATCCAGGCCAGTCCGCCTGCCGAGCCGATGCTGCTCAATGTCAACGTGCCCGACTGTCCGCGGGAGGACATCCGCGGAGTGCAGGTGACCCGCCTGGGGCGGCGTCACAAGGCGGAATCCGTGGTGAAGACCGTCAATCCGCGTGGACAGACGGTTTACTGGGTGGGTGCCGCCGGCGCCGCACAGGATGCCGGGGAGGGCACCGACTTCCACGCCGTTGCCAACGGGTTCGTGTCAGTCACCCCGTTGCAGATGGATCTCACGCGTTTCAGCCAGATGGAAGGCGTCAGCCAATGGTTGAGGCCGTGAATTCCCGCACCGGCATCGGCATGACCTCGGCGCGCACGCGCGGCCGCATGGTCGAGCGCCTGCGCGAGCACGGGATCAAGGACGAGGTCGTGCTGGCGGCAATGGCCGAGGTGCCGCGCCATCTGTTCGTCGACCAGGCGCTGGAATCGCGTGCTTACGAAGATACCGCGCTGCCCATCGGCTTCGGTCAGACCATTTCCAACCCCTACATCGTTGCGCGCATGGCCGAACTCGCGCGTCACGGCGAGGCCGGCCAGGGGCGTCCGCTGGGCCGCGTGCTGGAAATCGGCCTCGGTTGCGGCTATCAGGCTGCGGTGCTGGCGAAACTCGCGCGCGAGGTGGTGTCGCTCGACCGCATCGCGCAGCTGGTCGGCAAAACGCGCGTGCGTCTGCGTGAGTTGCGGATCAACAACGTGCGCCCCAAGCATGGTGACGGCATGCACGGTGCGAAGGATTTCGCGCCCTTCGACGCCATCGTCATCGCCGCGGCGTTCGGCGAAGTGCCGCGGGAACTGCTGATCCAGCTTGCCGATGGCGCGCGTCTGGTCATGCCGCTCGGCCACGCCGCGCAAACCCTGTGCGTGATCGAGCGCACGGACGAGCAGTTCACCGAGCGTCATCTCGAAGCGGTGAAGTTCGTGCCGCTGGTGCCGGGGGTGGCGTGAGGCATGCGTGCATCCTGCTCGCGCTGGCGGCGCTGACCGGCTGCGCCGCACGCGGTCCGGCACCCGTGGCGGCGCGGGCGCCGGCTGGCATTGCGCCTGCGGCCCCCACTGCCGTGGTGCCGCAGCCGCTTGCGACGCGCTCCATTCTTCCATCGACCAACGGACTGCATACCGTTGCGCGCGGCGACACGCTTTATGCCATCGCTTTCGCAAACAACCTGGATCACCGCGATATCGCGGCGTGGAACCAGCTGCCCACGGCCGACTTCATCCGGGTCGGCGAGGTACTGCGCCTGACACCACCGCCCAGTGCCGTCGAGGTGCGGCCGCTGGATGTCGGACCGGAACTGCGTCCACGCCCGCTCGCCGACGCACCTCTCGTGCGCGAGCCGCAGGCGGTGCTGCTTGCCTATTCCGACGCCAACTGGGCACGGGTGTCCGGCGTCACCCAGCCTGCCACCGCACCGACGCCGGCAGCCAGCGTGCCGGTCACGGTGCCGTCGGGCGGCACACCTGCACCGGCCATCGCGCTGGATACCCCCTGGCTGTGGCCGGCTGACGGTGTGCTGGCGGGTCGCTTCGGCGGTGTGGGCGGCAAGGGCATCGATATCGTCGGCACACGCCAGTCGCCCGTGCGCGCCGCCGCACCGGGCAAGGTCGTGTACAGTGGCAGCGGCCTGCGCGGTTACGGCCGCCTGCTCATCGTCAAGCACGCGGGCGAATTTCTTTCCGCCTACGCGCATAATGACAGCGTGCTGGTGAAGGAAGGCGACACGGTGACGGCCGGCCAGCAGATCGCTGTGATGGGAGACAGCGATGCCGATCGCGTGAAACTGCATTTCGAAATTCGCCGTTATGGCAAGCCGCTTGATCCGATGGACTATCTGCCGGAGCGTTCATGAGCACAGATCCCAACGACGAAGCCGAAGACCTGGAGGCGCATGACGTCGAGGGGGGCGAAGCGTCTGCGACCGATTCGACGGAGGACCTTGCCGCTGCGATCCTCGACGAGCCGCAGGTCGACGTCACCCAGCTCTACCTCAACGAGATCGGCCAAGCGCCGCTGCTCACTGCCAAGGAAGAGGTCGCGCTGGCGCGTCGTACCGTGCAGGGGGACTTCGAGGCGCGCCAGATCATGATCGAGCGCAACCTGCGGCTGGTGGTCAACATCGCCAAACACTACGCCAACCGCGGATTGACGCTGCTCGACCTGGTCGAGGAGGGCAACCTCGGTCTCATCCACGCACTGGAAAAATTCGATCCCGAGCGCGGCTTCCGCTTTTCCACCTATGCCACGTGGTGGATCAGGCAGAACATCGAGCGCGCCATCATGAACCAGTCGCGCACCATCCGTCTGCCGGTGCACGTGATCAAGGAACTCAACATCTACCTGCGCGCCCAGCGCCACCTGGAGGCGCACGGCGTCGTCGACCCCGGGCTCGACGACATCGCCGCGCTCACCGGCCATCCGGTGGAGGACGTGCGCCGCATCATGCAGTTGAACGAACGCGTGGCGTCGCTCGATGCACCGCTCGATATCGACCCGTCGCTCTCGCTCGGCGAGGCGATCGCCGACGACAATGCCCAGCTGCCGGAAGACATGCTGCAGCTGGAGGAAATCGAGCGCCATGTCCACGAGTGGCTGGGGCAGCTCAACGACAAGCAGCGCTGGGTGATCGAGCGGCGCTTCGGTTTGAACAACTTCGAGGCCTGCACGCTGGAAGATCTGGCGGTGGAACTGCAGGTGACGCGTGAACGCGTGCGGCAGATCCAGATGGAATCGTTGCGCGTGCTGCGGCAGACGCTGAAGCGGCGCGGCGTATCCAAGGACGAACTGTTCTGAACCGTACCGACGTCAAGCTGGCCTGGGACCGTGTCGACACCGTGCTGCTCGACATGGACGGTACCCTGCTCGACCTGTATTTCGACAACCACTTCTGGCTCGAGCATATGCCGCGACGCTATGCCGAATACCATGGTCTTGCCCACGAGGAAGCGCACGCGCGGCTCGCCGCCCACTATGCGCGTCACAGCGGCACGCTCAACTGGTATTGCGTCGATTTCTGGAGCAGCGAACTGGCGATGGATGTGGTCCGGCTCAAACGGGAAGTCGCCCATCTCATCGCGGTGCGTCCCGACGTGCCGGCCTTTCTGGACGCCGTGCGCGCGTCAGGGCGGCGTGCTGTTCTCGTCACCAATGCGCACCCCAAGAGTCTGGAACTGAAGATGGGCGAAACCGGTCTCGATACGCATCTCGACCTGCTGATCTCGTCGCACCAGGTGGGACTGCCCAAGGAACATCGCGACTTCTGGCAGGGCCTGCAGGCACTCGAACGCTTCGATCGCCAGCGCACGCTGTTTGTGGATGACAGCCTGCCGGTGCTGCAGAGCGCGCAGGCCTACGGCATTGGACAGCTGCTGGCGGTATGCAATCCGGATTCGCGCCAGCCGCACAAGGACTGTGGCGAATTCCCGACCATCACGAGTTTCGCACAGGTGATGCCGGCCCCCTGACGGCGTCAGCCCGCCGGTTCGAATACCACCGCCGCCGCCACCTTGCGGCCCTCGCCGGCGAGGATGTTGTAGGTTCGGCACAGCGCGCCGATGTCCATCACTTCCAGCCCGACGCGCGCCTCCACCAGCGCGCGGGTCAGCGATGGGTGCGGGAAGCGCAGGCGCGTGCCGGTGGCGAGCAGCAGGATATCCGGCGCGCGCGCGGCCGCCCATTCGAAATGGGCGGCGTTCAGTGCCGCGAATCCCTGGCCCGCCCAGGGTGCCGGCTCGACCCCCTGTGTGCCCAGCAGCAGACCGGCGGTGTGGCGCTCGCCGTTGATGAGGACGTGGTCGTCGCCATAGCCGGTGAACAACAGCATCCCGGCATCGCTGTGGAGGTGCAGTTTCATGGTATGGCAACCATAGCAGATTCGCGGCGCGCGCGTTTGCCGCGGCAGGGCGGCTCCGGTAAAATTACCGGCTTGCCAAGGCATTGTTTTGCCTTGATTTTACGAACCGGGGAAAAACCGTGACGGCTGACACCAGGCCCCGCCTGCACACCATCCACAAGTCGAACAAGCTCGACAACGTCTGCTACGACATCCGCGGGCCGGTGATGACGCGCGCGCGGCAGATGGAGGAGGAAGGCCAGCGCATCATCAAGCTGAACATCGGCAATCCCGCGCCGTTCGGTTTCGAGGCGCCCGAGGAAATCGTGCAGGACGTCATCCTCAATCTGCCCAACGCTTCCGGCTACAGCGATTCCAAGGGCCTGTTCTCGGCACGCAAGGCAATCATGCACGAGACCCAGCGCAAGGGCATCGCAGGGGTGACGATCGACGACATTTTCGTTGGCAACGGCGTATCCGAATTGATCGTCATGGCGATGCAGGCACTGCTCAACAACGGCGACGAGGTGCTGGTGCCGGCACCCGACTATCCGTTGTGGACCGCGGCGGTGAGCCTGGCCGGTGGCAGGCCGCGCCATTATGTGTGCGACGAAGGCGCGGGCTGGCTGCCGGGTCTTGACGATATCCGCGCCAAGATCACTCCGCACACGCGGGCCATCGTCATCATCAATCCCAACAATCCGACCGGCGCGTTGTATCCGCCCGAGCTGCTGCGCGAGCTCCTGGAAATCGCCCGGCAGCACCAGCTCATCGTCTATGCCGACGAGATTTACGACAAGGTGCTGTTCGACGGCGCCGAACACACTTCGATCGCCGCGCTGGCCGACGACGTGCTGGTCGTCACTTTCAACGGCCTGTCGAAAAACTACCGTGCGTGCGGCTACCGCTCGGGCTGGCTCATCGTCTCCGGCGACAAACGGCACGCGAAGGATTATCTGGAAGGCCTCAACATGCTGGCCTCGATGCGCCTGTGTTCCAACGTGCCCGGGCAATACGCCATCCAGACCGCGCTGGGCGGCTACCAGAGCATCAACGACCTGGTCGCGCCGGGCGGACGGCTCACGCGCCAGCGCGACCTTGCGCACGAATTGCTCACCCTCATCCCGGGTGTCACCTGCGTCAAGCCGAAAGCGGCGATGTATCTGTTTCCGCGGCTGGATCCCAGGACCTACCGCATCGAGGACGACCAGAAATTCATCCTCGACCTGCTGGAGGAAGAACGCGTGCTGGTGGTGCAGGGCAGTGGCTTCAACTGGCCAAAACCCGACCACATCCGCGTGGTGTTTCTGCCGCACGAGGAAGACCTGACCGAGGCGATCGGCCGCATGGGACGCTTTCTCGAACGGCGCCGGATGCATCGGTGATTTTTTTCATCCGCGAAGGGCGCGAAGGGACGCGAAGAAAACCCAAAGCAGTCGGGGCGAAGTCTGACAAGTCGTCGTTCGTCTTGCCTTTGCTTCGCGTTTCTTCGCGCCCTTCGCGGATGAATTTTTCTCGGTTTTCACACAACAAGGATCGCCATGAGCACCCGCGAAGGCAGCCTCGAAGCGCCGACCCGTCATCCACTCGACTGGAAAAATCCGGATTTCTACAATGAAGACAAGCTCAACCACGAGCTTGAGCGCATCTTCGACATCTGTCACGGCTGCCGCCGCTGCGTGTCGCTGTGCACGGCGTTTCCCACCCTGTTCGACCTGGTCGACGAGTCCTCGACCATGGAAGTCGACGGCGTCGCCAAGGCCGACTACTGGAAGGTGGTCGACGAGTGCTACCTGTGCGACCTGTGCTACATGACTAAGTGTCCCTATGTGCCGCCGCATCCGTGGAACCTGGATTTCCCGCACACCATGCTGCGCGCCAAGGCGATCAAGTTCAAAAAAGGCGGCGCCACGTTGCGCGACAAGCTGCTCTCCAGCACCGACCTGATGGGCAAGCTCGCCTCGATCCCGGTGGTGGTGCAGGTGGTCAACGCGAGCCTGCAGAACAGGCCGATCCGGAAGATGGTCGACAGCGTGCTGCACATCCATCCCGAGCGCAGGCTGCCCCAATACGACAGCGCGAAATTCCGCGCGACC
>JANJXF010000055.1 GCA_024709165.1 Thiobacillus sp. | reverse complement strand
GCCGGCGACGGCAACGTGCACACCAACATCCCGGTCAACTCCGACGACTACGCCATGCTGCAGGCGGCCAATGCCGCAGTCGTCCGCATCATGAGGCTCGCCACCGAGCTGGGTGGCGTGATTTCCGGCGAGCACGGCATCGGGCTCACCAAGCTCGAATTCCTCGACGACACCACACTGGCGACGTTCGGCGACTACAAGAACAAGGTCGACCCCAAGGGCTGCTTCAACAAGGGCAAGCTCATGCGCGGCGCCGATCTGCACAATGCCTACACGCCGTCGTTCAGCCTGCTGGAAGCCGAGTCGATCATCCTCGAATCGACCGAGATCGGCGCCATCGCCGACTCCATCAAGGACTGTTTACGCTGCGGCAAGTGCAAACCGGTGTGCAACACTCACATTCCACGCGCCAATCTGCTCTACAGCCCGCGCAACAAGATCCTCGCCACCTCGCTGCTGATCGAGGCCTTTCTCTACGAGGAACAGACGCGACGCGGCGTGTCGTTGCGCCACTTCGACGAATTTTCCGACGTCGCCGACCACTGCACCATCTGCCACAAGTGCAAGAATCCCTGCCCGGTCGACATCGACTTCGGCGACGTCTCCATCGCCATGCGCAACCTCCTGCGTCGTCAGGGCAAGAAGAAGTTCCACCCCGGAAGCTGGGCGTCGATGGCCTTCCTCAACGCCACCGATCCGGCGACGATCAAGGCCATCCGCAAGCCGCTCATCGAATGGGGCTATGCGGGCCAGCGGCTCGGCCACCAGGTCTTCAAGCGTCTGGGGTTGATCCAGGAGAGCACCCGGCACCCGCCCGCCAGCCTGGGGCGGCCCAAACCCGTCACACAGGTGATCCATCTGGTCAACAAGCCGATGCCGGGCGGACTGCCGAAGAAAACCTCGCGCGCGCTGATGGGTCTGGAAGACCCGTCGATCGTGCCGATTCTGCGCAACCCGGCAAAGCTCACCGAAGACAGCGAAGCGGTGTTCTATTTCCCCGGCTGCGGTTCGGAACGCCTGTTCTCGCAGATCGGGCTTGCCACCCAGGCGATGCTGTTCGAGCTTGGTGTGCAGACCGTGCTGCCACCCGGCTATCTGTGCTGCGGCTATCCGCAGATCGCCGGCGGCCAGGCCGACCGCGGCGAGGCCATTACCGCGGCGAACCGTGTGCTGTTCCACCGCATCGCCAACACCCTCAACTATCTCGACATCAAGACCGTGATCGTGTCCTGCGGCACCTGCATGGATCAGTTGCTGAAATACGAATTCGGCAAGATCTTTCCCGGCTGCCGCCTGCTCGACATCCATGAATACCTGATGGAGAAAGGCGTGAAACTCGAAGGCACGAACGGCGAGAAGTATCTCTATCACGACCCCTGTCATACACCGATGAAGACCCACGCACCGTTGAAGGTCGCCAACACCCTGCTCGGCGGTTCGCCCGGCAGCGCCGTGGTGAAGCTGTCCGACCGCTGCTGCGGCGAATCCGGCACGCTCGCCGTCACCCGGCCCGACATTTCCACCCAGATCCGCTTCCGCAAGGAGGAGGAAATCCGCGCCGGTGTGGCCACCATCGACAACGGCGGCCAGCCGGTCAAGCTCCTCACCAGTTGCCCCGCCTGCCTGCAGGGGCTGGCGCGCTACAGCGACGACACCGACACCATGCCCGACTACATCGTCATCGAACTGGCGAAGCAGATCCTCGGCGAAAACTGGATGGCGAATTATCTAGCCCGAGTCGGCAACGGCGGCATCGAGCGCGTGCTACTGTGAACTGTCCCCTGTGCGCCGTCCCGGGCGGGACAATCCTGTGGCGGGACGATTTCTGCCGCGTCGTCCTCGCCGACGAACCGGACTACCCCGGTTTCCTGCGGGTGATCCTTGCGGCACACGTGAAGGAGATGACCGACCTGCCGCCCGCCGCACAGCGCCGCGTGCTGGACGTGGTGCTCGCCGCCGAGGCGGCGCTGCGCGAGGTGCTGGCGCCGGACAAGGTGAATCTCGCTTCGCTTGGCAACGTGGTGCCGCATCTGCACTGGCACGTGATTCCGCGCTTCGCCGACGACCCGCATTTCCCGAATCCGGTGTGGGGCGCGCGCGTGCGCAACACCCCGCATGCGGTGCCCGCCGACGCCGGCGAACGGCTCGCGGCGTCGTTTACGCGACGGCTTGGCCGCGCCCGGGAAAGGGAATGACGGCGGCGTCCTGCGCGGCCTGGAGCAGGCGCTGCGCGGGGAAGCAGGCGGAAAAAGTGCTGCCCTTGCCGGGAGCGGACTGGACGTCGAGCCGCGCGCCGTGGCGGGTGAGGACATGCTTGACGATGGCAAGCCCGAGGCCGGTGCCGCCGGTCTCGCGCGAACGGCTGCGGTCGACGCGGTAAAAGCGCTCGGTGAGGCGGGGGATGTGTTCGGCGGCGATGCCGTCGCCGGTATCGGTCACCGCGAATGCGCCCTCGCCGGCGTGCTCGCGCCACACGAGCGTGATGTCGCCGCCATCCGGTGTGTAGCGCACGGCGTTCGATACCAGGTTGCCGAGCGCGCTCTGGATTTCCTGCAGATTTCCTTTCAGCCCGGCATTGCTCTCGATCCGCAGCGCGATGCGATGGCGACCGCGGCTCAGCGATTCGGCTTCGGTTTTCAGCGCCTGCGCGAGTTCTCCCATATCGACGGATTCGTCCTTGAGCGCGTGCTCGGCGCTTTCCAGCCGCGACAGGGTAAGCAGATCGTCGAGCAGACGCTGCATGCGCCGGGTGTGGTCGAGCATCAGGTTGAAATAGCCGCGGCGGTCGGCAGCGGGCAGGTCGGGACTGTCGGCCAGGGTTTCGACGAAGCCGCCGACCACGGTGAGCGGTGTGCGCAGTTCGTGCGAGACGTTGGCGATGAAGTCACGCCGCATGGCGTCGACACGTTCGAGGTCCGTGATGTCGCGTGCGATCAGCAACTTCTTGCTTGCCCCGAAGGGCACGAGTTGCACCGACAGGGCGATTTCGCGGTTCACCGGCGAACGGCAGGTGAGGCGTTGCGAAAAGTCGGCCGCGTCGAGGAATTCGAGAAAGTGCGCCTGTCGCATCAGATAACGGACGAACTGGCCGCGGTCGCGCTCGCTATCGAGCCCCAGGTATTTGCGCGAGGCGGAGTTGCACCATTCGATCTGCTCGCTGCCATTGAGGATGACCATGGCATCCGGCACGGCCTCGGCGGCATGCTCGAACTGTTCGAGAGCGTTGGACAGTTCGCTGCGGCTCGCCTTCTGGCGGCGCTGGAGTTTCTGCAGGCGGTAGAAAATGTCGCCCCAGGTGCCGGTGGCGTCGGGCGGCTCGACTTCATCGGGGTGCTCCAGCCAGCGCGACAGGCGGAATTCCTGCCACAGGCGGCGCAGCATGACGATGGCCTGGATACCCGCGAGAAAGGCGAGCGCCGCCACCCAGCCGGAGGCCGCCCACAGGATCAACGCCACCCACAGTGCCCCGGCCAGCACGCCGAGCGGCCGCCACCAGAATCCCATCGTCTTTCCGTCGCTTACAAACCGGACCCCATTATCGGCCGACTTCGGCAGAAAAGCGATAACCCGCGCCGCGCACGGTCTGGATCAGGCCCGCATGCCCGGACGGTTCCAGCGCCAGGCGCAGGCGGCGGATATGAACGTCGACGGTGCGCTCCTCGACGAAAACATCGTCGCCCCATACCTGGTCGAGCAACTGGGTGCGCGCGTACACCCGCTCGGGGTGCGTCATGAAAAAATGCAGCAGGCGGAACTCGGTCGGACCGAGTTCGAGCGCCTGCCCGCTGCCCTGCACGCGGTGACTGGCCGGGTCGAGCCGCAGGCCGTCGATCTCCACCGTCTCGTCGGTCATCTGCGGCGCCCGCCGGCGCAGCACGGCCTTGATGCGCGACACGAGTTCGCGCGGGGAGAACGGCTTGGTGATGTAGTCGTCGGCGCCAGTGTCGAGCCCCAGCACCTTGTCGCGCTCCTCGCCGCGCGCGGTCAGCATGATGATGGGGATCGGCTGGTAGCGTTCGTCACTGCGCAGCCGGCGGCACAGGTCGATGCCCGACATGCCGGGCAGCATCCAGTCGAGCAGAATGACGTCGGGAAGCGTGTCACGGAGACATTTCAGCGCGTGTTCGGCGTCGCCGGCGAGGGTGACCTGATGACCGGCCTGGGTGAGATTGAGTTTCAGTAGTGCCTGGATACCCGGCTCGTCCTCGACCAGCAGAATGTTCGCAGCCATGATGATCTCCCGTATTGAGACTGCGGCCATAGTATGACGGCAACATGACCGATTTGTGACGCCGCAGCCCCCTGGAAAGGCCGTGCTGGTAGAATTTCCCGCTTGCCAGCTTCGCTCCGCCCATCATGGATAAAACCACCCATTTCGGCTACCAGGAAGTCGCCGAGTCCGAAAAGGCCGCCAAGGTGGCCGAGGTCTTCCATTCGGTCGCCACCCAATACGACCTCATGAACGACCTCATGTCGGCTGGTCTGCATCGTCTGTGGAAGCGCTTCGCCGTGGCGCAGGCCGGCCTGCGGCCCGGCATGAAGGTGCTCGACGTCGCCGGCGGCACCGCCGACCTGACGCGACTTTTCCTGAAGGAGGTCGGCGCCACCGGCACGGTGCTGCTCACCGACATCAATTTCTCCATGCTGCGCGAAGGCCGCGACCGCATGCTGAACGAGGGTCGCACGCCGCCCACGGTGCAGTGCGACGGCGAGCGCCTGCCCTTCCCTGCCAACCATTTCGACTGCGTATCGGTGGCCTTCGGGCTGCGCAACATGACCCACAAGGATCAGGCGCTCGCCGAGATGCACCGCGTGCTCAAGCCGGGCGGCCGGCTCCTGGTGCTGGAATTCTCCAAGGTATGGAAACCGCTGGAGCCGGCCTACGATCTGTATTCCTTCAAGCTGCTGCCGCTCATGGGCGAGCTCGTCGCGCAGGACCGCGGCAGCTACCAGTACCTCGCCGAATCGATCCGCATGCACCCCGGTCAGGAAGAACTCAAGACGATGATGGAAGCGGCCGGCTTCGTCCGCGTGCGCTACCACAACCTCACCGCCGGCGTGGTGGCGCTGCACAAGGGCTTCAAGATTTGATCGCTGCGGGGCTCATCGAGCGCAGCCTCAACCACCTGGTGCAGCAGACACCGGGCGCGGCCGATGCGCTCAGGCGCCACGCCGGCATGAGCGTGCGCCTCGACCTTGCACTCACGCAGGTCGATTTGCGCATCGCCGACGACGGCTGTTTCTCCGAAGCGGCGATCGACACCCCCGACGCCACGATCCGCCCCACGCCGGCACTGGCCGCGCGCCTGCCGCTCTTCGGCCGCGAGGCGCTGCGCGACGCCGACTATCAGGGTGACGCCGCGTTGCTCGCCACGCTCGACCGCGTGTTCCGTCAGCTCCACTGGGACGTTGAGGCGGATCTCGCATCGTTCGTCGGCGACACCGCGGCACACCGCCTGCATCAGTTCGGCCGCGACGCACGCGCCGGCCTTGCCCGTGCCGTCTCCGGCATGGGCCACAGCGCCGGCGAATACCTGGTCGAGGAAGTCGAGCTGATGGCACGCGACATCGACGTCACACGCTTCAACCACGGCGTCGATGAACTCGCCGACGCCGTGGCGCGACTGGAAGCCCGTGTGCATCGGCTGGAGCGGCCTTCCGCATGAAGCTGCTGCGCCTCATCCGCATCGTGAGCGTCGGGCTGCGCTTCGGCCTGGAGGAATTTTTCCTCGGCCACGAGCGGGTGCGGCCGCTGCGCTGGCTGGTACGCGCCCTGCTGTTCTGGCGCCCGCTGACGGAACCGCGCGGGGTGCGCCTGCGCCGCGCGCTGGAAGCGCTCGGGCCGATCTTCGTCAAGTTCGGGCAGATGCTCTCGACGCGACGCGATCTGGTGCCGCTCGACATCGCCGACGAACTGGCCCTGCTGCAGGATCGCGTGCCGCCTTTCCCTTCCGCCGCGGCGGTCGCCACGCTGGAAGCCACCTACGGCAAGCCGCTCGCCGAAGTGTTCGCCGAATTCGACGCCACCCCGGTCGCCTCGGCCTCGGTGGCGCAGGTGCACTTCGCGCGTCTGAAGGACGGCACCGCCGTCGCGGTGAAGGTGTTGCGCCCCGGCATCGCGCCAGTGATCGCACACGACGTGTCG
>JANJXF010000188.1 GCA_024709165.1 Thiobacillus sp. | reverse complement strand
CGACACCGCGACCGAGAAGCCCGACCAGGGCGAAATCGTCGCTGTCGGCGCCGGCAAGAAAGATGACCAGGGCAAGCTGATCCCGATGGACGTGAAGGTCGGCGACCGCGTGCTGTTCGGCAAGTACGCCGGCCAGACCGTGAAGGTCGAGGGCCAGGAACTGCTGGTGATGCGCGAAGAAGACATCATGGGCGTGGTCGAAGCCTGATCACTTACACCCCAACAAACCATTAACCACAGAGACGCAGAGGCACGGAGAACAACACAACAGGGATCCGAATCCGGATTTCTCCGTGTCTCTGTGCCTCTGTGGTGAACGACTTTAAGGAGTAAACACATGGCTGCAAAAGACGTACGTTTTGGCGATTCCGCGCGTCACCGCATGGTGGCGGGTGTCAACACCCTGGCCGACGCGGTCAAGGTGACCCTGGGCCCGAAAGGCCGCAACGTGGTGCTCGACCGTTCCTTCGGCGCGCCCACCGTGACCAAGGACGGCGTGTCCGTTGCCAAGGAAATCGAGCTGAAGGACAAGCTCGAGAACATGGGCGCGCAGATGGTGAAGGAAGTCGCCTCCAAGACCTCCGACGTCGCCGGTGACGGCACCACCACCGCCACCGTGCTGGCCCAGTCGATCGTCAACGAAGGCATGAAGTTCGTCGCCGCCGGCATGAACCCGATGGACCTCAAGCGCGGCATCGACAAGGCCGTCAACGCCATCACCGACGAGCTGAAGAACATCTCCAAGCCCTGCACCACCAGCAAGGAAATCGCCCAGGTCGGCTCGATCTCGGCCAACTCCGACGCGCCGATCGGCCAGATCATCGCCGACGCCATGGACAAGGTCGGCAAGGAAGGCGTGATCACCGTCGAGGACGGCTCCGGTCTGGAGAACGAGCTCGACGTCGTCGAAGGCATGCAGTTCGATCGCGGCTACCTGTCGCCCTACTTCATCAACAACCCCGACAAGCAGATGGCGATTCTGGAAGACCCGTTCATCCTGCTGTTCGACAAGAAGATCTCCAACATCCGTGACCTGCTGCCGGTGCTGGAGCAGGTCGCCAAGGCCGGCAAGCCGCTGATGATCGTCGCCGAGGACGTCGATGGCGAAGCGCTCGCCACCCTGGTCGTCAACAACATCCGCGGCATCCTCAAGACCTGCGCGGTCAAGGCGCCGGGCTTCGGCGACCGCCGCAAGGCGATGCTGGAAGACATGGCGATCCTCACCGGCGGCACCGTGATCGCCGAGGAAGTCGGCCTCTCGCTGGAGAAGGCCCAACTCACCGATCTGGGCCGCGCCAAGCGCATCGAAGTGGGCAAGGAAAACACCACCGTCATCGATGGCGCCGGCAATCACGACGCCATCAAGGGCCGCATCGCCCAGATCAACAAGCAGATCGACGAAGTCACCAGCGATTACGACCGCGAGAAGCTGCAGGAGCGCAAGGCCAAGCTGGCCGGCGGCGTGGCGGTGATCAAGGTCGGCGCTGCGACCGAAGTCGAGATGAAGGAGAAGAAGGCCCGTGTCGAGGACGCGCTGCACGCCACCCGTGCCGCCGTTGAAGAAGGCATCGTCCCCGGCGGCGGTGTCGCGCTGCTGCGTGCCCGCGCCGGCATCAGCATCAAGGGCGACAACCACGACCAGGACGCCGGCGTGAAGATCGTGCTGCGTGCGATCGAGGAGCCGCTGCGCCAGATCGTGAAGAACTGCGGCGAGGAAGCCTCGGTCGTCGTCAACAAGGTGCTGGAAGGTCAGGGCAACTTCGGCTACAACGCCGGCACCGGCGAGTACGGCGACATGGTGGCGATGGGCGTGCTCGACCCCACCAAGGTCACCCGCACCGCGCTGCAGAACGCCGCGTCGATCGCCGGCCTGATGCTGACCACCGACTGCATGGTCACCGACCTGCCGGAAGACAAGCCGGCCATGCCGATGGGCGGCGGCGACATGGGTGGCATGGGCGGCATGGGCATGATGTAATCTCATTTGCTCAGGCTGTGAAAAAGCCCCGCTTAGGCGGGGCTTTTTCATGTGCGCCCGGCACGGGCGTACTCTTGGAAGTGGAAGTTCTCCCGTAAGTTGATCACAGCGAACGAAGCGAAACGCAACTGCATGAGGGTGACTGATTGTGGGGAGGAAGCGTGGAGCGAAACTGCGAGCCGATGAACAAGAACCGGATAGAAGGCGTTGCCGAGCAGGGCGAGCGGGCG
>JANJXF010000180.1 GCA_024709165.1 Thiobacillus sp. | reverse complement strand
CGTGTGATGCGCTTCTTGGCGCTGTACTCGAGTTCGGAGAAGGTGGATTGCATGGGCAAAGGGCTGCGGCTGACGATGCAAGGATTGTGTCAGAGGTTGGGGGCGGCCGGGAGGGTTTGGGGGGAATAAATCAGCGTCTCCCTAGCCGCCGTAAGCCATTCAGGCATCACAAAATCAACGAGGCACCCGGCACCGGGCCACCCGGATCGAGCTGCGGCTATGCCGTCACCCAGTCGGCCGACAGCGACTCGGCCTGCTTGAGCACCGTCTCGGTCGCTTCCTCCTGTTTGTCCGGCGGATACTTGTAGCGCTTGAGCAGCGTCTTCACCATGACGCGCAGCCGGGCTCGCACAGTTTCCCGGACAGCCCAGTCGACGGTCACAGACTTGCGCAGACTTTGGACCAACTCGACGGCTATCTTTTTCAGGGTCTCGTCACCCAGACCGCGAACGGCTGCCTCGTTGGTGGCCAGGGCGTCGTAGAACGCCATTTCGTCATGGTTCAGCCCCAAGGCCTCGCCACGCTGGGCGGCTTCCTGGAACTTCCTGGCCATTTCGATAAGCTCCTCGATGACCTGGGCGGTCTCGATGGCCCGGTTGCGATAGCGCGTCAGGCTTTGCTGCAGCAGTTCTGAGAACTTCGCTTCCTGGACGACGTTGGTCCTGAAGCGCGAGGCGCCGCTTCGTGATGGCGAAACCCGGATTGTCCAATAGCCCCGCAGGCGTGGTGGTTGGGGCGGAGGGGGGCAAACCGATCCAGCCATGTTCTCGGTGGGTTTTCCCTCTCCCCGGCTCTCCCGCCTGCGGGAGAAAGTCAGTCCATGCACCACGTTTGCTGCCCAATGGACAATTTGGGTTCAATATGTCCACGTCAACTGCACGCTGACGCGATCGCCGAGGTTGGCGGGAACGGCAAGTGCGTTGGCGCGCTCGACGGGGTTGGCGATGGCGTCGGGGCGGGCGACTTCGCCGCGCCGCCACTCGTAGTTGACGCTGACGCGGGTGTCCTTGCGCAGAAAATGCTGCAACGCGAGGGTGGTGGTCTGCGGGATGCGGGTGTTCATGCGGTGCCGCGTCATGAGATGCAGCACGCCGTGGCGCAGGTCGACTTCCCATTTCGGCTGAAAGCGCCAGCCGCCTTCCAGGTACCAGCCGTCGGCCTTTTCGTCGATGCCGACAGCATAGGCCTGTCCGGCGAAGGGTGGATTGAGTCCGGCGACGATCATGCCGTCGCCGCGCAGCCAGGAACCGGCCAGGCGGTGCGGGCCCTTGAGATATTTGAAGCCCAGACCCGCGCGGGTGCGCGCACGGTCGGCGCCGGCAAAGTGCCGCTCGCCCTCCTGCCGCCAGGCGAACAGGGAAAGATCCTGACGGGTGAGGCCGGCGCCGAAGATGTACGCGGCCTGCACGCGCAGGGTGAGGTCCTTATTGCCGTCCTGGTCGCCGGGGTTGTCGAGCTCGCCGCCGTTGGACAGCATGGCGGCGTACGAGGCTTCCCACGGCCCGCGGCGAAACCAGTCGTAGACCTTGGACGCCCCAGTCGTGCAGGCAGCTGCAGCCGCTGACCATTTCGCCCCGGGTAAGCGTGGGGTTGGACGAGGGGCCGAGCGCGCGCAGCGGCGGTTCGACCAGCAGGTTCTGCACGACGTCGCTGAAATAGACGGACGGGGAAAGACGCGGCCCCGACATGACGGCTTCCTCGTCGGTCGGCAGCTTGAACAAGCCGACGCGGATGCGCGCGCCCGGCAGATGGTTGAAGGTGAGCGACAGGCCGGCGAGTACCGCGTCGCGTTGCAGGGTCATCGGG
>JANJXF010000176.1 GCA_024709165.1 Thiobacillus sp. | reverse complement strand
CGCACCCGCTGGCACGCCTGCTCACGCGCCAGCCTTTGTCGCGCCTCCTTGCAGGCCCCGGCCTGCGGCGTCGTTGCTTCGCGGCAGGCACGCGATCAGACGCACCATCGGGCGCGTCCAACTGCGGTTTCTAGGTTCAAGCCACCCAAGCGTCTTGGGATTGAGCTTTGATCCCGGATTGTCCATTAGCCCTCCCGCAGGCGGGGGAGGAGTTGGGGTGGGGGAAACGGACTGGGCCAACCGGATTGCCGGTGGATACGCCCTCACCCCGGCCCTCTCCCGCAAGCGGGGGAGAAAACCAGTCCATGCACCACGTTTGTTGCCCAATGGACAATTTGGGTTGATATCTTGATTGCGCCCGGCATTTGCCGGGGTCTCGAATTCTTCAGATGCTTCCTTTCGTCACGCTGCGAGCGCCTGGCGCAACGTCTGTGCAAGCTCATCGATCTGGAATTTGGCGACATAGCCGTTGGCGCCGACTTTTTTGACGTGAACTTCGTTGGCGGTGCCGGTGAGCGAGGAGTGAATCACCACGGGAATGGAGCTGAAGCGCGGGTCCTGTTTGATGTTGCGGGTAAGGGTGAAGCCGTCCATCTCCGGCATTTCCAGGTCGGTCAGCACCAACGCGACACGGTCCTGTACGGTCTTGCCTTCGTCCTGCGCGTGGGCGGCAAGCGCCTGCAACTGCTCCCATGCTTCCTTTCCGGTCTTGCACATGATGTAGGGCAGGCCCATTGCGGTCAGACCTTCCTCGATCATGGTGCGCGCGATCAGCGAGTCGTCGGCGGCAAGGATGACGGTGCCGGGACTGATGCTGACTTCGGCGCCGATGGTCTCCGGATCGACCGCGAGATCGTTGGACGGCATGACTTCGCGCAGGATGGTCTCGACGTCGAGCACCTGGGCGAGGCGATCGCTGTTGTCGCCGTCGAGGCGTGCGATGCTGGTGACCATGCCGCTGGAAGCGTTGCCTTCGGCCGACAGGACCTGGCGCCAGTCGAGGCGCACGATGTCCTCGACCGATTCGACGGCGAAGGCCTGGGTGGTGCGCGCGTATTCGGTGATGAGCAGGATGTTGAGCCCGCTGCGCGGCGTGCAGCCGGCGACGGCGGAAAGATTGATCACCGGCAGGATCTGCCCGCGCAGGTCGACCACACCCATCATGTTGGGTGGCGAACCGGCCACGGCGGTGATTACGGGCATGGGGATGATTTCGCGCACCTTGAACACGTTGATGCCGAACAGTTCGCTGCGGTCCAGCTGCGGATCGTGGCCGAGGCGGAACAGCAGCAGCTCCAGCTTGTTCGAGCTGGTGAGCTGGGTGCGTTCGTCAATTTCCTGCTGGATGGCTTGCATGGGAGGTCTCCTGGTTGTCGGGGATGGCGGTGTCACAGGTTGGCGCGGCGCGCGCGTTCGATTTCCATCACGAAGCGCTGCAGCGGAGCCGCCATGTCATTGGGCAGATCGATGAACTGGCATCCCAGACGCGTCTGGAAGGCGCCATTGTGCAGGCGGATCTGGGCGCTGTTGCGGATTTCCAGGGTGGCGACCACGGGTGGCACACCAGGCAACAGGATGCGACAGTCCGGCAGGCGCCGGCCCGGATCGGGGCTGATGCGGCCGGCGATGTCGGCAAGTGCCACGCCGCCGCAACTCAGGTCGACGAGATGCGTGGTGATTGGCTCGGCCTCGTCTTCGGCTTGCGGGGGGGCCATGCATTTTACGGGGTGCGCGATGGGCATGGGCACGCGGAAGTGCTCGCGCCGCTGGAGCCGGATCATGGCCTTGGGCAAGGCGATGCGCAGGGCAGGCAGTTTCTCGTAGTCGCAAAAGGTGACTGCCCCCGTGAAGAAGGAGAGGGTCACGCCCTCCAGCTGGGTGACGAACTCGGCGCCGGGACCGGACAAGAGTTCGCGGTTCAGCGCGTCGCCGCGCGCGCTGTCCAGAATGATGGCGTTGCGGGCTTCGTCGATGGCGAGTACCGAGGTCACGATGATCTGCCTGCTGTTCGGCAGATCGAGGTTCACCAGCAGCTTGCGCTGCTGGACCTGGCGCAGCAGAAACACGATTTCCTTGCGTGAACGGACGCCATAGCGGGCGAGCTGGTCATCGTGGCTGGATGCGTGAAGAGCGGGTGGAGCGGCGTTCGTCATCGAGTCAGGTGTTCGGTTCAAAAAATTCCGGCGTGCCCCCCTGTTCGAGGCGATACAGCCAGGCCAGCAACTCGGCCACAGCGATATAAAGCTGCGGCGGAATATGGCTGTCGAGGTCGATCTGCATGAGAAGCGCGAGCAGTTCACGCGACTCGTGCACGTACACGCCGGAGGCGCGTGCCTGCTCGATGATGCGCTCGGCGAGCAGACCGCGCCCCTTGGCCACGACGCGCGGCGCGAGATCGCCTTCGTGGTAGGCGAGCGCCGCGGCGGCGCGTTGTGGATCAGGTAACGGCAGATTCATGCGCAACCTTGAATGACTGCACTGCGCAACCGGCTGCAGCCAGGCGTTCCAGCGCATGCGTCCGATGACGTTGCAGCAACGGCTCGGCCTGCGGATCTTGGGGCTGGACGCGGATGCTGAAATTCTGCTGCGCGTCGAGACGGATGTGCAGCGTCAGGGTGCCGAGTTGCGGCAGGGTGATGCGCAGGCTCGATTCCCAGCTGCCATTCTCGTTGCCGGCCGCGCTCGGGGAGGTATCGCCCGGTGTCTCGTCGTCGCTGCGGGAGAGCGTCCATTCCAGCGGCTGGCCGGGCCACAGTTCACCCTTCCAGACGAATTGGGGCGATTCGAGTACCTGCAATTGCTGGGTCATCAGGGTGTGCAGCGGGTTGGCTGTTTTTGCAGCGACGCTTTCTGCCGTGCCGGTGGCGGCATGTGTCGGAGCACGTTCCGACCCGGTCGCGGGGGCACGGTTCTGCGGCTCCTGCAACAGGCCTTCGAGCGTATCCTGGCCGGTCACCCAGTTGGCGAGATGCGATTCGTAGAACAACCCGCTGCGCACCAGGGCGGTACGCAGCGCGAGCGCCAGTTCCGGAGGCAGCGCGGTCGGGCGGTCGAGGAGGGGAGCCGGAGGCGTGAGGGTAGGCGGCGTGCGTTCGGGTATGCGCTGCATGACCTCGCTCAGCATGCGCGCCGTCTGGCTCAACTGCGGCGCATCCGCGGCGTCCGCGCCGGGCGCCTCCAGCAGAAACACCGGTTGCGGCATGTGCCCGGCGAAGCTGAGTTTGAGCGTGTCGCCCGTCACCACGCCGGGCGGCAGGCGCATCGCCACCGTCTGTCCGGCGACCGAAACCAGCGACAGCCCCTTGTCCTGGGAGAGCACCTGTCCGGCGAGCTTCTGACCCTGCGCCAGATGCTGGAAGGCGAAACTCGCGCGTGGCCCCGCCTGGTCGCGCTGCAGCCCATCCAGAACGGGCTGGACGGCGAACACGCGAGGCAGGGGCTGCGGGTACACGATGGGTGTTTACATGTGTTGCGCGGCGTAGGCCTGGGTGCCGCGGCGGCCTGCACGAATCACGTGCAGCCGCTG
Organism: Thiobacillus sp.; assembly: GCA_024709165.1. Lineage (GTDB taxonomy): Bacteria > Pseudomonadota > Gammaproteobacteria > Burkholderiales > Thiobacillaceae > Thiobacillus. The sequence goes on along the minus strand of JANJXF010000176.1, from coordinate 1,116 downwards.
CTGCAGCTCGTTCAGGCGCGGTTCCGCCAGCGCGCGGATTTCCGCATCGTTCTGCAGGATGGCGCGGATGCTGGCGATGCGTGCGCGTTGTTCGGACTCGTTGAGTGTCACCGGTGTGGCCTGCATCAGGGTGCTGACATGGCCGCGGCAGCGCTGCTCCAGTTCCGCCAGATGGTCCCACTCGCCGTGACGGGCGGCGTCGAGCATGACACCGGTGAGCTCGGTGAGCGTTTCATAGGTATTGATCATTTCGTGGCTGGTCATGGCGGCTCCGGTCAGACGGCGACGGGTTGAAGGTGGGCGGGGTGCGGTGTCGTGCCGATGTGCTGCCAGGCTTCGCGCAGCTCGCGCAGCAGTCCTAGCACCTCTTCGAGCGGCGCGGTGTCGTTGCGCAGATGCGCGAGCATCAGGCGCTTGTTCATGTAGTCGTACAGCGCATCGAGCTGCCGGGCGACTTCGCCGCCTTGCGCCGGATCGAGTGCCGCGCGCAGACCATCGTGAACGATGCTGCAGGCTTTGGTGATGGCGGCGGATTTCTTCATCAGATCACCGTCGTCGATGTGCTTGATCGCCATGCGAATGGACAGTTCGGCGCCTTCATAAAGCAGCACGATCAGCCGGTGCGGGCTGGCTCCCAGGATATTCGTTTCGAGGCCGACATGGGTGTAGGCCTGGGCGCTGTGGCTGACATTGGCGTACATTTCGATGATCTCCCGGTCTATTTGGTCGAGCTGCCGCTCAGCTGCTGGGTCAGATAGGTGCTGGTGGTGTTCATGCTGCTCAGCAGCATGTTTAGGTTCGTGTATTCCTTGGTGTATTTCCGTTCGAGCGCTGCCATCCGGTTTTCCAGACGGTCGATTTCCGTGTTGAAGTTGCTGACGTTGCTTTTCAGATTCGTCGTGCGCGTGTCGATGAGGCCCCCGGGATTGACCGTCTCCTTGGCCCAGGCATCGAAGCGGGTGGCGAAGCCGCTTGGTGAGTTGAGCAGGTTGACGACGTCACTGTGGTTCGTTGCCAGGGCGTTCGTCAGCTTGCCGCTGTCCAGCGCCAGCGAGCCATCCTTCTGCATGCTGATGCCGACCTGTGCGAGCGCGGTCAGCGTGCCCCCCGTCGCCG
>JANJXF010000170.1 GCA_024709165.1 Thiobacillus sp. | reverse complement strand
ACAAAGGCTGGCGCGTGAGCAGGCGTGCCAGCGGGTGCGTAGCGAACTCACCCGACAGGTGAAGGCGGTCGAAGGCAGAATGTTCAGCGTTCATGCGGCATTCACGGAGGCAGAGAGCGGTCAACTGCGGTTTTTAGGATTATTCAAATTCGGGCGGGGATTCCCGCCTTGCTCATGGGAGCCATGATGGGCGGTTTCCAGGCAAAAAGGTAGACCGCAAGCTTGTGATTTCACGAACGCGCCGAGCGCAATGTTGCTTTTAGCCCAGATTGTCCATTAGCCATAGACGGTTCTGGTCGGCGTCTTGGTGCCAAGAGCTGCCGATGGCCAGCACCAGGCCATGCAAAGTGGACAGCGTGTGCTGGATTCGGGAGCGCATGCGGCCTGACGAAACAGACTCTTCAGGTTGTAGGCGAGCATGGCAAAGCCCAAGGCCGCTTCTGTGGCCCGGAAGTCCCGCATGTTGAAGGCGTCCAGGCCGAAGTCGGCTTTCAGTTCCTTGATCCGGTTCTCGCAGTCGGCCCGGCCCCGGTAGGTGCGCCAAGCCTGAATGTTACTCGTCATTGAGCTATCTGCAGGACTTTCCCTTCGACGCGCTGAAGGTCGACCGTGCCTTCGTCAGCCGCCTGACACCGGGCATCGAGGCCGCGGAAATGGTATCGACGATCATTTCCATTGCCAGAAACTTCAACATGAGTGTCATCGCCGAGGGTGTGGAAAACACCGGGTAGCTCGAACGGTTGATCGCGCTTGGCTGCAATACGGTGCAGGGATTTCATTTTTTCCCACCGTTGCCGGCAGGTGCGGCGACCTTGCTCGTCGAGGAGCGTGCGGCCCGCACGTCTGGAGTCGGGGAAGCTGGCATCCCTGCGTCGTGAGCCAGGCGGGGCCTCGAATGCGGAGGGCGCAGCTTGCGCTTCCGGGTTCATCTTCCCGACAGGCCGACGCCGATCGACGAGGGCGTGGCCGCGACCGAAACCGGGTCGGGAATGCTGCCGGGCGCGCTGATGTCGTAGGCTTCAAGCGCCGTGTTCATTGCGCGAAATGCGGTATTTCCTGACAGGAATACGCCCGTTCCCGTCGTACTCACCGAGCCGCCACGCTGCCCGATGCGTTGCGGTGATGCAGGATTGCCGATGTCGTACACCTCGATGCCGGTGGAATGCGTGCGAATCGCGCGGGTTCCGGTTGCATCGATCGCCACGGCGGTATTCACCGCCGTACTCAACGCGCCCGTTTGCGACCCGGTGAGCGAAGGCATGCCGTTCGCTGCGATGTTGAAAACTTCGATACCGTTGGGCGTCGAGCGTACGGCAACGGTCCCACCCGGTGCGAAGCGGACGCCGACACCGACCGACGAAACGCCGCCAGTGGCCGATCCGACACGCACCGGTGTGGCAGGATTCGAGACGTTGTACACGTCGATTCCGGACGAATGCGCGCGTACCGCGAAATTGCCGCGCAGATCCACCGCGACCCCCGTCGTGCTGAGCGTTCCCGCGATGGCCGACGTGACCTGCCGCTGGGGTGCGCCATTGACGAGCAGATAGGTTTCCAGTCCGATGTCCGATGCGCGTGCCAGCAGGTTGCCTGCCGCAGCGATGGCGGCACCGGTTCCGCTTGGCGTGCCGGTAGCCGAACCGGCCAGCGTGAGTGTGTTGGTGGCGAGCAGATTGAAGCTCTGCACATCATCGGCACTCGTGCGCACGACGTGATCCAGTCCGTTGAACGCGACACCCACGACCGCCGTGCCCCCCTGGATCGTCGCCGGATCGGTGTCGAGCAGGGTGAGCGTGCCGCTGGCAAAGCGGAACGTCTGCACATCATTGCCGCTGGTGCGAAAGAGGACGGTGGCGGCGGGGGCGGGAGGTGCAAGGACCTGAAAATTCAGATTCTGGCTGGCCTGGCCATTCACGGTGACGTTGACCGTGGTGGAGCCCGCGGCAAGTGGCGGAACCAACGCGGTGAGCTGGCTTGCGGAGACGAAGGTCGTCGGTGTCGCCTGCCCGCCGAAGCGCACGCTGGCCCCTGCCGCGTAGCCCGCGCCACTCAGGGTCACCGCGGTGCCGGGGGCGCCGGTTGCCGGGGTCACGCTGCCCAGCACCGGACGAACATTCACGTTGAGCGCCCCGCTCTGCAATCCGGTCGCCGTAGCCGACAGCGTGGCGCTGCCGCCGGTCTGTCCGGTGACGGCAAACAGCGGTGAACTCGTCGTGCTGGCCGCGATTGTGGTGCTGGGGGGCGCCGCGATACGGCTCGATCCGGAGGTGAGGTTGACAGCCGTCGCGCTGGCCGGCGCTGCAGAGACGGTCACGCGGACGTTCGTCGACGTGCCCGCGTCGATCGTCAAAGGGCCGGCTGGCGCAAAGCCGAGGCTGGGCGCAGGCGGTGCCAGCACGGTGAAGGAAACGCTGTCGCTTCCATCGCCGCAATAGGGAATGAGGAACCAGTATTGCAGCGTCTTCGCACTGACCGTCAAGGTATGCGAACCTGGAGACAGGTTGTTGAAGGTGGCCTGCGGCATGGTGGTGGCCGGTGGTTGCGGCGAGAACGACGACGTGACGTTGGTACCGTCAAGCTTCGCTGCGAAAGTGTTCGAGCATACCTGCGAGCGGAAGCCGACTTCCGCGACGACGGTGCTGCCCGGGCTGACGTAAGCTTCGGGTGGCCGCGTAATCGAGACACAGCCGGCCAAGAGCACACTTGCGGCGAGCGCGACGGCGGTTTGGAGATTGCCGGGTTTCTGAATGTTCATCCCGGATTGTCCATTAGCCCCTCCCGCAGGCGGGGGAGGGGTGGGGGAAACGGACTGGGCCAACCGGGTTGCCGGTGGATACGCCCTCGCCCCGGCCCTCTCCCGCTTGCGGGAGGAAACTAGTCCATGCACCACGTTTGTTGCCCAATGGACAATTTGGGTTCATTCGACTTCCTCCCGAGAGGTGCGGCGCGTCGCCATGGACGGCTTCCGCCGGCCAGCGCATGTCGGTTGGGTGGTCCCTTGACCACAAGCGCCTGGAAAATCAGCATAGAACACCGGCGAGAGATGACAAGCGGAGTGTCGCCGCGAAAACCGGGACGGTCCGCGGGCTGGGCGATCGCCAGGCCGACGCCGACGCGCAAGAGCAGGGGCCGAACGTTCGGCTGGAGCGTGTTGCCGAAACCGGATTTTCCGGCGGATCGGTTCCCGCCAGGGAATGCGTCAGGCCATTGCCTGGGCGATGCGCTTGAGCGCCTTCTCCAGATTGGCCTGCGAGGTGGCGAACGAAAGGCGGATGTATCCCTCGGCGCCAAAGGCCGAGCCGGGGACGACGGCGACGTCGGCCGATTCGAGCAGGTATTCGGAGAAGGCGATGTCCGTGCCCTGTTCGATCACGTCGCGGTTGAGCAGGTTCTGGATTGCCGGTCGCACGTCGGGAAAGGCGTAGAACGCGCCGCCGCTGTCGACGCAATGGAAACCGGGGATGGCGTTGAGCGCATCGACGACATAACGGTGGCGCACCCTGAATGCGTCGAGCATGGGTGTGATGCAGCCCTGGTCCCCGTTCAGCGCGGCTTCCGCGGCAACCTGCGAGATCGAGGTCGGGTTGGAGGTCGACTGCGACTGCACGTTGGTCATCGCGCGCAGGATGGCTTCCGGGCCGGCGGCGTAGCCGATGCGCCAGCCGGTCATCGAGTAGGCCTTGGAGACGCCGTTGAGCACCAGGGTGCGGTCGTAGAGATCGGGGCAGACGTTGAGGATGTTGACGAAGGGTTCGCCGTTGAGGCGGATATGTTCGTACATGTCGTCGGACGCGATGAGCACATGGGGGTGCTTGCGCAACACCTCACCCAGTTCCGCCAGTTCTTTCCGTGTGTACATCGCTCCGGTCGGATTCGACGGGCTGTTGATGACGACGAGCCGTGTCCTTGACGTGACCGCTGCATCCAGCTGCGCCGCAGTGATCTTGAAGCCCTGCTCGATGCCGGCCTCGACGATCACCGGCTTGCCGTCGGCGAGGATGACGATGTCGGGATACGACACCCAGTACGGCGCGGGAATGATGACCTCGTCGCCGGGATTGACGACGGCCTGCACCAGGTTGAAGAAGCTCTGCTTGCCGCCGCAGGAAACCAGAATCTGCCTGGGGCCGTAGTCGAGGCCGTTGTCGCGCTTGAACTTGGCGATGATCGCCGCCTTCAGGCCGGGGGTGCCGTCGACTGCGGTGTATTTGGTGAAGCCGTTGTTGATCGCCGCGATCGCCGCATCCTTGATGTGCTGGGGTGTGTCGAAGTCGGGCTCGCCGGCGCCGAGGCCGACGATGTCGCGGCCGGACGCCTTCAGCGCGGCGGCGCGGGCGGTGACGGCCAGGGTGGGCGAGGGCCTGATGGCCTGAACGCGGCGGGAGAGTTCCACAATGGTTCCTTCATGCACCCGTCTTGACGGGATGCTACTATCGACAGGTTTTAGCCGCGAAATTCTACCCGTGTTCGTGACCTTCCCCAATAGCCCCTTCCGGCTGTTCCAGCCGTTCCCGCCGGCCGGCGATCAGCCCGCCGCGATCGGGCGTCTGGTCGAGGGTATCGAGGACGGCCTGTCGTTCCAGACCTTGCTCGGCGTGACCGGCTCGGGCAAGACCTTCACCATGGCCAACGTCATCGCGCAGACGGGGCGGCCGGCGCTGATCATGGCGCCCAACAAGACCCTGGCGGCGCAGCTCTATGCGGAAATGCGCGAGTTCTTCCCGGAGAACGCGGTCGAATATTTCGTCTCCTACTACGACTACTATCAGCCCGAAGCCTACGTGCCGGCGCGCGACCTGTTCATCGAGAAAGATTCGAGTATCAACGAGCACATCGAGCAGATGCGTCTTTCTGCGACCAAGTCGCTGCTGGAGCGACGCGATTGCGTGATCGTCGCGACCGTGTCGGCAATCTACGGCATCGGCGACCCGTCCGACTACCACAGCATGATCCTGCTGCTGCGCGAGAACGAGAAGATGACGCAGCGCGACGTCATCGCGCGGCTGACGCAGATGCAGTACGAGCGCAACGATTATGAGTTCTCGCGCGGCCATTTCCGCGTGCGCGGCGACGTCATCGACATCTTTCCGGCGGAACACGCCGAAACCGCGATCCGCGTCGAACTGTTCGACGACGTGGTGGAAACGCTGCACCTGTTCGATCCGCTGACCGGGCAAATCCTCTCCAAAGTCGCGCGCTTCACCGTGTTCCCGTCGAGCCATTACGTGACGCCGCGCGAGACGACCTTGCGGGCGGTCGAAGCCATCAAGACCGAACTGCGCGAACGGCTCGAGTGGTATTACGCCAACAACAAGCTGGTCGAGGCGCAGCGGCTGGAGCAGCGCACCCGTTTCGACATCGAGATGATGGTCGAGCTGGGATTCTGCAAGGGCATCGAGAACTACTCGCGGCACCTCTCCGGGCGCAAAGCCGGAGAGCCGCCGCCGACGCTGATCGACTACCTGCCGAAGGACGCGCTGATGATCATCGACGAGTCGCACGTCACCGTGACGCAGATCGGCGGCATGTACAAGGGCGACCGCTCGCGCAAGGAAAACCTGGTCGATTATGGTTTCCGGTTGCCGTCGGCGCTCGACAACCGGCCGCTGAAATTCGAGGAATTCGAGGCCCTGATGCCGCAGACGATCTTCGTCTCGGCCACGCCGGCGAAGTACGAGGCCGAGCACGCGGGGCAGGTGGTCGAGCAGGTGGTGCGTCCCACCGGCCTCGTCGATCCGGTGGTCGAGGTGCGTCCGGTGACGACCCAGGTCGACGACCTGATGAGCGAGGCGCACAGACGTGTCGCCGCCGGCGAGCGCGTGCTCGTCACCACGCTGACCAAGCGCATGGCCGAGGATCTCACCGACTACCTCGCCGAGCATGGCGTCAAGGTGCGCTATCTGCATTCCGACATCGACACCGTCGAGCGCGTCGAAATCATCCGCGACCTGCGGCTGGGCGAGTTCGACGTGCTGGTCGGCATCAACCTCTTGCGCGAGGGCCTCGATATCCCCGAGGTGTCGCTGGTGGCGATCCTCGACGCCGACAAGGAGGGCTTCCTGCGCTCGGAGCGCTCGCTGATTCAGACCATCGGCCGCGCTGCGCGCCACCTGCACGGCACCGCGATTCTCTACGCCGACAAGATCACCGACTCGATGAAGCGCGCGATGGACGAGACCGAGCGCCGCCGCAACAAGCAGATCGCCTTCAACGCCGAGCACGGCATCACGCCGCGCGGCGTGGTCAAGCGCATCAAGGACATCATCGACGGTGTGTACGACGCCGACGCCACGCGCCAGGAACTCAAGGCCGCGCAGACCGCCGCGGAATACAAGGTCATGGACGAGAAGTCCCTGACCAGGAGGGTCAAGAAGGTCGAGAAGGAAATGCAGGACGCGGCGAAGAACCTCGAGTTCGAAAAGGCCGCCGTGCTGCGTGATCAGCTGAAGGAACTGAAGGCGCTGCTGTTCGGGGTGGAGGAGCGGGAGTAGGGCCTTCCCGCATGCGGCGCGGTAGGCCATCGCCCTTTCTCGGCGGCCCTTCGGGTTGGCCCTGCCCGCAAAACTTCTGCACAATGCCGTTTTTGCATCACAGGAGTTCCGCATGGCTTGGGGACAAATCCACATCGCCATCCTGAATCCCGGCGTCGAGATCACGCCGCTGCGGCTGCGCGGCTGGCTGCAGAGGGAGGCAGCGGCGATCGACAACCGCGCCAACCCGGGCGACGGGGCGATCCTGCGGCTGTTTCTCACCAAGAAGCTGCGCTACGGCCTGCCCGCCAGGAAGCTCGACGCGATCCTTCAGGCGCTGACCGAAAGGTATCCGGCGATCCTGCGCATCGAAACGCAGCTGGTCGAAGCGCCCCTGACGCCGGAGCAGATGGAGGAACAGACCCGCATCGCGAATGTCCATCTGGAGAAGTTCAGGAAGCGGGCGGAGGAATACGCCCAGCGCAAGCAGGCCGAAGCGCTGGAGAACGCGCGTCCCGCGCCGATCCAGTGGCATACGCTCAAGAGCGCGCTGGATTGATTCATCCGCGCCCGCCCCACCGGGCTTGTCGCCGGGAGGCGGGCGCGGTTCTAGGGTTTTGTTGATCAGGTAAATCACCACATGGCTGTCAGGGTTCTATTCGTCTGCATGGGAAACATCTGCCGCTCGCCGATGGCGGAGGGCATGTTCCGCAAGGCGGTGCGTGAGGCGGGGCTGGAAAGGCATGTCGAGACCGATTCGGCGGGCACGCACGCCTACCACGTCGGTTCGCCGCCCGACGCGCGCGCGCAGCAGGCGATCCGCCGGCGCGGCGAGGACATCAGCGACTTGCGCGGGCGCCATGTCGCCGACGCGGATTTCGAGCGCTTCGACTACATCCTCGTGATGGACGGCGACAACTACGACCGCCTGGTCGAGCGCGCGCCGGCCCACCATCACGGCAAGATCCGCCGCCTGCTGTCGTTCAGCCGCAAGTATCCCAACCTCGATGTGGTCGACCCGTATTACGGCGGGCCGCAGGGCTTCGAGGAGAACCTCGACATGATCGAGGACGCGGTGCAGGGCCTGATCCGCGAGATCACCGGCGCTTCCCGGGTGAGGATGCGCCCCGGTAGCTGAACCGCGGCGTACTGCGCAAGGAGAAAAGGGCCGCTTTCGCGGCCCTTTTCTGTCGTGACGCAGGCGTTTATTTCGTCTGCGTTTCGACCTGCACCAGCGGCTCCTGGGGCTCGTTCACCTGCGGACGGGGGCGTCGGCGGGTGGGGTGGGGCGCCCCGGCCGGCGCAGTCGTCTCGGCGACTGGCGCCGCCGCCGCGGTGGTCTCGACCTGCATCAGGCTGACCGGCTCGGCTTCGGCCTGAACCACGGGGCGAGGCCGGCGGCGAGGACGCGACGGCTCGCCGCCTTCGGCCGCAACGACGGGGGCCGCCTGCGTTTCCACCTGCTGCAGGTCGGCGCCGGCGGCGGCCAACTCGGCCAGGATGGTCTCGGGCGACGCAGTCACGGCGCCCGGCAGCGGCGCGGCAGCCGGGGTCTCCAGCTGCAGCGCCTGCTGGGCCGGGGCTGCAGCGGCGGCGGGTGCAGTTGCCTTTGGCGCAGGGCGCACGGGACGCGCGACCTCGATGATCGCACGGTAGCCCGCGGTCTCGATGATCGCGTGCGGCACGGCGGCGGCTTCCGGACGGCCCTCGCCGCGTCCGCGACGGCCGCGACCGCGGCGGTTGCGCGGCTCGCGCTTCTCCTCGGCAGCAGCTTCACGCGGGGCTTCGGCGGCTTCGGTCATGCGCGGCGCGGCTTCTTCCGCCACGCGCGGTGCGGCTTCAGCCTCGGGGCGCGGCTTCGGCTGGCGCGGCGGGCGCGGCTGCTTGGCCGGCTGCTCGGCGCGGGCCTCGCGCGGTTCACGGGCCTCGGGCTGGCGGCCCTCGGCGCCGCGTCCTTCACGTCCTTCACGACCTTCACGACCTTCACGACCCTCGCTGCGCCCGCGGCGCTGGCTGGGCTTGCGCTCACGCCGCTCGCTCGGCCGCTCGGCGCGCGTGATGGCGGGGACCGGTTCGGCCGCGGGGGCGGCGGCTGCCGCGGGCGCCTCTTCGCCGCGCTTCCTGAACCAGCCGAAGATGCGCTCGAACAGGCTGCCCTGGGGCTGCGGTGCGGCCGGCACCACCGGCGCCGCGGCCGGCATCGGTGCCGGCTGGGGCGGGGCGATCGACTTGACTGCCGCCACCTGGCGGGCGGGTGCGGCCTCCTGCGCGGTCTGGTAGACGGCTTCCGTCTCCGGGACGGCCATCATCCTGTAGCTCGGCTCGGCGCCCTCGCGCACGTTCAGCTCGTCGTGGCGCAGGCGGGTGATGGTGTAGTGCGGCGTCTCCATGTGGATGTTGGGGATCAGCACCACGTTCACCTTGAGCCGCGTCTCGATCGAATGGATGTCGACGCGCTTCTCGTTGAGCAGGAAGGTGGCGACGTCGACCGGCAGCGGCACGTGGACGGCGCCGGTGTTCTCCTTCATGGACTCTTCCTGCAGGATGCGCAGGATGTGCAGCGCAGACGACTCGGTGCCGCGGATATGGCCGGTGCCGTGGCAGCGC
>JANJXF010000128.1 GCA_024709165.1 Thiobacillus sp. | reverse complement strand
AGGTCGGAAGCCTTGTTCTTGACGGAAAATGCCAGCAGTTCGGAAATGTCCACGCGTGCCTCGTTCTATATGGGTGGGATTTTGGCGGATAATAACCAACATGAGTAACGGCCGGGACATGCGTGAACTTGAGCCCGCGGTGGCGCGCCTGCAGGCCGTGCGGGCGCGGATCGTGCGCGCCTGCTGCGAGGCCGGGCGCGATCCGGGGACGGTGCAGTTGCTGGCGGTGAGCAAGACCTTCGGCGCCGCGGCGGTGCGGGCGCTGGCAGCGGCCGGACAGGGCGCGTTCGGTGAGAATTACGTGCAGGAAGCACTCGAAAAACAAGCGGCGCTGGACGACCTGCCTCTGGTGTGGCATTTCATCGGTCCGATCCAGAGCAACAAGACGCGCCCGATCACGGAAAATTTCGCCTGGGTGCACAGCGTCGACCGCCTGAAGGTGGCCGAGCGTCTGTCGGCGCAGCGCCCGCGCGGGTTGCCGCCGCTGGAGGTGTGTCTCGAAGTCAAGATCAGCGGCGAGGCGAGCAAGGGCGGGGTGAGTCCTGCCGAACTGCCGGCGCTGGCCGACACGGTAGCCGGGCTTCCCGCCCTGCGCCTGCGCGGGCTGATGGCGATTCCCGCACCGACGCCGGATCCGACGGCGCAACGCGCGGCGTTCCGCCGCGTGCGCGAACTGTTCGACACACTCAAGGCGCGCGGACACGACCTCGATACCCTTTCGATGGGCATGTCGGCCGACCTCGAGGCGGCCATCCTGGAAGGCGCGACCATCGTGCGGGTGGGTACTGCGCTGTTTGGCGAAAGGAATTACGGTAATGAATAAAGTCAGCTTCATCGGCGGTGGCAACATGGCTGCGGCCATTATCGGCGGGCTGGTCGCCAGCGGCACGGCGCCGGCCGACATCGAGGTGGTGGAAATCAACGCCGACGCACGCGCGCAGCTGGCGGCGCGTTTTGGCGTGGTCACGCACGCCGAACTGCCGCACGCCCGCCTGCATCCCTTGCTGGTGCTGGCGGTCAAGCCGCAGACGCTGCCCGAGGTCGCGGCCGCACTGTCCACGCGCCTGGCGGGGCATCTGGTGATATCGATCGCCGCCGGGGTCCGTGTCGCCGATCTGTCGCGCTGGCTGGGGGGGCACACGCGCATCGTGCGCAGCATGCCCAACACCCCGGCGCTGGTGCAGGCGGGGGTGGCCGGACTCTATGCGGCCCCGGAGGTGGCCGCTGACGCGCGCTCGCAGGCCGAAACCGTGCTGCGCGCCGTGGGCGGCGTGGTGTGGGTCGAGGACGAGACGCAGCTCGACGCGGTGACCGCAGTGTCGGGCAGCGGACCGGCCTACGTGTTCTATTTCATCGAATCGCTGGAAGCCGCCGCGGTGGCGCAGGGGCTGGCGCCAGCCACGGCGCGCCAGCTGGCGTTGCAGACTTTCTTCGGTGCCGCCAAGCTGGCGCTGGAGTCCGGCGAGGAACCCGCGGTGCTGCGCCAGCGTGTCACTTCCCGGGGCGGTACCACCGAGCGCGGCGTCGCCGCGCTGGAAGCGGCGGCGGTCAAGGCTGCCGTGGGGCAGGCGGTGGAGGCGGCGCGCCGGCGCAGCGCCGAGCTGGGCGATGAACTGGGGCGGCTGGCATGATCGGAGCCGCGCTCAAGTTTCTCATCCAGACGCTGGGCAACCTGTTCGTCATTGCGGTGCTGCTGCGCTTCATGATGCAGCTGTTCCGCGTGCCGTTCCGCAATCCGTTTGCGCAGTTCATCGTGGCGTTGACCGATTTCGCGGTCAAGCCCCTGCGCCGCGCGATTCCCGGCGTGTTCGGGCTCGACTGGGCCTGCCTGGTGCTGGCGCTCGTGGTGGAGTTCGTCGTGGTCGCCGCCGGCTACTGGCTCGACGGTTTCCCCTTTGCGCTGGCGGGGCCGCGGGTGTGGCCCGTGCTGATCGGCCTGGCGGTGGTGCGTCTGGTGAGCCTGGCGGTGTACCTGATCATCGGCCTCACCCTGGTGCGCGCAGTGCTGTCCTGGGTCAACACCAGTTCACCGCTGATGCCGGTGGTGTACGAGTTGTCCGAACCCTTTCTGCGACCTCTGCGCCGCGTCGTGCCACTGGTCGCCAACATCGATCTCACGCCGCTGGTGCTGTTTCTCCTGTGCCAGCTGGTGCTGATGGTGCCGGTGCTTGGACTGGAACGCGCCCTGATCGGTGCGCTCTGAGCCGGCCCCACCCGTCTGGGCGCGCCGCGACGGCGACGCCTGGCTGCTCGACCTGCACGTCCAGCCGGGTGCGCGGACGACCGGCATCGCGGGCGTGCATGGCGGGCGCCTCAAGTTAAAGATTGCCGCACCGCCGGTCGATAACAAGGCGAACGAGCACCTGCTGGCCTGGCTCGCGGCTGTCCTGGGCGTCGCGAAATCCACGCTGCACCTGGTGAGGGGTGAGACATCGCGGCAGAAAACGGTTGCCGTGAGGGGAGTCGACGCGCCGTGGACCCTGATCGAGAACGATAGCAAGATATGAGCATCCATCTGGAAAAGGAAGTCGCCGACTACAGCGAGCGCCGTCTGAAGCTGGCGACTGCGATTACCGACTACGCCGACTGGCTGGACCGTCAGCACGGCATCGACGCCGAGCGCACCCTGCGTCTGGCGGACACTGCTGCCAGCCTGCGCCAGGATCGTCTGGTGGTGGCTTTCGTCGCCGAGTTCTCGCGCGGCAAGACCGAACTCATCAATGCGCTGTTTTTTGCCGATCACGGCCAGCGCCTGCTGCCGTCCGACGTCGGCCGCACCACCATGTGTCCGACCGAGCTCGGCTACAATTCCGACGAGGCGCCCAGCCTGCTTCTGCTGCCGATCGAGACGCGGCGGTGCGATGCGTCGCTGGCGCGCCTGAAGCGCATGCCGGTCGAGTGGTGCCGCGTGTCGCTCGATCCCGAAGACCCGCGCCAGCTGCAGGAAAGTCTGAAGAAGCTCACCGAGACTCGGCCGATGCCGGCGCTCGAGGCCATCGAGCTGGGACTGTGGCAAGGGGAAAACGATAGCGAACGCCATGCACTGCGTCCTGACGGCACCGTGGAGGTGCCTGTCTGGCGCTACGCCATGGTCAATTGCCCGCATCCGTTGCTGGAGGCCGGACTCACCATTCTCGACACCCCGGGCCTCAACGCGCTGGGTACCGAACCCGAGTTGACCCTCTCGGTGATTCCCGCTGCGCACGCCGTCCTTTTCCTGCTCGGCACCGACACCGGGGTGACCCGCTCGGATCTGGAAATCTGGCAGAAGCACGTGCATCGCCACACCAATTACCACGTCGCGGTGCTGAACAAGATCGACATGCTGTGGGACGAGCTGAAGAACGACGCCGAGGTGCGCGCCACCATCGAGCGCCAGGCCGAGGAGACCGCGCACGTGCTCAAGCTGCCGCGCGCCAATGTGTTCGCGGTGTCGGCGCAGAAGGCGCTGACGGCCAAGGTGCGTGGCGACGAGGAGTTGCGCCTGCGTTCCGGCATCGACGCACTGGAATATCTGCTCGCGCACCAGATCGTCCCGGCGCGGCGCGACATGCTGTTCCATTCCATCGGCCGCGAAGTGAACGGCATGATGGAGGAGAGCCGGATCGACCTGTCGGCACGCGTCAAACGCACCAGCGATGAGCTCATCCAGCTCACCCAGTTGTCCGGCAAGAACCGCGAGCTGATCGAGCAGACGCGCGCGGAGCTGCTGCGCGAAAAGGAGGCCTACGATGCCACCGCCGACCAGTTCCGCGTCACGCGCAGGGGCCTGCAGGCGCGCGGCAAGGAGCTGCTGGCCGAGCTTTCCGAGGAAACACTCGACGTCATCCTGAAGGATGGCCGTGCGATGATGGAGGGAAGCTGGACCACGCATGGTCTTACTCAGGGCATTCGCAAGCTGAGCGCGCAGATGGGCGCACGCTTCCATCGCGCCAGCGCGCAGGCCAACCAGATGCTGGACGTGCTCGAGCAGGCCTACGCGCGCTTTCACCGCCAGCATCGGCTGCCGAAGATGCAGGTGCCGCGGCTCGATCTTGGCGCCTACCGCCACCGCCTGGAGACGCTCGCGGTGGAAACCGAGGCCTTCTGCCGCGATCCCGCCAATCTCATGCTGGAAAAGCGCTTCATGATCCGCCGCTTCTACGCCGGGCTCGCGGAAGAGGCGCGCAAGACCTTCCTGCTCGCGCGCACCGAAGCCGAGCGCTGGCTGCGCATTGCGCTCGATCCTGTCATGACGCGTATCCGCGAGTACAAACACGACCTCGACACCCGTCTGTCCAGCCTGCAACGCATCCTCGAGAACATGGGCACGCTGCACAACCGCATGGCGCAACTGAAGCAGCAGATCGAGCGGCTGCGGCGCGACAAGGTGGAGCTGACACGGATCGGCGAGGCGTTCGCGGCGTAGCGTGACGGAACGGCGCGTGATTCCGGTCGTACTCCGGTGTTCGCCGGAAAGACCGTTGCCGACCGGTTCAGCCGTTCAGCCGGTTGAGCAGCAGCGCCGTCCGCTCGGGGTCGACGTTCTTCAGTAGTTTTTGCGCCGCCGGCGTGATCTCCTCGATGTGCGATCGCAGCACCTGCTGTTTCACCTGCAGGAGGCTTGCGGGGTGCATGGAGAAGCTGCGCAGGCCAAGCCCGAGCAACAGGCGGGTAAGCAGCGGATCGCCGGCCATCTCGCCGCACACCGATACCGGCTTGCCGGCCTTGGCGCCGGCGCGGATGGTCTGCTGGATGAGGCCGAGCACCGCCGGGTGCAGCGGGTCGTAGAGGTGGGACACGCTGTCGTCGGCGCGATCGATCGCCAGTGTGTACTGGATCAGGTCGTTGGTGCCGATCGACAGAAAATCGAGTTGCTCGGCAAAATAACCGGCCGCCAGCGCCGCTGCCGGAACTTCGATCATGCCGCCGACCGGGATGGATTCATCGAATTTCAGACCGTCGCGACGCAGCGATCCCTTGGCTTCGTCGATACGCTGCAAGGTCTGGCGCAGTTCCGTGAAGCTGGCAAGCATGGGCACGAGGATGCGCACGCGGCCGTGCACGGAGGCGCGCAGGATGGCACGCAGCTGGGTGAGAAACAATCCCGGTTCGGCAAGGCACAGGCGGATCGCGCGCAGGCCGAGTGCCGGATTGTCGGCGACGCTGTGCCCCCACGGGGCCTGCTTGTCGGCGCCGAGGTCGAGGGTGCGGATGGTCACCGGCTTGCCGTCGAGCGCTTCGGCCACGGTCTTGTAGGATTCGTACTGCTCGTTCTCGCTCGGCAGGTCGGAACGGTTGAGGAAGAGAAACTCGCTGCGGAACAGGCCGATGCCGTGCGCACCTGCCGCCTTCACCGCGTCGATGTCGGACAGTAATTCGATGTTCGCCATCAGTTCGATCGGGGTGCCGTCGAGTGTGGCCGAGCGGCTGGTTTTCAGGCGCTTGAGCTTGTCGGTGTCGATGCGCCACTGGTTCTGGCGCAGCCGGTATTCGGCCAGCACCGACTCGTCGGGGTTGACGATCACCACGCCGTCGCGGCCGTCGACGATGAGGAGGTCGTGGTCGCGGATCAGGCTGCGCGCATTGTGCAGCGCCATCACCGACGGCATGCCCATGCTGCGCGCAAGAATCGCGGTGTGCGAGGTGGTGCCGCCGAGGTCGGTGACGAATGCGGCGAAATGCACGTTCTTGAAAACGACCATGTCAGCCGGCGACAGCTCGTGCGCGACGAGGATGCGCTCGCTATCGAAGTCGACGTCGAGCGGCAGGTGGCTGGGGTGGCCGGTCAGCGCTTTCAGCACGCGCTGCACCACCTGCACCACGTCTTCCTGGCGGCTCCGGAGATAGGCGTCATCGATTTCCTCGAAGCGCGCCACCAGCGCCTCCATTTGCTGGGCCAGGGCCCACTCGGCGTTGCACTGGGTGTCGCGGATGAGGCGTTTGGGTTCCTCGGCGATCATCGAATCGCCAAGGAACATCAGGTGCATGTCGAGAAAGGCCGACAGTTCGGCCGGGGCGTCGTGAGGAATGTGGCTGCGCAGTCCTTCGAGTTCGGCGCGCGTGGCAAGGATCGCTTCGTCGAAGCGATCCAGTTCGTCCTGGATGTGCTTCTGGTCGAGCATGTATTGCGGCACTTCGACCCGTGCGCTGGACGCGAGGTGCGCGTAACCGATGGCGATGCCGCCGGAGACGCCGATGCCGTGCAGCGAGAAGCTCATGCGTTCATTCTTCGCCGAAACCGCTGGAAATGAGGCCGACAAGCGCGTCGATGGCCTCGGTCTCGTCCTCGCCCTCGGTTTCCAGGGTGACGGTGGTGCCGCGTGCGGCCGCCAGCATCATCACCCCCATGATGCTCTTCGCGTTGACCCGGCGGCCGTTGCGCGAGACGTGGATCTGGCTTTTGAACTGGGCGGCGAGCTGGGTAATCCGCGCCGACGGGCGGGCGTGCAGCCCGAGCTTGTTGATCACTTCAACGTCCCGTTGCTGCATGACACATGATCTCGGAAATGTGGTTGATACTGTTGCGACCGCCTTCGACGATGCGTTCCACGAGCTGCGGCAGGGCCAGGGATTCGCGGTAGTTCAGCGCCTTCAGCAGCATCGGCAGGTTGACGCCGGTGATGCCTTCGATGTGCGCCGGCTCGAGCACGCGGCAAAGTGTATTGCTGGGCGTCGCACCATACATGTCGGTGAGGACGAGAATGCCGTCGCCCTCGTCCAGATCGTCGAGCCGCGCCTGCAGCGCCTTCTGCCGCTCGTCGGGATCCGCGTGGCCGATGAAGTCCAGCGTGGCGAGCCCTCGCGGGCGCTGCCCCAGCACATGGGTGACGCACTCGACCAGGCTGTCGGCGAGCGAGCCATGAGCAACGATGAGTATGCCAATCACGCCTTCACTTCATTTCGGACGAAAACCGTATTTTAACGCGAGCGGCGGCCACCCGTGCCGACTCATCGGTGTCCGGGTGTGACACGGGCCGCCATGCCGGGCGAGACGATCGACTTTCCCGCCGCATCCACCGCGAGATACTCGCGGACGCCGAGCCGCGCGGCATGATCCGCGAGGCGTGCCGGACCGTCGATGAACAGCGGCTTGGACAGCGCGTCGGAGCGGGTGCCGGCGTGTTCGCCGCGTACCAGTACCGTCACCGACTGCATTGCCGATGCGGACCGCCCATTGCGCGGGTCGATGAGGTGGCAGTAGCGGCGTCCGTCCACCTCGAAAAAACGCTGATAATCACCGGAGGTGCCGACCGCCTCGCCATCGTGGAGTTCGAGCGTCGCCAGCGTGCCGGGGGTGCGTGGATGCTGGATGCCCACACGCCACGGACGTTCGCCGTGGCGGCCGAGGACGATGACGTTGCCGCCGATGTTGATCAGCGCGTTGGCGATGCCGTGCTGCTTCAGGATGGCGACCGCATCATCCAGCGCCCGTCCCTTGGCGTAGCCGCCGAGATCCAGCTGCACCGCTGGATTGCGACTCGACACCGTGTCACCGTCGATGACGAGATCGGCCATGCGCGGACGGCGTGCGACCCAGGCGTCGACCGCGTCGTCGGTGGGTACCCGGCCATGCGGCGCGTCGGCCTGGAAACCCCACAGTGCGATAAGCCCGCCGATGGCGGGGTTGAACAGCTCGTCCGACTGGATGGCGAGTGTCTGCGCATCTTTCAGCATCGCCGCCAGTTCCGGCGGTACCGTCGCGGGCTCGCCGCGCGCCAGTGCCGCGTTGAGCCGCGACAGCGCACTCGGCTGCCAGGCGTGCAGTTCGCGGTGCAGTGCGTCGAAACGCGCCAGTACGGCGGCTGCCGCAGTGCGTGCCTGGGCGTCCGGTGCACCGTAGAGGCTCACTTCGACCAGCGTGCCGAACACGAAGGACTGCTGCTGATAAAGCGGCGGCGGGCTGCACGCGGCGAGCGTGGCGACGAACAGGTACGCGATCAGGCGGCGCGTGGCCGCCCGCCAGGCGGCTGCGTTCACGGCCGCACCGCGCGGGCGAAGTTGCGCTCCAACGCGACGACGAACTCAGCGGCGACGTCGTGGCCACTTTGTGCCGCGATTTCCTGGAAACCGGTGGGGCTGGTGACGTTGATTTCGGTGAGACAGTCGCCGATGACATCGATCCCGGCGAGAAAGATGCCCTGTGTCTGCGCCCACGGCGCAACCGCGTCGGCGATGCGGCGGTCGCGCTCGCTCAAGGCTTGTACGCGCGCGCGGCCACCGGCAGCGAGGTTGCCGCGCGTGTCGCCGGCCTGCGGGACGCGCGCGAGCGCCCACGGCACGACCTCGCCGTCGATGAGAAGGATGCGCTTGTCGCCTGCGCTGATTGCGGGCAGGTAGCGCTGCGCCATGATGGCGCGCGCACCGCGCCGGGTGAGCGTTTCCAGAATGACGTTGCGATTGGGATCGGCGCCGGTGAGGCGGAAGACGCCGCTGCCGCCCATTTCGGTGAGTGGCTTGACGATGATGTCTTCCTGTTCGGCAAGGAAATCGCGGATTTGTGCGGCGTCTGCGCTCACCAGCGTGGGAGCGATGAATTGCGGGAAGTCGAGGATGGCGAGCTTCTCGTTGAAGTTGCGCAGCGCCGCAGGGCGGTTCAACACATGCGCTCCGTTGGCCTCGGCCACGCCGAGCAGATGGGTTGCGAGCAGGTAATCCGTGTCGACGGGCGGATCGGTGCGCATGACGACGGCGCTGAAATCCTTCAGCCGCAGGATCTCGGTGTGAGCGACGCGGAACCACGCGTCGCCGGCGGCAACTTCCACCGTGGCGCACGGTGCGTGGGTGATGCCATCGCGCACGAAGAGATCGCGCGCCGTGCAGGCGAACACGGCATGACCGCGCGCCGCCGCACTGCGCATCATCGCTACCGAGCTGTCCTTCTGCGGCTTGAGGCTCGCCAGGGGGTCGACGACGAACAGCAGTTTCATGGGACGGCGTCGCCGAGCTCGTTGAGGGTGTCGTCGAGTTCGACGCTCGCCGCCAGCATCGCCAGACGCGCGATCACGCCGTAGGCATAGAAGCGGTTGAGACTGGCGTCGGGGTTGGCGCTGCGGTCGGGCATCAGGCAGGTTTCGTCGAACGCCAGCGGCACGAAGTGCATGCCCGGGCTGTTGAGGTTCTCGTCGACGCCACGCGTGGTGTGCACGCGGTAGAAACCGCCGACGACGAAGTGGTCGATCATGTAGACGACCGGTTCGGCGACCGCCTCGTTGATGCTCTCGAAGGTGTACACGCCCTCCTGGATCAGCACTTCGTGGATTTCCATGCCCTCCTTGCCGACGGCCATCTTGTTGCGCTGGCGGCGGTTGAGTTCGCGTACGTCGTCGGGTGATTTCACCGTCATGATGCCCATGCCGTAGGTGCCGGCGTCGGCCTTGACGATGACGAAGGGCGGCTGGTCGATGCCGTATTCGTCGTACTTGAGCCGGATGCGCGCGAGCAGTGCGGAGACTTTCTCCGCCAGGCATTCTTCGCCCTGGTGCGCCTGGAAATCGATCTTGCCGCACTGGTCGAAATACGGGTCGATCAGCCAGGGGTCGATGCCGATGAGCCGCGAGAACTCCACCGCGACCTGCTCGTAGGCGCGGAAGTGCCGCGACTTGCGCCGCGTCGACCAGCCGGCGTAGAGCGGCGGCATGATGGTCTGCTCGATGCCCTTGAGGATCGCGGGCACGCCGGCCGACAGGTCATTGTTGAGCAGCACCGCGCAGGGATCGAAATCCGCCAGCCCGACCCGCTCACCCTGGCGCACCAACGGTTCCAGCGTGAGGCGGCCGCCGGCCGGCAGCTCCAGCGTGGTGGGCTGGGTGATCTCGGGAATCAGGGTGCCGATGCGCACGATGAGTCCCGTCTGGCGCAGGATGTGTGCCAGCACCGCGACGTTCTGCAGGTAGAAGGTGTTGCGCGTGTGGTTCTCCGGGATCAGCAGCAGACGCTGCGCATCCGGGCATATCTTTTCCACCGCGCCCATCGCCGCGTGGATCGACAGCGACATGAATGCAGGATTGAGGTTGTTGAAGCCACCCGGGAAAAGATTGGTGTCGACCGGTGCCAGCTTGAAGCCGGCATTGCGGATGTCGACCGACGTGTAGAACGGTGCCGCCTGCTCCTTCCACTGCTGGCGGAACCAGTGTTCGATGGTCGGCTGCGCGTCAAGCAGGCGTTTTTCCAGCTCCAGCAACGGGCCGGTGAGTGCGGTGGTGAGGTAGGGGACCATAGAATACGTGTTTGGAGATATCCTTGCATTTTAGGCCAAGCCGGATGTTTGACATCGTTTTGTATCAGCCGGAAATTCCGCCCAACACCGGCAATCTCATCCGCCTCGCCGCCAACACGGGCTGCCGCCTGCACCTGGTCGAGCCGCTCGGCTTCGATCTGTCCGACAGGCAGGTGGCGCGAGCGGGACTCGATTACCATGACATGGCGTGCGTGCGGGTGCACGCCGACTGGCAGGCGGTGGCGTCCGCGCTGGCAGAACGGCGCTGGTACGCACTCACCACCAAGGCCAGCCGCAACTATGCGACGATCGGTTTTTGTCCCGGTGACGTGCTGCTGTTCGGGCCGGAGTCACGCGGCCTGCCGGACGAGATCCTGGAGCGTTTCGACAACGTCCATCGCCTGCGCCTGCCCATGCTGCCCGGCTCGCGCAGCATGAATCTGTCGAATGCGGTGAGCGTCACCGTGTTCGAAGCCTGGCGGCAGAACGGATTTGCGGGAGGGATGTGAATGGATGCCTTGCAAATGCTGGAAGCGGCGAGCTATCTCGTCACCGTCGTCGGTCTGCCGCTCGCCATCTTGGTGTTCGTCCACGACCGCCGGCGGGAACGGCAGAGCGACGAGGAGGAAATCTATCTGCGTCTCTCCGACGAATATTCCGACTTCATGCGGCTGGTCATCGGCAACGCCGACCTGCGCTTGCTGTCGCGGGAGCCGGTGGGTGGGTTCACCGAAGAGCAACAGGAACGCAAGCACGCCCTGTTCGCCATTCTCATCAGCCTGTTCGAGCGTGCCTACGTACTGGTGTACGAGGACGACATGAGCCGGCAGCAGGCACGGCTGTGGCAGTCGTGGGTCGACTACATGCACGAGTGGTGCGCGCGCGAGGACTTCCGCAGCGCGTTGCCGAGACTGCTGCAGGGAGAGGACCCGGACTTCGTCGCAACGATCGAACGCATCGCCGCCGAGACGGGCGCGCCGCGCCGCTGATCCCGGTGTTTCTTCGGGGCGTCGTGGCGTCGGAGTTCCGGCCGGCTTTGCAGAATTCAGAGCAGATCTTCGATGGCCGGGAACAGTTCGCGTTCCTCGAAGCGCACGTGGGCGGCGAGGCACTGGCCGAAGCGCGCCAGTACACCGACATCGTTGTGCTGCAAGCCATCGAGACAGTCGTGCAACGCACGGTGCTCGGCGAGCGTGCGCTGCACCAGCGGCGCTGTGGCGGCGCCCTGCAGCAGTGGCAGCAGCGTGCGCTCCTCCGTCTGGAAGTGCGCGTCGAGATGGCGCGCGAATTCGTCGATGGCACGCCGGCAGGCCGCGTCGATCAGGGTTGCGTCGCCCGACTGGGCGCAGCGTTCGCAGTGTCGGGCAAGGCTCAGCGCGGTGTGATGTTCGCGCGACAGGGGAAGGAGGGAAGCGTGTCGTTTCATGCGGGACGATCGGATTCGTCCCCGGCGATATGCGTTTCGCGCGGCTTGGCCGGTGCAGGTCGCGGCGCGGCGTTCAGGCCGCGGAGCACGCTGCCGACACTGCCGAGGATGAACAGGATGATGGCGGCGGCGTTGAGCAAGCCGCCATGGCTGCGCAAGGCCGGCACCGCCAACCCATCGCCGGCGAGCCGCAGCAGCAGCGAAGCGTGCAACACCAGCAGGGGCAGGTAGAAACTCCAGTGATAAGGCATTTTCACGCGCACCACCGAGGGAAAGATCACCGGTGCGTGGCCGAACACCATGGAGAACACGAAGCCGAGCAGGATGGCGTGCAGCGCGGCGTCGTAGGCGGCACCGGCGAACTCGCCGCGTGTCAGCAGGATCAGGCTGCCGATGGCAAGCCAGGCGTAGCCGGAGAGCAGGCAGACGGCGATATAGCGCGTGAGCCCCCGTTCGCGCACCGTGCGCCGGGCGATGTCCTGGCGCAGCAGCCAGAGTGCCAGAGCGAAGAGCCCGGCGCCGTACAGCGCCATGCCCGGGCGTGTGGCGCCGAAGGCGCCGCCAGCCAGCAGCGCCACCAGGATGGCCGCGAACACCCGCCTTGCGCCGGCGGACGGCGGCAGGAAGCGTGAGAGCTCGAGACGTTCTCCGGCGATGGTCAGTACCAGGAAGTTGATCCACAGCGCGACCACCCCCGGGACCGGCGTGCCGGCGAGCCACAGCAGGTTGCCGGCCGCCCAGCTGAGTGCGCCGAGCGCCATGGTGGCGAGGAACAGGGTGCGCTGGCGCAGCAGCAGCTGCGTGGTTGCGACGAGGAGCACGCCGCTGCCCAGTGCCATGGCCGACGCTCCCATGGCAGGCGGCAGGCCGGCCAGCAGCAAAACACCACCCAGCCCGCTGAAAAGCGGACCGGCGTAAGCCCAGCGGCGGCCCATGGCCACGGCCCGTTCGAGGCCGATGACCGTGCCGAGAAAACCCGAGACCATGAGCGGGCCATGCAGCAGAAGCAGTTGCGGGCCGGGCAGGGGCGCGTTCCAGCCGAGACGCGCGAGACCCGCCAGCACCCCGGAGACCAGTGCGGCAAATCCGAGTATCAAAAGCGGCAGGCGGAAGGGGACGCCGAGGTCGCCGGGGCGCACGTCGTGCCCGGTTCAGCGGCCGCCGCAGCCATCGACGGCTGCGGTGTTGACGATCAGATGTGCCATCCGAAACGCTCCCGCGCGTGTGGGCTCATCCTGTCCGGGCTCCATGGCGGATCCCACACCAGCGCGAGGTCGATGTTGACGTTCGCCGGCACCAGTGCGGCCAATGCCTCATGCGCATCGTCGAAAATCATTTCTCCCATCGGACAGGCCGGTGTGGTCATGGTGAGGTCGACGCGAACCGTGTCCGGCGTGACCGCCACGCCGTACACCAGCCCGAGATCGACGATGTTCATCCCGACCTCCGGGTCGATGACGCGTTGCAGCGCGGCGCGCACGGCGTCCTCGGTGACGGCTGGCGGGAAGGACATCTGGGCTTCCATGAACATGAATTAGAAATACATATTCAACTTAACACCAGCGTGACGGGAAAGCAAGCTTGCTGGCACGAAGGCGCAGGGGGCACGGTGGCCTGGTGCTTGATGAAACCAAGGAATTGCGAGTTCTTTTCGGCCAGATCAAGGCCGGTGACCTTGTTCCTGGGGCGTGCGGGCGGGAAGGGCGATCCCCCTCGAATTCTCCTCAGAACTCGGCCTTGATGTCGCGGTTCAGCAGGCCATCGACCGCCTGGGCGGGCGAAAGGCTCTCGAACAGCACCTGACAGACTGCGCGGGTGATGGGCATGTCGACGCCGATGTCGCCGGCGAGCGCCGTGACTTCGCGTGCGGTGGTGACGCCTTCGGCGACGTGGCCGAGTTCGGCGAGGATGGCATCGAGCGATTGGCCGCGGGCGAGGCGCAGGCCGACCTGGCGGTTGCGCGAGAGGTCGCCGGTGGTGGTGAGGACGAGGTCGCCGAGGCCGGACAGGCCCATGAAGGTTTCGAAGTGGCCGCCAAGCCTGACGCCGAGACGGGTCATCTCGGCAAGCCCGCGCGTGATGAGCGCGGCGCGCGCGTTGTGGCCCAGCGCCAGACCGTCGCAGATGCCGGCGGCGATCGCCATGACGTTCTTCAGCGCGCCGCCGAGTTCGACGCCGATGACGTCGTCGTGGGCATAGATGCGCAGGCGCTGGTTGGACAGCGCTTCGGCGAGGCGGCGCGCCAGTGCGGCATCCTGCGAGGCGAGGGTGAGCGCGGTGGGACAGCCGTGCGCGACTTCCTGGGCGAAGCTGGGGCCGGACAGCACGCCGGTGTCGGCGTGACCGGGCAGCAGTTCGGCGACGAGCTGGTGCGGCAGTTTGCGGCTGCCGGGTTCGAAACCCTTGTTCACCCAGACGAGCGGCGGCAGCGTGGCCCGCCGTGCGAGTGCGGCGAGGGTGGGGCGCAGGCCACCGCTGGGGACGGCGGTGACGACCAGATCCGCTGCGTCGAGCGCGGCATCGAGGTCGGCGGTGAATGCGAGCGCGGCAGGCAGCGGGCAGCCGGGCAGGTAGCGCGCATTGGTGCGGGTGCCGCGCATCGCTGCAACTGCGGCGGCATCGCGCGCCCACAGGGTGACGGAACGATGAGGCGCCCAGACCGCCGCGAGTGCGGTGCCCCAGGCGCCGGCGCCGAGTACGGCGAGTTTCATCGCCCCCACACCTCGAACAGCGGCAGCCAGCCGGTCAGGCCGTTGGCGTGTTTCACAGGCAGCCAGCCAAAGCCATCGGCATCGCCGCTGATTTCCAGCAGCACGCCGCGCGCGGCGAGGAAGGCCACTTCGGCATCGGGACGCGGCTGTTTGCGCACACTCGCGGCTTCGGCCTTGACCATGACGTTGCGGACGGTGCCGAAGGCGGACTGTTCGATCCAGGTGAGACGGCCGCCGTGGTCGCGCACCTTGGTCCAGCCCTCGGTCTCGACCACGACTTCCAGCGGCAGGCCGCTGCCGGCGACAGCCACCTTGGCGGCGGCGGTCGACGGCGCGTCGTAGAGCACGGCCGGGCGGTTGGTGGTGCGGTAGTCCAGCGCGTGCGCTGCGCCGGCGGCAAGCAGCAGGGCGCTGGCGGCGAGAAAGCGAATGAGCGCGGCCACCGCGATCTTCGGACTCAGTGCGTCTGCGCGCCCGCCTGCTGTTGCTGCTGCTGTTGCAGGAACAGGGCCTCGAAGTTCACCGGGTTCAGAAGCAGCGGCGGGAAACCGGCGCGGATGATCACGTCGGACACGGTTTCGCGCAGATAGGGGAAGACGATGTTGGGGCAGCCGATGTTGAGCACCATCGGCATCTGCTCCTGGGGGATGTTCTGGATGCGGAAGATGCCGGCCTGGGTGCATTCGACCAGGAACAGGGTCTTGTCGCCGTGCTTGGCGGTGACGGTGACGGTGAGGCTGTTCTGGTAGACGTCGTCACCGAGTTCGCGGCTGGCGGTCGACATGTTGACTTCCATCTGCGGCGCTTCGCGTTCGAGGAAACACTCGGGCGCGCCGGGCACCTCGACGGAAAGATCCTTGACGTAGAGTTTTTCGATGTTGAATACGGGTTGCTGCTGGGCGTCGCTCATGGTGTCCCCCTGGATTGGAAAAATGGAGCCGCGGCCCCGGTCAACCGTATATTTTACACGGCACCGGCACGCGATGCTCCGGGTCAGTGTGCGGCCAGCCAGCGTTTCAGTGCGAAGGCATCCACCGCACCGGACGTGCGCGCGGCCTCGGCGCCGTTCCGGAACAGGATCAGCGTGGGAATGCCGCGGATGTGGTGGCGCATCGAGACCTGGGGGTGCGCCTCGGTATCGACCTTGGCGAAACGCACCTGGGTGGCGAGTTCAGCGGCGACCTGCTGGAATACCGGCGCCATCATCTTGCACGGTCCGCACCAGTCGGCCCAGAAATCCACCAGCACGGGCAGGCCGGCTTTCGCGATGAAACGGTCGAAGCTCGCCTGCGTCAGCTCGATGGGATGTCCTGGCAACAGCGGCGTGCCGCACTGGCCGCATTTGGGGCCGTCGGCGAGGCGCGCGTCGGGCACCCGGTTGATGGCAAGGCAGTGCGGACAGGCAAGTTCCATGGCGATTCCCCGAAGTGAACACAGTTCACTTCAAGGTGGCGTCATCCCTGCGGAAATCAAGCGTTCAGCAGCGGCACCAGTTCGCCGGCCGCGTCGAGTGCCGAGGTGTCGTCGAAACCGCCGACGTGGGTGTCGCCGATGAACACCTGCGGCACGGTGCGGCGACCGCCGGAGCGTTCGACCATTTCGTCCATCCTCGCCGGATCGAGGTCGATGCGGATCTTGTCGATTTCGGTGACGCCACGGCTTTTCAGCAGCCTTTCGGCAGCGACGCAGTAGGGACACACGGCGGTGCAGTACATCACGACTTTGGCCATCGAGGCTTCCTTCTCATTTCTGGGTGACGGGGAGGTTCGCGCGTTCCCACGCGAGGATGCCGCCCGCCTGGTTGTAGACTGTGGCGAAGCCTGCCTTCTTCAGGATGCGGCAGGCGCGTGCCGAGCGGTGACCGCTGCGGCAGGTGACGAGAACGGGTTTGTCCCTGAACTTGTCGAGCTCGCCCAGCCGCCCGCCGAGCTTGCCGACGGGGATGTGTTTCGCGCGTGGAATGTGGCCGGCGGCGTATTCGTTGTCCTCGCGCACGTCGAGCACCAGCGCATCGTCGTTGTAGAGGCGGGTGGCCTTCAACGTGTCGGCCTGTTCCACGCCCGACAGGCGGCCACCGATGAAGGACCACGCCAGCAAGCCGCCCGACACCGCCGCCAGCGTGGCGAGCATCCAGTTGTTCTGCAGGAATTGCGTGTCCATGGGTTTACAGGCCGCAGCCCTGCTTGAATCCGGCTTTCTTCAGCATCGAATCCATCGGGCAGAAACGGGTGAAGCCGGACTGGAACAGATTGAAGCCGACGAAGGCGGTGAACCACAGCCAGGACGCCTGCGTCATGTCGGCGCTGCCGTTGACGTGAGCCAGTGCGAGGGACAGCAGGATGAAGAATCCGGCAACGATACGGACGATACGTTCGACGGTCATGGAGTACTCCTCAGGAAGTTGCGGGCAGATGTTTGCGGTAGTTGGCGGCGTAATAGAGCACCGGGATCACCACCAGGGTGAGCAGGGTGGAAACCAGAATGCCGAAGATGAGCGAGACGGCCAGGCCCGAAAAAATCGGGTCATCCAGGATGAAGAAGGCACCGAGCATGGCGGCCAGTCCGGTCAGCACGATGGGCTTGGCGCGCGCAGCGCCGGCCTGGATCACCGCTTCCTGGAAGTCCATGCCGGCGGCGGTCTGCTCGTTGGCGAAATCGACCAGCAGGATCGAGTTGCGCACGATGATGCCGGCCAGCGCGATCATGCCGATCATCGAGGTGGCGGTGAACTGCGCGCCCAGCAGGGCGTGGCCTGGCATCACGCCGATGATGGTGAGCGGAATCGGCGCCATGATGATGAGCGGCGTGAGATAGCTCTTGAACTGCGCGACCACCAGGATGTAAATGAGGAGCAGTCCGACCGCATAGGCGATGCCCATGTCGCGGAAGGTTTCATAGGTCACCTGCCACTCGCCATCCCACTTGAGCGCGAAACCGGCGTAGGGGTCGGCAGGCTGGCGGATGAAATACTCGGCCAGCGTGCCGCCCTGCTCGAGCGGCCGACCATCGAGTTCGCCGCGCATGGCGAACAGCCCGTACAGCGGCGAATCGAGTGCGCCGCCGGTGTCGCCGAGCACGAACACCACCGGCAGCAGATCTTTGTGGTAGATGGCTTTCTCGCGCGCGCTCGGCATCACCTCGACCAGTTCGGAGAGCGGCACCAGCGCACCCTGCGCACCGCGTACCGGCAGCTTGAGGAGCTCGTCGATGCGGTTCTGCCGCTCCGGCGGCAGCGCGACGCGTACCGGGATCTCGTATTTGGCGCCGCTGCCATGGATGGGGGTGACGTTCTCGCCGTCCAGGCCCATCTTCATCGCCTCGACGATGTCCTTCTGCGCCACGCCGGCCATCGCCGCCTTGTTCTGCAGCACGCGCAGCACGAAGCGCTGGGCGTCGTCCTCGACGGTGTCGTCGATGGCGACGATGCCTGCGGTTTTTTCGAACACGCCACGCACCGTTTTCGCCACCTGCATCTGCGCCTCGTAGTCCGGGCCGTAGATCTCGGCGACGATGGGCGAGATCACCGGCGGGCCGGGTGGCACTTCGACTACCTTGACGTCGGCGCCGTGCCGCTTTGCGATGACCTCGACGAGCGGACGCACGGCCTGGGCGATGTCGTGGCTCTTGCGGTCGCGGTGGTGCTTGTCGACGAGGTTGACCTGCAGATCGCCGACCTCGGGGCCGGTGCGCAGGTAATACTGGCGCACCAGTCCGTTGAAATTGATGGGCGCGGCGGTGCCGGCGTACGCCTGGTAATCGGTGATCTCGGGCACGCCGGCGAGCGCCTCGCCCATCTCGGCGAGTACCTGCGCGGTCCTTTCCAGCGGCGTGCCGACTGGCATGTCGACGACGACCTGGAATTCCGACTTGTTGTCGAAGGGCAGCATTTTCAGGATGACCAGTTTCACCATCGGCAGCGCCACCGACAGCAGAATGGCGGCGCCGATGCCGAACCACAGCCTGTTGCGCGCAGCGCGGCCGGCCGCCCCGCGCAGGAAGGGCGTCATGCGCTTGTGGAACAGATCGAGCAACCTGGTGTTGCCGCCTTCTGTGGCATGCGCGTCCTGCTTGATCAGCTTGAGCGCGAGCCAGGGCGTGACGATGAAGGCGATGGCAAGCGAAATCAGCATGCCGATCGAGGCGTTGATCGGAATCGGGCTCATGTACGGGCCCATGAGGCCGGTGACGAAGGCCATCGGCAGGAGCGCGGCGATCACGGTGAAGGTGGCGAGGATGGTGGGACCGCCCACTTCGTCCACCGCCCGTGGAATGATCGCGTCCATGCCGTCGTGGTCGAGTCCCATGCGGCGGTGGATGTTCTCGACCACCACGATGGCGTCGTCGACCAGGATGCCGATCGAGAAGATGAGGGCGAACAGCGATACCCGGTTGAGGGTGAACCCCCACGCCCACGAGGCGAACAGCGTGGCGGCGAGTGTCAGCAGCACCGCTGCGCCGACGATGAGCGCCTCGCGGCGGCCGAGCGCGAACAGCACCAGCAGCACCACCGAGGCGGTGGCGAAGATCAGCTTCTGGATCAGCTTCTGCGCCTTGTCGTCGGCGGTGGCGCCGTAGTTGCGGGTGACGCTGACTTCCACGCCGTCCGGAATCACGCTGCCATGCAGACTGGCGATACGCGCAATGACTTTTTCTGCGACGTCGACCGCGTTTTCGCCCGGCTTCTTCGACACCGCGAGCGTCACCGCGGGGAAACTCTGTCCGACCGCGGCGGCATCCGGACCGCCGGCGCCAGGTCCGTGCCACACGTAGCGTGGCGGCTGGTCGGGACCGCCGACCACACTGGCAATGTCGCTCATGTACACCGGACGGCCCTGGGCGACGCCGACGACGAGTTGCTTCACGTCCTCGACGCCGGAGAGGAAGGTGCCGGTCTGGACGAGAATTTCCGCGTTGTCCGACACCAGCGTGCCTGACGGCTGCGCCGCGTTCGACACCTGCAGGGCGTCGCGGATGTCCTTGGCCGATACGCCGAATGCCGCCATGCGGTCGGGATCCATCAGCACCCGCACCGCGCGTCCTGGACCGCCGGTGGTGGTGACTTCGCGCGTGCCGGCGATGCGCTTCAGCTCGATTTCGGCGGCGTGTGCGACCTGTTCCAGCTCGTAGGCGCCGCGTGCCGCGTCACGTGTCCACAGGGTGGCGGTGACGATGGGCACGTCGTCGATGCCGAGCGGCTTGATGATCGGCTCGCCGACGCCGAGCTCGGGCGATACCCAGTCGCGGTTCGCCTGCACGGTGTCGTACAGGCGCACCAGCGCCTGCGTGCGGTCCTGCCCCACCAGGTATTGCACCGTCAGCACGGCCATGCCGGGTTTCGACACGGAATAGATGTGCTCGATGCCCGCGATCTGCGAGAGCACCTGCTCGGCGGGCGTCGCCACCAGCGCTTCCACGTCCTTCGCCGACGCGCCGGGGAAAGGAATGAACACGTTGGCCATGGTCACGTTGATCTGCGGTTCTTCCTCGCGCGGTGTGATCAGGATGGCGAACAGGCCCAGCAAGGCCGCGATCAGCGCGATCAGCGGCGTCAGCTGGGACGTGAGGAAGAAGCGCGCGATGCGGCCCGAGAGTCCCATGATGGCTTATTTCCCGGCGGGCGCAGCGACGGGGCGCTTGGCGTAGATGCCCGCCTTGACCGGGTCGAGCGCGATGACCTCGCCCGGATTGAGGCCGGAGAGCACTTCCACCTCGCCGCGCGCATTGGGGGTGCCCAGGCGGATCTGGCGCAGGCTGACGCGTTCGTCCTTGACCACGTAGACGGCCGTGACCTCGGAACGCCGCACGACGGCATCCGCGGGGATGGCCAGCTTGCGTGCGGTGCCCGTGGCGAAGTGAGCGCGTGCAAACATGCCGGGGATCACGCCTTCGAGACCGGCCGGCAGATCAAGGCGCACCTTGATCGTGTGAGTGGCTACATCGGCGGACGGCAGCACGGTGACGCCGGTGGCGTCGATCCACCTGTTGAGCGAGGGAATCTCCACTGCGACGCGTGGCGAGGCTTTCACCTCGGCGAGTTTGTACTGCGGGATGCTGGCGATGACGCGCATGTCCCGGGGGTCGAAGCCGGTCATCAGCGCTTGTCCCGGTGTCACCGACTCGCCGGGTTCGACGTGGCGCGCGGCGACCACCCCGGAGAATGGCGCGGTGATCGTGGTGTAACCGCTCACTGCGGCCGTCTGACCGACGCCGGCGCGAGCGGCACGAGCCGCTGCCTCGGCCGCGTGGTATTCGGCGGTGGCGCGATCGAGCGCGGCCTGGCTGATGAATTTCTGCTGGAACAGCTGTTGCTGGCGTTCGTAGTTGGCGCGCGCGTTGGCCAGATTGGCTTGTGCCTGTGCCACCTGCGCCTGGCTGCCAGCCACTGCGGCACCGAGTTCCTGCGCCGACAGGCGGACGATTACCGAACCGGCCTTGACGCTGTCGCCGGCGTCGAAGTTCACTGCCGCCACGCGCCCGGCCACCTGCGCCGACACGGTCGACTGCTTCACGGCCTCGACCGTCGCTTCGGTCGAATAGCCGGTGTCGGTCATCTGGTACTTGACCGGCGCGACAGGGAAGGGCAACGCCGCCCGCGCGGGGGATGCGAACAGCAGGGCAAGAAACAGCAGACGGGCGGGGTTGCGCATGCGGTCACCTCGAGAGATGTGCATTAGAGTATTCTAATATGCGTTGCAATTCAAGGTCTTGCCTGGTCGGCGCGGGTGTGGTAAAGGCGCAGTGTCGCAGCAGTATGCGCCACAAGCCTGCGCCGATCCAGAGTATGAAACGCCTTGCAAAAATCTGCTTGCGCAGCTTTGGTTACAATCCCGTTTTATTTGTTGATCTCTCGTGCAGCGTCCATGCCAACCCTGACCGTCGATCTCGGCGACCGCTCATACCCCATTCACATCGGCCCCGGCCTGCTCGACCGCGCCGAGCTGATCGTGCCGCACCTCGCGCAGAAGCGGGTCATGGTGGTGACCAACACCACCGTCGCGCCGCTGTATCTGGCGCGCCTCACCGCGACGCTGGAGCGGGCGGGAGTCGCTGTGGCGAACGTGGTGCTGCCCGACGGCGAGGCGTACAAGAACTGGGAAACGCTCAATCTCGTGTTCGACGCCCTCCTCGCGGGGCGCGCCGAGCGCAAGACCACGCTCGTCGCGCTGGGGGGCGGAGTGATCGGCGACATGACCGGCTTTGCCGCCGCCTGCTATCAGCGCGGCGTGCCCTTCGTGCAGATTCCCACTACCCTGCTGTCGCAGGTCGATTCCTCCGTCGGCGGCAAGACCGGCATCAACCATCCGCTCGGCAAGAACATGATCGGCGCGTTCTATCAGCCCAGGGCGGTGCTTGCCGACACCGACACGCTGCGCACGCTGCCGGCGCGCGAACTGTCCGCGGGACTCGCCGAGGTCATCAAGTACGGCCTCATCTGGGATGCGGAGTTTCTCGCCTGGCTGGAAGCGAACATGGCGAAGCTGCGGACGCTGGACCCCGCGGCGATCAGTCATGCGATCCACCGTTCCTGTGAAATCAAGGCCCAGGTCGTGGCGCAGGACGAGCGCGAAGGCGGTCTGCGCGCCATCCTCAATCTCGGTCACACCTTCGGCCATGCCATCGAGAGCGCCATGGGCTATGGCAACTGGCTGCACGGCGAGGCGGTGGCAGCGGGCATGGTGCTCGCCGCCGCGGCTTCGCAGCGCCTGGGCTGGCTTGGCGAAGCCGAGGTCGCGCACACGCGCGCCATCGTGCGTGCTGCAGGTCTTCCGGATGTGGCGCCCGAACTGCCCTTCGACACCTGGCTCGAGTACATGGGCCACGACAAGAAAGTCGAAGGCGGCAAGCTGCGCTTCGTGCTGCTGAAGCGGCTGGGCGAGGCGGTGATCACCGGCGACGTGCCGGAGGCCGCGCTGCGCGACGTTCTCATCCCCTGACAACCGCCACGCGTTCCCGGAAGGATCGCGCAAGCCATTGAGTTATCGTACAAAACATGCGGCCTTCTGGCTGCGGATGGTACGGTTCCGACCCCGTTGCTGGTAATAAAGTTAGAAAATCATGATTTCTTGATATATGTCAAGGATCGCCTTCCCTGTTACAGGCATGATGTAGATCAAGTGGAGCGGTGAGCCCTGCTGATGTTCATCTGGTCAACTCAATGAGGGGAAAGGCAAATGAAGAAACTGTATCAAGCCGCGTCGTCGGTGCTGGCCCTGGCCGTTGCGGGCATTTTCAACCCGGTCGTGGCGGCGGATGCGCCGGCCCTGACGGCAGAGCAGAAGGCGACCGCATCGAAGATCTACTTCGAGCGCTGCGCCGGTTGCCACGGCATCCTGCGCAAGGGCGCCACCGGCAAGAACCTGGAACCCGTCAATACCCTCAAGCTCGGGCAGGGACGTCTGGAGAAGATCATCGGCTACGGTACCGAAGGTGGCATGGTCAACTTCGACGACATCCTGACCAAGGATGAAATCAGCCTGATGGCGAAATACATCCAGGAGACTCCGGATGCGCCGCCCGAGTGGGGCATGAAGGAGATGATGGACAGCTGGAAGCTGGTCGTCAAACCCGAAGACCGCCCGAAGAAGCCGATGAACAAGATCAACCTGAAGAACGTGTTCTCGGTGACCCTCCGCGACACGGGCGAAGTGGCGCTGATCGACGGCGACACCAAGCAGATCTGGGGCATCGTCAAGACCGGTTACGCGGTGCATATCTCGCGCGTGTCGAAATCCGGGCGCTACGTCTACGTGATCGGCCGTGACGGCAAGGTCGATCTCATCGACATGTGGTTCGAGAAGCCGACCATTGTCGCCACCCTCAAGATCGGCATCGAGGCGCGCTCGATCGAGGTGTCGAAGGCCAAGGGCTACGAGGACAAGTACGCGATCGCCGGCGGCTACTGGCCGCCGCAGTACGTGATCACCGAAGGCGATACGCTGAAGCCGCTCAAGCTGATGTCGACCCGCGGCGTCACGGTGGATGGCAATTATCACCCCGAGCCGCGCGTCGCTTCGATCGTCGCGACCGAAGGCAAGCCGGAATGGGTGGTGAACGTCAAGGAAACCGGCATGATCAAGCTGGTGGACTACTCCGACATCAAGAACCTGAAGGAAACCACCATCGAATCCGCCAAGTTCCTGCATGACGGCGGCTGGGATTCGACCAAGCGCTACTTCCTCGTTGCGGCTAACGCCTCCGACAAGGTGGCGGTGGTCGACACCAAGACCGGCAAGCTGGCGGCCCTGGTGAACACCAAGCCGAAACCGCACCCGGGCCGGGGCGCGAACTTCAAGCACCCGACCTACGGGCCGGTGTGGGCGACGTCGCACCTCGGTTCCGACGTGATCACGCTGATCGGCACCGACCCGGTGAAGCATCCGAAGAACGCGTGGAAGGTGGTGGCCGAGCTGAAGAACCACGGATCCGGCTCGCTCTTTGTCAAGACCCATCCGAAGTCGGGCAACCTGTGGGCGGACGCGCCGCTGAATCCGGAGCCGGAAGTCGCGGAATCGGTGACGGTGTACGACCTCAAGAACCTCTCGAAGGCGCCCGAGGTGATCAACATCGCCAAGCTCGCCGGGCTGCCCGAGACCAAGGCGGTCAAGCGCGCGGTGCATGCGGAGTACAACGCCGCCGGCGACGAGGTGTGGTTCTCGATCTGGGCGGGCAAGACCGATCCGTCCGCCATCGTGGTGATGGACGACAAGACCCGCAAGCTGAAGCATGTGATCAAGGATCCCAAGCTCATCACGCCGACGGGCAAGTTCAACATCCTCAACACGCAGCATGACATCTACTGAGTAAGCAAGCCAGGCGGGCGGGGGCGACCCCGCCCGCCGATCGGCCGAGGGAGTAACAAGAAATGAGTGCAAAGAAGGGATGGTGGTCCCGGCTGCGTTCGCCGACCGCCAAGTATTCGATCCTGACCCTGCTGGGGGGCGGCTTCGTTGCCGGCATCCTGTTCTGGGGCGGGTTCAACACCGGCATGGAAGCCACCAACACCCTGGAGTTCTGTGTGTCGTGCCACGAGATGCGCGACAACGTCTATCAGGAATACAAGCAGACCATCCACTATTCGAACCGCACCGGCGTACGCGCCGTGTGCTCGGACTGCCACGTACCCAAGGACTGGACGCACAAGATCGTCCGCAAGGTGCAGGCCAGCAAGGAACTGTACGGCAAGGTGATGGGCACCATCGCCACCAAGGAGAAGTTCGAGGCCAAGCGCCTGCAACTCGCGCGCAACGAATGGAAACGCATGAAGGCGTCGGACTCGCGCGAATGCCGCAACTGCCACAGCTTCGACGGCATGAACACCGAGGTGCAGAAAACGCGTGCCAAGAAACAGCACGAGATGGCGCTCGAGGACAAGATGACCTGCATCGACTGCCACAAGGGCATCGCGCACAAGAAACCCGAGGGCATGACCGAAGAGGACGAACTCTGATCGCCGGCCCGCAGCATTCGACACGCTTTCCATCGACTCAAGGAGATTTTGCATGAACAAGGCAACGCTCGGCATTTCGGTTCTCGGACTCGCGCTCGCGGCGAGCGCCGGCACTGCGCTCGCGGCCCCGGACTGGAGCAAGGTGCCCTCGCGCAAGGTGACGGTGTTTTATCCCGGTCCGGCCAACCTCGAATGGATCATGAACGGCACCCAGCACGGCGGCGCCAAGGGGCTGAAAAAGGGCGAGACGTGCATCGCCTGCCACGAGGACGAGAAGACCCGTAACGTCGACATCGCCTCGGACAAGATACTCAAGGGCGAGAAACTCGAACCGAAGCCGGTTGCCGGCCGCGTGCCGACCATGCCGGTGACGGTACAGGCCGCCAACGACGGCACGAACCTCTACCTGCGCTTCAGCTGGAAGGATGCCGGCGGCGGCGCGGAGAAGATGGACAAGGACAATCCGATCAAGCTCGCGGTCATGCTAGAGGACAACAAAATTACCGCCAAGGACACGCGCGGCGCCACGGTGCAGATCGGACGCGCGGGCGGGTGCTGGGGGACCTGTCACGCCGACGTCCGCACCATGCCGGCCGGCAATGACAAGAAGACCAAGTACGTCATCGGCGCCTCGCTCGCTTCCGGCAACTACTACGACCTCATGCAGTGGCAAAGCGGCAAGGGCGGCAAGGGTGTCGACGGCCATGTCGCCGACAAGCGCGTCATGGAAGGCGGCAAGGCGCTGGCGAAGGCCGAGGGCAAGAAGGAAGGCGACACCTGGGTGGTGACCTTCACCCGCAAGCTTTCCGGCGGCGACGGTGATATCGCGCTGGCCTCGGGCAAGTCGTACAACCTGGGCTTCGCCATCCACAACGACCACGCGGCGGGCCGCTTCCATCACGTGTCGTTCGGCTACAGCCTCGGCATCGACACCAAGGCCGACATCAGCGCGGCGAAGTGACGAACGGCGGGGTGCGGCGGTGAGTTTGGACAGTGGCCACGGCCCGGCGCGAGGATGGCGGCAGCGGACAGGCACTGTGCTGCGCCGCACCTGGATTGCCGTCGCTGTCCTCGCCGGCCCCGCCGGGGCGACCGAGGCCGAGGTAGCGATCGAGAACATGCGTTTCGATCCGCCGGCCGTGAAGGTCAAGGCAGGGGCCACCGTCACCTGGATCAACCGCGAGAAGCGCACCAATCACTCGGTGCTCTTCGAACAGGAAAACGGGCTGGAATCCGACCGCCTGTTTCCCGGCGAGACTTATCGCCGCACGTTCGAACGGCCCGGTGCCTATCCGTACCGTTGTGGCCCGCACCCGGAGATGCGCGGCCTGGTTGAAGTGATCGAATGAAGCAATGGCGACTCACATGGCTTGCGATCGTGCTCGTGATTCCCTGCGTTGCGCCGGCGGCGGACCCGGACGCCGCGCGGCAACGCGAAATCGCCCATCTGGTGCGGCAGGATTGCGGCTCCTGCCACGGGATGACGTTGGCCGGGGGGCTGGGCCTGCCGTTGCGCCCCGAAGCGCTGCACGACAAGCCGCGGGAAAGTCTGGTCGCGACCATTCTGTATGGCCGTCCGGGAACCGCCATGCCGCCGTGGGCGCCCTTCCTCAGCGAAGCCGAGGCCGAATGGGTGGTCGATATGCTGCTGAAGGGAAAATTCTGATGCGTGCCTGGTTTGCTTTCGTCGCGTTGCTGATGCTGACGCTGCAAGGCTGCGCGCAGGCGCCGCTGCGCGGCACCGGCGATCTCGGCGTGGTGATCGAGCGCGCCGCCGGCAGCGTGGCGATCGTCGAGACCAGCGGCCGCAGCGTGCTCGGGCGCATCGACGGATTGGGCGACCTCTCGCACGCCTCGCTGAATTTCTCGCGCGACGCCCGCTACGCCTATGTGTTCGGCCGCGACGGCGGCCTGACGCAGGTCGATCTGCTGCAACAGAAACTCGTCAGACGCACTGTGCAGGCGGGCAACAGCATTGGCGGGGCGATCTCGCAGGACGGGCGGCTGCTCGCGGTCGCCAATTACGCACCGGGTGGTGTGAAAGTGTTCGATACCGCTACGCTCGAACTGCTCGCCGACATCCCGGCGCTGGACGACGCGGGCAAGCCGTCCAAGGTCATCGGCCTGGTCGATGCGGCGGGTAAGCGTTTCGTGTGGAGCCTGTTCGAGGCGGGGGAAATCTGGGTTGGCGATTTCAGCGATCCGCGCAAGCCGCAGCTCCGCAAGTTTCGCAACATCGGCAAGGAACCCTAC
The DNA here is from genome assembly GCA_024709165.1 of Thiobacillus sp. Classification (GTDB taxonomy): domain Bacteria; phylum Pseudomonadota; class Gammaproteobacteria; order Burkholderiales; family Thiobacillaceae; genus Thiobacillus. Next base: position 9,055 of record JANJXF010000128.1, on the reverse strand, counting down.
GACGCCATGATCACCGCCGACGGTAGGCATTATCTCGCCGGCCTGTTCGGCGAGGACGGCCTTGCCTTGCTCGACCTGTGGAACCTCGACGCCGGCGTCACGCGCGTTCTCGATGGGTATGGCCGCGGCGAACAAAAACTGCCGGTGTACAAGATGCCGCATCTGGAAGGCTGGGCTGCGACCGGCACGGAACTGCTGGTGCCCGCGGTCGGCCGGCACGAGGTGCTGGTGGTGGATCAGGGCAACTGGAAGGAGACCGGCCGCATCGCGGTGCACGGTCAGCCGGTGTTTGTGGTGGCGCGTCCGGACAACCGTCAGGTGTGGGTGAACTTCGCTTTTCCGCACAACGACACGGTGCAGGTCATCGACGTGCCGAGCCGTCGCGTCGTGCACACCTTCAAGCCGGGGCGAGGGGTGCTGCACATCGAATTCACACCGCGCGGCGAACACGCCTGGCTGTCGGCGCGCGACGACAACAAGGTGCTGGTCTACGACAGTGAAACCTTCGCGCTCGTCGGCGAACTCGCGCTCGACAGCCCGAGCGGCATCTTCTTCACCCACCGTGCGCACAGGACCGGACTATGAACGCCGATCTGGAACTCAGCCTGCTCAACGATTACCAGCACGACTTTCCGCTGACGCCGGCGCCGTTCGCCGCGCTCGGCGACGCGCTCGGCGCGTCCGAGGAGGCGGTTCTGGAGGTGCTTGTCCGCTTGCAGGCGCAGGGCACGGTCAGCCGCGTCGGCGCGGTGTTTCGTCCGCGCAGTATCGGTGCCAGCACGCTGGCCGCGCTGGCGGTGCCGGAGCACGATCTGGAGCGGGTCGCGCAACTGGTGAGCGCCTATCCCGAGGTCAACCACAATTACCAGCGTGAGCATCACTACAACCTGTGGTTCGTCGTGACCGCGCCGGACGAACTGGCGTTGCAGCGGGTGCTGCATGAAATCGAGGAGCGCTCGGGCCGTCGTGTGCTGTTTCTGCCGCTGGTCGAGGACTATCACATCGACCTCGGCTTCGACCTCACCGGTGTCCGGGCCAAGCGTATGCGGCACGTCGAATCCCACGCCGGTGGCGTGCGTCCGCCCTATGTGCCGAGTGCTGCGGAAACCCGGCTGATCGCCGCCATCCAGGCGGGCCTGCCGCTCGTTCCGCGGCCCTATGCGGCGGTCGGAGCGCAGGCAGACATGAGCGAAGATGCGGCGATCGCCACGCTGCAGAATCTCGTGGCGCGCGGGGTGATCCGGCGCATGGGCGTGGTGGTGCGTCACCACGAGCTGGGCTTCCGCGCCAACGCCATGGTGGTGTGGGACATCCCGGATGGCGTGGTGGACGAAGTCGGTAGCTGTCTTGGCGACATCGAATACGTCACCCTGTGTTACCGTCGCCCGCGTCGTCTGCCCGCCTGGCGTTACAACTTGTTCTGCATGATCCACGGGCGCGACCGCGCCGAGGTGCTGGCGCGCGTCGAGGCGATGCGCCAGAGCTGTGGCCTCACGGACATCGCTTTCGAGGTGCTGTTCAGCACGCGCCGCTTCAAGCAGTGTGGGGCACGCTACGTTCGTGCCGCGGCGTGACGCCATGGACGCGCTCGACCGCGCCATCGTCAATCGGCTGCAGGACGGCTTTCCGCTCTGCGAGCGTCCCTATGCCGCGGTGGCGGCGGAGCTCGGCTGCGGCGAGGACGAATTGCTGGCGCGCCTCGACGATCTTCTGGATACGCGCATCCTGAGCCGCTTTGGCCCGATGTACCACGCCGAGCGTCTCGGCGGCGGGCTGTGCCTGGTGGCGATGAAGATCCCGCCGACGGATTTCGAACGCGTTGCCGCCCTCGTCAACGCCCTGCCCGAGGTCGCCCACAACTACGAGCGCGAGCATGTTTTCAACATGTGGTTCGTGCTTGCCACCGAAACTCCGCAGGGACTCAGCGATGCACTGGCGCGCATCGAACACGATACCGGTTATTCGGTCTATGCCATGCCGAAGCTTCGCGAATTCTTCGTCGAACTGAAGCTGCGCGCCTGAGCATGGAAACTGGTTCGCTGGACGCGCTCGACCGCCGCATTCTCCTCGCCACCCAGCGCGGTCTGCCCTTGGTTGCACGGCCCTATCATGCCGTCGCCGAGCAGGTCGGCACAAGCGCGGAGGCGGTGATGGCGCGCATGCAGCACATGCTCGACGCCGGCATCATCCGCCGCATCGGCGCGGTGCCCAACCACTATGCGCTTGGCTACGTTGCCAACGGCATGACCGTATGGGACGTGGCCGACGACCGCGTGTTCGCGCTCGGCGACGCGGTGGGCCGGCTCGACGCGGTGAGCCACTGCTACCTGCGCCCGCGCAAGCGCCCGGAGTGGCCGTACAATCTGTTTGCGATGGTGCACGGCCACGACCGTGCCGAGGTGGAACACAAGGCGGGGCAGATCGCCGAACTGCTTGGCGATGCGTGCAGCGCGCACGCGATCCTCTACAGCACGCGCATCCTGAAAAAGACCGGGCTGCGCTTCGCCTGAGCCCCGCACCGACGAGAACACCATGTTCAGAATCTCCCAGTACATGCAGGAAATCGCCCAACCCACGCCGCTGGGACCGACGCGCAACCCGCCCGGCCCGGTGGTGATCTGGAACCTGATCCGGCGCTGCAACCTCACCTGCAAGCACTGCTATTCCATCTCCGCCGACAAGGACTTTCCCGGCGAGCTCTCCACCGCCGAAGTTTTCGGCGTGATGGACGATCTGAAGCGCTTTCGTGTGCCGGTACTGATCCTCTCCGGTGGCGAGCCACTCTTGCGCCCCGACATTTTCGATATCGCGACGCGTGCCAAGGCCATGGGCTTCTATGTCGGGTTGTCCTCCAACGGCACGCTGATCGACGCGAACAACATCGAGCGCATCGCCGCGGTCGGTTTCGACTACGTCGGCGTGAGCCTGGACGGTATCGCGCAGACACACGACACCTTCCGCCGCATGGACGGCGCGTTCGACAAGTCCATGCACGGTATCCGCCTGTGCAAGGAGCGCGGCATCAAGGTCGGCATCCGCTTCACGCTCACGCAGGACAACGCCCACGACCTGCCTGCGCTGCTGCAATTGCTGGAGGACGAGGAACTCGACAAGTTCTACCTGTCGCATCTGAATTACGCCGGACGCGGCAACCGCAACCGCAAGACCGACGCCTACCACCGCACCACGCGGCAGGCGATGGACCTGCTGTTCGACACCTGCTGGCGGGCGGAGCAGAACGGCCGGTGCAAGGAGTTCGTCACCGGCAACAACGATGCCGACGGGGTGTATCTGCTGCTGTGGGTGCGTGAGCATTTTCCGCACCTCGAGGCGCACATGCGCGCCAAGCTCGTGCAATGGGGCGGCAACTCGAGCGGCGTCAACGTCGCCAACATCGACAACCTGGGCAATGTCCATCCCGATACCATGTGGTGGAACCATACGCTCGGCAACGTGCGCGAGCGGCCGTTTTCCGAGATCTGGATGGACACCTCCGACCCCATCATGGCCGGCCTCAAGGCGCGTCCGCGCACGGTGAGCGGGCGCTGCGGCGCCTGCGCGCATTTCGACATCTGCGGCGGCAACACGCGGGTGCGCGCCTGGCAGGTGAGCGGCGACCCGTGGGCGGAGGACCCGGCCTGTTATCTGACCGACGAGGAGATCGACGTTGAAGTGCATGCGTAGTGTCGTTTTCGGTCTTGCGCTGCTGCTGGCCGGCGGCGCGCTCGCGGACCCCGCACCCGGCACCGAGAAGCGCTACGCGGAGCACTGCGCCAGTTGTCACGGCGCCGGGCGTCTGGGCGGCATTGGCCCGGCACTCCTGCCGGAAAACCTTTCGCGCCTGCGGCGCGGCGAGGCGGTCAAGGTCATCGCCCAGGGTCGTGCGGCGAGCCAGATGGCGGGGTTCTCCGACAAGCTCGCGGCAGCGGAAATCGAGGCGCTGGCCGACTTCATCTATACGCCGCTGGCCGAGGTGCCGGTGTGGGGCGAGAAGGAAATCGCCGCCACGCGCGTGCGTCATGTGCCGTCGGCGAAACTGCCGGCGCGTCCCGGGTTCAAGGCCGATCCGCACAATCTTTTCGTGGTGGTGGAGCTTGGCGACCATCACGCCACCATCCTCGACGGCGACCGCTTCGAGCCGATCCACCGTTTCGCAACGCGCTTCGCCCTGCACGGCGGGCCCAAGTTCTCGCCCACCGGACGCTTCGTCTACTTCGCCTCGCGCGACGGCTGGATCAGCAAGTTCGATCTTTTCAGCCTGAAGACCGTGGCCGAGGTGCGCGCCGGACTCAACACGCGCAACCTTGCCGTCTCCGGTGACGGCAGGACGCTCCTGGTCGGCAACTATCTGCCACACAGTCTGGTGCTGCTCGACGCCGCCGACCTGCGCGTCATCAAGGTCATCCCCAGCGTCGGGCAGGATGGCGTTTCCTCGCGCGTGTCCGCCGTGTACCAGGCCGAGCCGCGCGGCAGTTTCGTCGCCGCGCTGAAGGACACCAGGGAGGTGTGGGAGATCGACTACACCCGGCGCGACTTCCCGTTGCGCCGCATCGCGGTCGACGATTATCTCGACGACTTTTTTTTCGATCAATCCTACAAGCTTCTTATCGGTAGCGCGCGCGACAGTCACAAGGGGCAGGTGCTCGATCTCGATTCCGGCCGCAAGCTCGCCGAGCTCGATCTCCCCGGCATGCCGCATCTGGGCTCCGGCATCACCTGGGACTATCGGGGTCATCCGGTGATGGCCACGCCCAACATGAAAGCGGGCGTGGTGAGCGTCATCGACATGCAGACCTGGCAGACGGTGAAAGCGATCAAGACGCTCGGCCCCGGCTTTTTCATGCGCAGCCACGAGAACACACGCTACGCCTGGACCGACGGTTTCGCCACCGGCGACCCGACAAGCCGCGACGTGATGCACCTCATCGACAAGGACACGCTCGAGGTCGCGCACGTGCTGCGTCCCGAGCCCGGCAAGACCGCGGCCCATGTCGAATTCACCCGCGACGGAAAATACGCGCTGGTGAGCATCTGGGAGAACGACGGCGCGCTGGTGATCTACGACGCGGACACGCTGCAGGAGGTCAAGCGCATCCCGATGAAGAAGCCCTCCGGCAAGTACAACGTGTACAACAAGATCACCCGCTCCGCCGGCACCAGCCACTGAGGCGCGCTGCGGCGATGAAGCGGGCAGGGCAGGGCAGCATCGGCAGGGTAACGCTGGCGCTGGTCCTGGCGGCGTGGGTCACGGTCGTGCGTGGCGGCGTTGCCGCGCCGGCATGGTCCGGCGACGAAGTTGCCATTCGCGCCTCGCACGTCGCGCACGCGGCAGCGGAGGGCAGGCCGGCCCACGTCGCGGACCTGCGCACGCTGGTGCTGCTGGCGGACCCCACCGACCGTCACCTCAGCCTGCTCGACGGCGAAACGTACGCGCCACTGCGGCGCATCGCCCTCGACCATGCACTCGCGGGCGCGCCACCGGTGTCGCCGGATGGCCGCTTCGCGTTCCTCGCCACGCGCGACGGCTGGGTGCGCAAACTCGACCTTCTCACCTTGCGTACCGTGGCGGAAATCCGCGTCGGCCACGAATTGCACAGTGTGGCGCTGTCCGGCGACGGCCGCGTGCTGATGGCCGGCAATGCCGTCCCACACACCCTGGTGGCGCTGGACGCGCGCGATCTTGCACTCATCCGCCGTATTCCCGTGCGCAACAAGGACGGGCTTGCCTCGAGCGTTGCCCGTGTCGTCGACGCCACGCCACGGCAAAGCTTCATCGCCACGTTCAGCGACATCCCCGAGATATGGGAGATGTCCTACGCAGCGAACCCGCAGCCGGTCTACGAAGGTCTGGTGCACGACTTCAACCTGCGCGAAGGCCACATCGTCGAAGGGCCGTTCGCGCCGCGCCGCAGTCGCCTCGACACGCCCATCGCGGATTTTTTCTTTGAACGCTCGTTCGAGCATATGATCGGCGTGCCGCCCGATGGCATCACCGCGCACATCGTGCATCTCGACGTACGCCGCGCGATCGCGCGCATGCCGCTGCCGGGGCGCCCGCACGCTGGCGGCGCTGCGGCATGGGAACGGCGCGGACGCGCCATACTCGCGCTGCCGAACTGCACGGAGAGTGTGGTCAGTGTACTGGACCGCGACACCTGGCAGGTATTGCGGCACATCGCCGTCGAAGCGCCCGGGTGCAGCCTCGCCAGCCATGGCGCCAGCCCCTACGCCTGGCTCGGTGGCTTCGACGGCGCGTTGCGCGGCTGCTTCGTCTTCATCGACAAGGCGACGCTCGAACCGGCGGGCCGTGTCTGTCCGCAATCCGGCGCCGTGGCCGCACGCCTCACCTTCAGCCGCGACGGCCGGCATGCGCTGGTGAGTGTGGAGAGTACGCTCGTCGTCTACGACAGCGCCACGCTGCAGGAAGTGAAGCGTGTGGCTCTGGAAGACGGTTCGCTCGCCGATCCGGGTGGCTGATCCCCGCTGGCGGACCCCCCCCGGTTTGCGGCAGACTTGCAGCTTGCCTCCTGGAAATCCACCATGAACGAACTCGCTTCCTACGCCGCACAGTCCACCACCAGCCGCGGCCGCCTGCATGCCGAGCCAGCCGCCGCGCCGCGCTCCGAATTCCAGCGCGACCGCGACCGCATCATCCATTCCACCGCGTTCCGCCGCCTGGAATACAAGACCCAGGTGTTCGTTAACCACGAAGGCGATCTCTTCCGCACGCGGCTCACCCACAGCCTCGAAGTCGCGCAGATCGGTCGTACCATCGCGCGCCTGTTGCGTCTCAATGAGGATCTCGTCGAAGCCGTTGCGCTGGCGCACGACCTTGGCCACACTCCCTTCGGCCACGCCGGGCAGGATGCATTGAATGCCTGCATGCGCGAGCACGGCGGCTTCGAGCACAATCTGCAGTCGCTGCGCGTGGTCGACCTGCTGGAAGAACGCTACGCCGAATTCGACGGCCTCAATCTCAGCTTCGAGGCGCGCGAAGGCATCCTCAAGCACTGCTCGCTCGCGCACGCGGAAAAGCTCGGTGAGGTCGGCCGCCGCTTCATCGACAAGCAGCAGCCGTCGCTCGAAGCGCAGATCGCCAACCTCGCCGACGAAATCGCCTACAACAACCATGATGTCGACGACGGCCTGCGCTCCGGCCTCATCACGCTCGAACAGCTCGCCGAAGTGCAGGTCTTCGCGCGCCACCTCGACGAGGTGCGCGCCCGATATCCGCTGCTCACAGGCCGCCGCGTCGTCACCGAAACGGTGCGCCGCATCATCAACACCCTGGTCATCGATCTCGTCGACACCACGCGCGTCAATATCGAGCGCGCTGGCGTCGCGAGCATCGACGACGTCCGCCACGCCCCGCCGCTCGTCGCGTTCAGTCCGGCCCTGCTCGACGAACACCGCGAGCTCAAGCGCTTCCTGTTGCGCCGCCTGTATCGGCACTACAAGGTTGCACGCATGAGCGCCAAGGCCAGTCGCATCATCACCGATCTCTACACCGCCTTCACCGGCGATGCCCGTCTGCTGCCCCCCGAACACCAGGAACGCGAATCCGTTGAAGGCGCCCGTGCCGTCGCCGACTACATCGCCGGTATGACCGATCGCTACGCCATGCGCGAGCACCGGCGGATTTTTGCGGTGGAGGAGATTCTGGCGTGATGGATGGCGCCTCAAGAATGGGCAAATCCGTCCTCGCTCAAGCCCGACGGGCTCGGGGGACGGTTCAGGGGAGAGTGGCGAAACCGTAGTCCCCGCTCGTTCGATTGTTCGCTATGATGAAAGCCGTCTCTGCTGAATCGGAGCGCTCGAATCGGGCTCCAGGGAGAATCTGTGCTTACCCAATTGGCGGGGTTGTCACCGGCCTATTTCGGCATGGTCATGGCGACGGGCATCGTCTCGCTCGCGGCACACCTGCTGGCGATGCAATTTGTGGCAAGAGCGTTGTTCCTGCTCAATTGCGTCGTCTATGTCGTGCTTTGGTTCCTCACCATCCTGCGCCTCGTGCGCTACCCGCGCTGCTGCTTCGAGGATCTGATCGATCACCTTCGCGGACCCGGCTTTTTCACGGTCGTGGCGGGCACATGCCTTCTCGGCAGCCAATTTGTGCTGCTCGTTGGGGAATACCGCGTCGCCATGGTGCTCTGGGGATTGGCAGCCGTGCTGTGGGTCGGGCTCACCTACGCCATTTTCGCCGGTTTTACGGTCAAGGAGCACAAGCCTCCCCTGCAGCAGGGAATCAGCGGCGCCTGGCTGCTGGCCGTCGTGGCGACGCAATCGATTGCGGTGCTCAGCGCGTTGCTTGCGGTTCATGCCGACCAGCCGTACCGGATCGAGATGAATTTCCTCGCGCTTTCCATGTGGCTATGGGGCGGCATGCTCTACATCTGGATGATGTCGCTGATCTTTTACCGTTACACGTTTTTTTCGTTCTCTCCCGGCGACCTGTCGCCGCCCTACTGGATCAACATGGGCGCCATGGCGATATCGACCCTGACCGGGTCGCTGCTCATCCTCAACTCGCACGACGCGCCTTTCCTGCTCTCGCAGTTGCCGTTCATCAAGGGGTTTACGGTCTTCTACTGGGCGACCGGCACGTGGTGGATACCAATGCTGCTGATCCTGGGCATATGGCGCCATGTCTACCGGCATTTCCCGCTGAAGTACGATCCGCTCTACTGGGGCGCGGTCTTTCCCCTGGGCATGTATGCAACCAGCACACATCAGATGATTCAGGCGATGGGGCTCGAATTCCTTCGCTTCCTGCCGGAGAGTTTCTTCTACGTCGCACTTGTTGTCTGGACAACGGTATTTGCCGGCTTCGCTCGCCATCTTCTGCGGCAAGTGACCGCATTTCGTCTCTCGGGAAGCGCTGAATAATCCTAAAAACCACAGTTGGACGCGCCCGAGGGTGCGTCTGATCGGGTGTCTGCCACGAAGCAACGACGCCGCGGGCCGGGGCCCGCAAGGAGGCGCGACAAAGGCAGGCGCACGAGCAGGCGTGCCATCGGGTGCGTAGCGGTCTCACCCATCAGATAAACGGTATCGA
>JANJXF010000204.1 GCA_024709165.1 Thiobacillus sp. | reverse complement strand
TTTGCCGTTCGCAGCAATTCGCGCGCCGAGGCCACTTGATCCGCTCCGCTTGCCTTTCTCGCCATGACTGCCTCCGATCAGTATCATGGTTTTATTATTACTCTTTCTATTGCGAATTGGAATTACGCGCGGCGGTTCATCGTCAACCAAGGCCACCGGTCAGTCCTTCAGCCTGTCGCACTGGCTCAATGGGAACTTATACGTTACTATTGAGTCCATGAGCTACCAGATCAAAGAACTCCTGCTGAACGATGGCGACAGCCTCTTTGCGCAGTGGTTCGGGTCGCTGGAAGCCGTGGCTGCTGCCAAGGTACGCGTCGCCGTCAGCCGGATGGAACAGGGCAACCTGTCCAACGTCGAGTGGTTTCGCGGCATTGGTGAGTACAAGATCGATTGGGGGCCGGGGCTGCGCATCTACCTGGCCAAAGATGGCTTGAAGATCATCATTCTGATCGGCGGCGGCACCAAAAAACGCCAGCAGCAAGACATCGATCGGGCGGTGGCGCTGTGGGAAGACTACAAACGCCGCAAGGCATCAACTAGACAAGGAAAGTGAACATGGCACTGACCCGTGATTTCAAAGAAACCGTGGCCGCGCGCGTGCAGAACGATCCGGCCTTTGCGCAGGCGCTTCTGGACGAGGCCATTACCCTATTTGTCAACGGCGAACCCGAATCGACCAAGCTGATCCTGCGCGACCTCGTTAACGCCACCGTGGGCTTCGAGGCGCTGGCCGGAGAAATTCATAAGCCCGCCAAGAGCCTGCACCGGATGCTGTCGCAGTCGGGCAACCCAACCATGAGCAACATCTCGGCGGTCTTTGCCGCCATCAAGCGTGCGCTCAAGGTCGAGATCCACACCCAGATCGTGATGGCCTGATCTCAGGCGTCAAATTTCGCCAGCACATCGCGCTGCGTCACCCAGTCGGTCGGCAGCGGGTTGCGCTGAAACCTGCGTATTTCGGCCCAACGTGACCGGTCATTTCGGACGATCGTGACCGCTGATTTCGGCGGAACGTGACCGCTCATTTCGGCGCATCGTGACCGGCGATTTCGGTCGAACGTGACCGATTTCGGCAAGTCGCCGAAATCAG
>JANJXF010000037.1 GCA_024709165.1 Thiobacillus sp. | reverse complement strand
CTGTGATGTACCCTCAGGTTGTCCAGAATCAGGAACACCTTCCTGCCCGCATCCCGAATCAACGCATCCAGAAATTCAATCAACCTGTCCGCGTTGAATGCCTCGTCGATGATCATCCAGCGCGTCTTGCCCTGATTGGTGGCCGTGGCGATCATCGACAGCTTCTGCCGCGCTTCCATGCCCGGATGACCTGCTTGCACAATTCGTATTGCGCCGCCGGCTCGAGCTTACTTGCGTCTTGTTTGTCCATGTAGCAACTAACTGCAAACCCGGAAAATAGTTCATATTATTTGTGTGCCGGATCAATAGGGCACCGATTTCATGTGTTCCCCGCCACGCGGGGATGAACCACAGTTTCTCGTTCGTTCTGCCCCACACGCGCCGCGCTGCTCCGTCCCTGCCAAATCTACACTCCCACCGGGGTTGAACCCCCCTGCCACCCCGGCGGATAATACACAATTGCCTCGGATTGACTGCCTTGGAAGCCTACCTTCTCATCATCATATCCACGGTGTTCGTGAACAACATCGTGATGGCCAAGATTCTTGGACTGTGTCCGTTCATGGGCGTGTCGAAGAAGCTGGAAACGGCGATCGGCATGGGGCTGGCGACGACTTTCGTGCTCACGCTCGCTTCGGGCTCGAGCTACCTCATCAACGAATACCTGCTCGGTACGGAGCTTTTCTACCTGCGCACGCTGTCGTTCATCGTGGTGATCGCGGGCATCGTGCAGTTCACCGAGATGTTCATCCACAAGACAAGCCCGGTGCTGTACCAAGTGCTCGGCATCTACCTGCCGCTCATCACCACCAACTGCGCGGTGTTGGGGATTCCGCTGCTCAATGTGCAGGCGCGGCACAATTTCGTCGAATCGCTGTTCTTCGGCGCCGGTGGGGCGATCGGTTTTTCCATGGTGCTGGTGCTGTTTGCGGGGGTGCGCGAGCGGATCGAAACCTGTGACGTGCCGGCGCCATTCAAGGGCACCAGTATCGCGATGGTGACGGCGGGGCTGATGTCGCTGGCGTTCATGGGCTTTTCTGGTCTGGTCAAGTAATGCTCGCCGCAATCGGGGTAATGGTTCTGCTGGCCGTGGCGATCGGCCTTGTGCTCGGCTGGTCGGCGATCCGCTTCAAGGTGGAGGGCAATCCGCTGGCGGAGAAGATTGATGCGATCCTGCCGCAGACGCAATGCGGCCAGTGCGGATACCCCGGCTGCCGTCCCTACGCGGACGCAATCGCCGGGGGCGAGGCCGACATCAATCGCTGCGTACCGGGTGGCGAGGACGTGATCAAGCAATTGGCGGAACTGCTGGGCGTCGACCCCAAACCACTCGACGGCGAGTTGGGCGAGCCGAAGCCAAAGTCGGTGGCGTTCATTGACGAGCAGGCCTGCATCGGCTGCACACTGTGCATCCAGGCCTGCCCGGTGGATGCCATCGTCGGCGCGGCCAAGCAGATGCACACGGTAATCGCCAAGGAATGCACGGGTTGCGAGTTGTGCGTGGCACCGTGCCCGGTCAACTGCATCAGCATGGTGCCGATCAAGGAAGACCTGCCGCAGTGGAAATGGAAGCACCCAGTGGTAATGATGAAGGCCGTGCACACGGAGGCGCGCCCATGAGCCGCGAACTGTTCGCCTTCCATGGCGGCGTGCATCCACCCGAACACAAGAGCGAGTCGAGCAGCCGACCGGTTCATCCGCCGCTGTTGCCGCGCGAACTGGTGATTCCGCTGCGCCAGCATCTGGGCAACCCGGCCAAGCCGGTCGTCGAGGCGGGCCAGCGCGTGTTGAAGGGCCAGATGATCGGCGAGGCCGACGGCTATATCTCGACCGCGGTGCACGCGTCGAGTTCGGGCGTGGTGACCGCGGTGGAAATGCGCCCGGTGCCGCATGTGTCGGGCTTGCCCGACCTGTGCGTGGTGATCGGGACCGACGGCCGCGACGAATGGGTCGAACGCACGCCGCTCGATCCGCACGCGATGTCCCTGTCGGACCTGCGCATGCGGGTGCGCGATCTGGGCATCGCAGGCCTGGGCGGCGCGGTGTTCCCCAGTGCGGTCAAGCTCGATCCCGGTGCGCACCACTGTCCCGTGCTGATCATCAACGGCGGCGAGTGCGAACCCTGGATCACCTGCGACGATCTGCTCATGCGCACCCGCGCGGACGAGATCATGGATGGCGCGGCGCTGATGCGCCATCTGCTGGGCAGCCTGCAAATCCTCGTCGGCATCGAAGAGAACAAGCCGGAAGCGATCGCCGCGATAGAGGCCGCTGCGGCCCGGCTGGATTTCGCGGTCGAGGTGGTGCCGGTGCCGGCGATCTACCCCGGCGGCGGCGCCAAGCAGCTGATCCACACCCTCACAGGCAAGGACGTGCCGTCGGGCAAGCTTTCCACCGACATCGGCATCCAGGTGTTCAACGTCGGCACGGCGCAGGCGCTGGCGCGCGCCATACGCCATGGCGAGCCGCTGGTATCGCGCCTGGTGACGGTGACCGGCCACGTGCTGCGCCCGCAGAATTACGAAGTGCTGATCGGCACGCCGATGCGCGCGCTGATCGCCGAGGCCGGCGAGCGCGACGGCGCCACCGGCGTGGTGATGGGTGGCCCGATGATGGGCGTGCCGCTGGCATCCGCCGACGTGGCGGTGGTGAAGGCCACCAACTGCGTGCTGGTGCGCTCGGCAGAATTGTTCCCGCCGCTGCCGCGGGAACTGCCGTGCATCCGCTGCACCCGCTGCGCCGACGCGTGCCCCGCAGCGCTGCAACCGCAGGAACTGTTCCGCTTC